>JANOYE010000246.1:0-34818 GCA_031428695.1 Rhodoferax sp. | reverse complement strand
CACTTCGTGTAACTCCCTGCCCCCCAAGGGGGCCGCATTTTTCATCGGGAGCGGCCCTTCGGAAAAACTTGCCCCCACGATCATTCATTTCGTGTAACTCCCTGCCCCCCGAAAGTCCGCATTCCGTCGTATAATCATAGGCTTACCGCGAAAAGTACCCATGGAACAGTCCAGCGGCGGCTCTCGCATCTGAATCAGGAAGAATCATGAAAGACGGCATTCACCCCAACTACCGCGAAGTTTGTTTCATGGACTTGTCCAACAACTTCAAATTTGTCACCCGCTCCTGCGCCAACGCCAAGGAAATGATCAAAATGGAAGATGGCCGTGAGTTGCCGTTGTACAAACTTGACACCTCCAGTGAGTCGCACCCGTTCTACACTGGCACGCAGAAGTCTGTGGACAACATGGGCGGCCGCGTCGAGCGTTTCCGCAACCGCTTCGGAAAAACTGCAGCCAAATAAGCTGGCGCATTTCGACTCAAAAGGGCAGCCGGTCCACCGCGCTGCCCTTTTTCTATTTCCGGCCCTCCACTCTGTGAAGCACGTTACGTGAAGCCCGCTCTTCGTCTGCAAAACCTCTGCGCGACATGAACCAACCAAGTCCTGCCATCGTCGCCCAAGGCGCTGTGCGACGCTTGCCGCGCGTGGCGTTGTGGCTGTTTTGCGCCGCCTACGTGTTGCCGGGGCTCTTCGGGCGCCAGCCCTGGAAGAGCGCCGACATGACCGCGTTCGGCTTCATGCAGTCGCTGGCGCGGGGCGACTCCAGCTGGCTGAGTCCGCAAATGATGGGCCTGTCGCCAGCGGCAGACGGGTTATTGCCCTATTGGATAGGCGCCTTGGCCATCCAAATTGCACCATTCCTTGATGCCGATGCCGCCGTCCATGGCGCGTTTGCCCTGTTGCTCGCGATGACCTTTTCTGCCACTTGGTACGGCGTGTATTACCTGGCCCGAAGCCCGAAAGCCCAACCGGTGGCATTTGCCTTCGGCGGCGAAGCCAGCACACCCGACTACGCCCGCGCCATGGCCGACGGCGGCCTTTTGGCCTGCGTTGCCACGTTGGGGCTGGCCCAGCTCTCCCATGAGACGACACCGGCTGCCGTGCAGCTATGTTGCATTGCGCTGAGTTTTTACGCCTTCGCAGCGCTGCCTTACCGGGTCGTGGCGCCCGCTCTGTGCGCTGCGGTCGGGCTGTTTGGGCTGGCCCTGTCAGGCGCACCCACTTTGGCGGTGCTGCTGGGCCTGGGTGTCTGGCTGGTGCATGGGTTGGACCGGCGCCCGGCTGACGGCCTAGACAACTCCTCCTTTGACAACTCCTCGTTTGACAACTCATCCTATGACCGGGTTGACCAGCGTTTAGGCGCCGGCCGAGCAGCCATCAGTTGGGGGTTGGGCCTGCTCGTGCTTGCACTGGTTTTCATGTCAACTGAACTGGCGCTATGGCGCTGGCGGATCGAGCTGCCGCGCACATGGGACAGTGGCCGGCACGATTGGCATGGCCTGGCGCGCCTGTTTTTGTGGTTCACCTGGCCCGCCTGGCCGCTCGTTTTGTGGACGCTCTGGCGCTGGCGTTTGCAGTTGCGCCAAATGGCGCGCGGGCAGATGCACCGCCACCTGGCGCTGCCACTGCTGTTTGTCGCGGTCACCGTGTGCAACACCCTGTTCACCAGCTCGGGCGACCGCGCTTTGCTCTTGGCACTGCCGCCGTTGGCCGCCCTGGCCGCCTTTGCCTTGCCTACACTCGGGCGCACCATTTCGTCTTTGGTGGACTGGTTCACCTTGTTGTTTTTCACTGGCTGCGCCCTGGTGATTTGGGTGGTGTGGATCGCCATGTTGACTGGCGTGCCGCCGCAACCTGCAGCCAATGTGATGCGGCTGGCGCCCGGCTTCGTGCCCAGTTTTTCGCTTGGTGCCTTGCTGCTGGCCGTGCTGGCGACAGCGGTGTGGGCGTGGCTTGTGCATTGGCGCGTCGGGCGGCACCGCGCGGCGATCTGGAAAAGCCTGGTGCTTCCCGCTGGCGGCGCAGCGTTGTGTTGGCTGCTGTTGATGACGCTGTGGCTGCCGCTGCTGGACTTCGCCCGCAGCTACACGGCGTTGACGCGGCAGATCAGCTTCGTCATCGCCGCCGACAGCAATGCCAACCACCCCAATGCGCCCTGCGCCGAAACCCATGGCCTGGACCCTGGGCAAATCGCCGCCTTCCAGTTTCACACCGGGCTCAAGCTGCAAAGCGCGGCTTGGCGCGCTACGTGCCCGTGGCTGCTGGTGGACCGAGACAAAGTAGCCAGCCTGCCCGATGCCGTCAACCTGCGCCAGTGGACGCCGCAGTACTTCGGCTACCGCCCCACCGACCGTGATGACGACGTGCTGCTCTACCGCCGCTCGTCACGCGGCGCGCCGTGATCCTGGCTGATTGGCCCTGATTCAACCCTTGTCCGAACTGAAAATCATCGCCAAACACGCCGGCACGGTGCTGGTGGGGCAACTCGCGGTGATGGCTTATTCGGTCACCGACACCATCGTTGCCGGGCGCTATTCGAGTGGCTCCCTGGCGGCGCTGTCGGTCGGTGCGGCCATCTACATCAGCGTGTTTGTGGCCCTGCTGGGCGTCACCCAGGCGATGTTGCCGATTTGGGCCGAGCTGCATGGCGCCAAAAAGGAATCAGCCATTGGCCAGTCGTTCCGGCAAAGCCTGTACCTGTGTGCTGTTACTTCGGCCATCGGCATGTTGATTTTGTTCAACCCGGCGCCGATTTTTCGTTGGACGCAGGTGCCCGAGGCGCTGCGCCAGGAGGCGCTTGATTACCTCTGGGTGTTGGCCTGGACGTTGCCGCCGTCGCTGCTGTTTCGCCTGGTCAGCACCTTGAACCAGAGCCTTGGGCGGCCGTTGCTGGTGACCTGGCTGCAGATTGGCTCGCTGGTGCTCAAGGTGCCGCTGTCGATCTGGTTCGCCTTTGGCGGCCTGGGCCTGGCACCACGCGGCGCCGTGGGTTGCGCGTTGGCCTCGTTGGTGGTCGGTTATGGCCTGCTGCTGGTGGCACTGTGGATGCTGCGCACCCAGCCGATGTACCAGCCCCTGCGCGTCTGGCAGCGCCTGGAGGCGCCCAACTGGCGGCAAATTGGCGGTTACGCGCGCCTAGGCGTGCCAAGCGCGCTGGCGGTGATGGTGGAGGTCACCTCTTTCACCTTGATGGCGCTTTTCATCGCGCGGCTTGGCACCGCAGCCGCCGGCAGCCACCAGATCGCCATGAACCTCGCCGCGCTTTTGTACATGTTGCCCCTGGCCATCTCCATTGCCGCCAGCGCGCGCGTGAGTTATTGGCTCGGCAGCGGCGACGCGGCCAGGGCGCGCCACGCCATCAAACTCGGCTTGGCCAGCGTGTTTGGCTTGGGGCTGCTCATGAGTGGCGTGTTGCTGGCGGTGCGCCACCTGCTGGTGCCGATCTACAGCAGCAGCCGCGAGATCGCCGACCTGGCGGTGCCCATGCTGGCCTGGGTGGCGCTGTACCACGTGTTTGACGGCCTGCAGTCGGTCGGGCTCTTTGTCTTGCGCTGCTTTCGGGTGGCTTTTGTGCCGTTTGTGATCTACGCCGTGTTGCTGTGGGGTGGCGGGCTGGGTGGGGGTTACCTGCTGGCTTACCAGGGCCTGGGGCCGTGGGCAGCGATGCAATCGCCGATTGCCTTCTGGATCATGAGTTCTCTGGCCCTTGGGGCCACGGCACTGAGCTTGTTGTTATTGCTGCGGATGGCAGCGACAGATCGACATTGAACTATAAAATCGTTTATTATTGATTTTATTAATTTTTTACAACTAAATAATTCATTTACTGATTAAAATTAATAGCTTACTAAGTAGGATATTCGTGACTTAGTATCGATAATTTAATTGTAAATAGACTCCTATAAAAATATTCTAGAATCTCATTTCGCCTTGCGCTCTGAGCTGTCCCGCAGGAAACATCAGGGAAAAGGTAGAACCAGCCCCTGGTTCAGACTTGATCAGCAGCTGAGTCCCGTGCCGCTGCGCCACGTGTTTGACAATGGCCAGCCCAAGCCCGGTGCCGCCGGTGTCCCGCGAGCGGCTGCGGTCTACACGGTAAAAGCGCTCGGTCAAGCGCGGCACATGCTCGGCGCCAATACCGGGCCCAGTGTCTTTCACCGCGAACTCAGCTCGACCTTCGGGCAGCAAGGTCCAACTGATCTGGATCAAACCGGGAACGGGTGTGTACCGCACTGCATTGCCCACCAGATTGTTAAATGCGCTCAACAGTTCCGCAGCGGAACCGGCCAGCTCGCTGTGTTCGCACGATTCCATCCCGACAAACTCAATTTGGTGCTGCGGCTCTCTGGCCTTCGATGTGCTGGCGGACAAGTTTCTGGCCTCGCTAATTACCTGACGCATCAAATTCCCCACAGAAGTCCATTCGGTCAGGCTCACTGGCGGATTCGCCTCCAGCCGCGACAAGGCCAGCAAATCGCTCACCAGCGTTTGCATGCGGCGGGCCTGCTCTGCGATCAGCCCCAGGTAACGTTGGCGCTGCGACTCCTCCAGCGGCAACGATTGCAGGGTTTCGACAAAACCGCTCACAACCGTCAGCGGGGTGCGGATCTCGTGCGATACGTTGGCGACAAAATCACGCCGCATGGCATCGGCTTGTTCGATTTGCGTCACATCGCGCGACAACAACAGGCGGCGGCCTTCGCCATACGCATGCATCTGCACCGCCAGTTTGACCGGGCGTTGCTCAGTGGAGGCCTTGCCCAGCAGAGTGACGCCATGCGTGAAATCACGTTGGCCCAAGTAGCTGGCAAATGCCGGCTCACGCACCAGGTTGCCGATGTGTTGCAGCAAATCACGCTCCGGTTCAAAGCCAAAATGCAAAGTGGCCGTCTGGTTGAACCATTCGATGCGGGTGTCGGCGTCCAGCAGCACAACGCCGTTGGGAGAAGCTTGCATGGCGGCCAGAAAATCTTGCAAACGCGCATCGCTGGCGGCTTGACGGCGTTCGCGCTCGGTGAGGGCCTTGCGCAGGCGCTGCTGCAAATCGAGCCAGAAGCCGGTCAGGTGAATGGGCGCAGCGGCATCGCCCCGGCGCAGCCAGGTGAGCAGCCGGTTGGCACGGGCCAGATCCCAGGCCAGCCACACCAGGCTTACGGCAACAGCGCCTGCCAGCCCACAATCCAATGCCCTGCCGAGCGCAAAAACAGCGTTAAAACCCGCTCCGAGCAACGCGCCCGCACCCAGCCATAGAACGAAAGAAACGAAACGCCAGGGCATCAGCCGCTCAGTGTGTCGGCTGCGCTGTCACCCGGTAGCCTGCGCCACGCACGGTTTCCACCATCACCCCCGCATCACCCAACGCCTCCCGAAGCCGCTTCACATGCACATCCACCGTACGCTCTTCGATGAACACGTGGTCGCCCCAAACCTTGTCCAGAAGCTGGGAGCGGCTGTGCACACGCTCAGAATGGCTCATCAAGTACTGCAGCAGGCGAAATTCGGTCGGCCCCACTTTCAATTTCTGATCTTTATAAGCGACCCGGTAGGTGCTGGTGTCCAGCGTCAAGCCGGCAATTTCCATCGTCCCGAGCGCCTGTTCGGGCGCGCGGCGGCGCAACACGGCGCGCACGCGGGCCAGCAGCTCTTTGATCGAAAACGGCTTGGTGATGTAGTCATCAGCGCCGCCGTCCAGGCCGGCGACGCGGTCGGGCTCATCGCCTCGGGCAGTCACCATGATGATCGGCACCGCCTTGGTGCGGACGTGGGCGCGCCAGCGTTTGGCCATCGAGAGGCCACTTTCGCCGGGCAACATCCAGTCCAACAAAATGACATCGGGCAAAACCGCGTCCAGCTCTTTTTGGGCGGTGACGCTGTCCATTGCCCAGGTGGTGCGAAAGCCGTTGTGGCGCAGGTTGACGGCCATCAGCTCGGCGATGGCAGGCTCGTCTTCAACGATCAGAATTGACGGCAAGTTCCTCATCGGGCGGCTCTCATCGCACCACAGATTCGATCTGCTCAATCGAGGTGTGGCGCACGTCTTCGCCCTTGACCACGTAGATGATGAACTCCGCGATATTCTTGGCGTGGTCGCCGATGCGCTCGATGGCTTTGGCCAGGAACAACAAATCAAGGCTGGGCGAGATCATGCGCGGGTCTTCCATCATGTAGGTGATGAGTTTGCGCACGAAGCCGTTGAACTCCTGGTCGATCAGGTCGTCTTCCTTCAAAATGGACAGCGCGGCGGCGGTGTCCAGGCGGGCGAAGGCGTCGAGCGCCTTGTTCAGCAAAGCGCTAGCCAGTTCTGCCGCCACCCGCAGTTCGAGTGAAGGCAAGGATCGCGGCGAACCGCTGGCAATGATGGATCGCACCATCCGCGCGATTTTTTCGGCCTCGTCACCGACACGCTCCAAATTGGCGGTGGTTTTTGAAATCGCGATTAAAAGTCGCAGGTCGCGGGCGGTGGGCTGGCGCCGCGCGATGATGGAAGAAAGGTCGCGGTCGATGTCGACTTCCATGGCGTTGACGCGCGCTTCAGTCTCTATCACCTGGTCGGCTGCCTCGGCGCTGTATTGCATCAGCGCGTAGATGGCCTGGCGGATCTGGGAAGCCACCAGGCCGCCAAGCTCCATAACGCGCGTAGAGACAGCGGCAAGTTCGCTGTCAAACTGGGTAGAGAGGTGTTTGTCGGTCATGGGGGTCCTATCCAAAACGGCCTGTGATGTAGTCTTCGGTTTCCTGGCGCTTGGGCTTCATGAAGACGTCATTGGTCGCGCCATATTCAACCATCTCGCCCAAATACATGTAAGCGACGTAGTCTGAAACACGCGCAGCCTGCTGCATGTTATGGGTCACGATCAGGATGGTCACCTGGCTTTTGATCTCCCCAATCAGTTCTTCTATGCTGCCGGTGGCAATGGGGTCCAGCGCCGAGGTGGGTTCGTCAAACAGGATGATCTCCGGGTCGGTCGCCAGCGAGCGGGCAATACACAGCCGCTGCTGCTGCCCGCCTGAGAGATTGGTTGCGGGTTCTTCGAGGCGGTCTTTGACTTCGTTCCAGATGGCAGAACTCTTGAGCGCAGCCTCAACCTTGTCTTCCAGGAAGGATTCTGATTTCTCGCCCCGCACCCGCAAACCGTAGGCGACATTTTCAAAAATTGATTTCGGGAAGGGGTTGGGCTTCTGGAAAACCATCGAGATGCGCATGCGGACTTCGATCGGATCGACCGACGCGTCCAGAATGTCCACATCGTCAGGGTACAGCTCTATCTTGCCGTCATACCGATGGCCCGGGTAAAGATCGTGCATGCGGTTGAAGCACCGCAGGTAAGTGGACTTGCCACATCCGCTGGGGCCGATCAACGCGGTCACGCGGTTCTCGTAAATCGGCATCGATACACTTTTCAACGCCTTGAAAGTGCCGTAATAAAAGTCGAGGTTTTTCGATTCCGCTTTCAACGCAGGCGCGCTGACCGGCAGAGTGATGGTGGAGGCCATTTGATTTTCCTTTCTTACCACTTGATGTTTTTACGCAGGCGGTAACGCAGCCAGATGGCCAGCCCATTCATGCCCAGTGTCAAGAGCACCAGCACCAGGCTGGCGGCGGCGGCATTGGCGTGGAAGGCCGGGTCTGGCCTTGACGTCCAGTTGAAAATCTGGATCGGCATCACCGTGAAGGGCGAAAACAGCCAGTCAAAGAGGCCCGCAGCGGGTTCGCCTGCGAACGGCACCGGCGGCAGGAACGCGATGAACGTCAACGCGCCAATGGTGATGATCGGCGCTGTTTCACCAATCGCGCGCGATAGCCCGATGATCACGCCCGTCAAAATCCCCGGCATGGAGTAAGGCACCAGGTGGTCGCTCACCACTTGCCATTTGGTGGCGCCACAGGCGTAAGCGCCTTCACGCACCGTTTGCGGAATGGACCGCAGGGCCTCGCGGGTGGTCACGATGATGATGGGCAGAATCAAAAGCGCCAGCGTCAACCCTGCCGACAGGATGCTTTGGCCAAAACCGAAGGTGTAGACAAACAGACCCAGCGCCAACAGGCCGTAGACGATGGACGGCACCCCGGCGAGATTGCTGATGTTGATTTCGATGATGTCCGTGAACCAGTTCTTGCGTGCGTATTCTTCGAGGTAGATCGCGCTTGCAATGCCAACCGGAATGGCAAACAGGGCTGTGACCAGCATCACAAAAAACGACCCCACCCAAGCCGACAAAATGCCCGCCTGCCCAGCCCGGCGGGACGGGAAGCTGGTGAAGAATTCCGCAGACAGGCGCGGCGCGCCATCAATCACCATCTGGGTAAACAGCGCCGCAAGAGTGAGGATGGCCAGCGACATGGCCGCCAAGCCCAGGGCGGCGAAGGTCACATCCCAACGTTTGTGTGACCGGATGACGCCGCGCAGATGTTCAGCGCGATTTTTTTTGTCGATCGGCATGATTCAATAGACCTCACGGTATTTGCGGCGCATCCAGTGGCCCAGCAAGTTGAACATCAACGTGATAAGCAGCAGTGTCAAGCCAGCCGCAAAAATGGTTTGATACCCCACACTGCCGTGCGGCAAATCACCCAGCGCGACCTGCACGATGAAGGACGTGATGGTGGCCGCAGGCTCCAGCGGGTTCAGGGTCAGATTGGGTTGCATGCCGGCCGCAACGGCCAGGATCATGGTTTCCCCCACAGCCCTGGAGACGCCCAGAATGTAGGCCGAGGCGATGCCGGAAATCGCAGCCGGAACCACCACCCGGGTTGCTGTCTGGAACCGGGTCCCGCCCCTGGCGTAGGAGCCCTCGCGCAGGCTCATGGGAACGGCGCGCATGGCGTCTTCGGAGAGCGAAGAAACGTAAGGAATGATCATCACCCCCATCACGAGGCCAGCCGACAACACGTTGAAAGTGGGAAGGTCTGGGTAAATTTTCTGCAACAACGGTGTGATGACCAGCAGAGCGAAAAACCCATAGATGATTGTTGGAACGCCGGAGAGAAGTTCGAGCAGGGGTTTGAGAATTTCCCGCGTCTGGTGCCCGGCGAATTCAGACAGGTAGATGGCGATGATGGTCCCCATCGGTATCGCCACCGCCAGAGCCACCAGCGAACTCGACAGGGTGCCTGCCAGCAGCACCATGATGCCGAAATGCGCATCGTCAAACAGCGGCGTCCACTGGGTGTCTGTCAGGAATGCCCACAACGGAACATGGGTGAAAAAAACCAGGGATTCGCGCAGCAGGATGTAGACAATGCCCACCGTGGTGAACACCGACACACACGCCGCCGCCAGCAGGATCATCTCGATGACCCAGTCCTTGCGCTTGCGTGCTTGCTTGATCTGGGCCAGTTGGGCCAGACGCTCCTTGCCTGTCAGACGAACTTCCATCAATGGCATGTCAGAGGTTGTGATGCCGTTCATTCTATGTTTCCATGGGACAGGACTGAGTTGAATTTTTGGTCACCCACCCGGCTTGCACGCGCGGGCGGGTTTGCCTGGCCATGCGGGTCAGAGTTTGGCTTCGCGCTTGACCAGCTCGTCAATGCTGATGCCCACTTCGTTTTTCCCGCCAAAAATCGTGCCTTTTTTGTTGTCGGCGATGTGTTTGAGGTTGGTGGTGTAAATGGCTGCGGGCAGCGGCACGTATTTGACTTCCTTGGCCATTTTTGCGCCTTGGGCCATGTAAAAATCGACAAACTTCCTGACTTCGGGTTTGGCAAGCGATTTGCTGTTCACATAAATGAAGATCGGGCGGGCCAGCGGCTGGTAGGTACCGGCAATCACGGTTTCCGGGCTGGGCGAAACTGCCGGCTTTCCGTCTTTTTCAATGATCGGCAGCGCCTTGAGTTTTCCCTGGTTTTCAGCGTAATAGGCATAACCAAAGTAACCAATCGCATTCACGTCGCCCGCGACGCCCTGCACCAGCACGTTGTCGTCCTCAGAGGCCGTGAAATCACCCCGGCTGGACTTGGGCTTGCCAACTATCGCTTCGGTGAAATAGTCAAATGTGCCCGAATCCGAGCCTGCGCCAAAAAGTTTCATGGGCTGGTCTGGCCAGGCCGGGTTGACCTGGTTCCAGCGCATCACCTTGCCCTGCGCCGCCGGTTCCCACATTTTTTTCAATTCTGCAACGGTGGCTTGTTTCAGCCAGGTGTTGCGCGGGTTGATGACCACCGTCAATGCGTCAAACGCCACCGGCAATTCGAAATATTCAACACCGGCGGCCTTGCAGTCTGCCATCTCAGAGGCCGTGATGGGGCGCGAGGCGTTGGAGATGTCGGTTTCGGTGCGGCAGAACTTCTTGAACCCGCCGCCCGTGCCCGAGACGCCAACGGTAACCTTCAGGCCCTTGTTGGCTTTCTGGAACTCTTCGGCCACGGCTTCTGTGACCGGGTAGACGGTGCTGGAGCCGTCTATCTTGATCACTTGAGCCAAAACGCCCAATGGAAAAGCGCCCAGAACGGCCAGCGCAGAACTGGCCAGAATGGCTTTGACGGGAGATACTTTCATGATGTTTCCTAAAAATGATTAACTATAAAAAGCCAGGGACAGGCAATCCCTTTGGAAAATGCGGAACAGTGTGCAGGTTACGCACCAGAAGACGACAACTTTAGCGAATGAATATGACAACGATGTGACAAAATTCAGCTTAACTTACAAGCCGTCAACAAGGGCTTGCCGTTGTGTTGCAGTTCAGACAGTCCGCTTCCGGCGGCCGTCAATCTCCATCCTGAACCCTCATAAACCCCTTTGCCGACGTGATCCAGTTCGTAACCCCCTTCGTAACGTATGCGCACCGAAGTTCCATCCACGGCCGCCCGCGCCTGAAACCGTTTTCCACCGTCACATTCGTAGGCGGCAAACTGGCCGGCCTTCATGCCCGCAGGTATCGGGTTGCTGGTGGCGCAGCCGCCGGCAACTGCGGTTGCAACAATCAAAAGTGTCAAACTCGCCAACTCTGACTTCATGGGCATCTCCAGGTGATCAATAAAAAACCAGAGTTGAGTTTGCGACCTTTTTTTGACAGGGGTGTGACTGAGCAAGCCAGTAAATCGGGGGTTTCAATATGGCAGGTCAAGTGCCTTGTCACGCCGTCGTCACGACTGTGACATAAGCTTGTCACCTGTGCTTGCAACCCGTCCCACCCGGAAACCCTGAACACACCATGGATCGCGCCCCTATTCCAGACAAAACCCAGGCAAAGGGTGTCGCCCGCCTTGCCGCCGTAGATTTGGGTTCGAACAGCTTCCGCCTTGAAATCGGACACGTCGACCACGGCCAGTATTTCCGCACCGAATACCTCAAAGAAACCGTGCGCCAAGGCAATGGCATGGACGAAGAGCGCAACCTCACGCCAGAGGCGATGCAGCGCGGCGTGGACTGCCTGGCGCGGTTTGGCGAGCGTTTGGCGGGCTTCAAACCCACCGAAGTGCGGGCCGTGGCCACGCAGACGTTGCGCGAGGCGCGCAACCGGGACCAGTTTCTGGCCCTGGCCAAAAAGGCGCTCGGTTTCCCGATTGAAGTGATTTCCGGGCGCGAGGAAGCCCGGTTGATCTACCAGGGCGTCAGCCAATTGCTGCCCAACTCGCCTGAAAAACGCCTGGTGATCGACATTGGCGGACGCTCCACCGAGCTGATCCTGGGCGAAGGCAGCAGCCCCAACCTGATGGAGTCTTACCGGGTTGGCAGTGTGGCCTGGTCTGCCCGCTACTTTCCGCTCGGCCAATTCACCCGGAAGGCCTTCGATTCTGCCGAGGTCGCCGCGAAAGCCGTGTTGGACGAATGCCTGACCACCTACCGGCGTGACTTGTGGGACGTGGCTTACGGTTCAGCCGGCACGGTAGGCGCTGTGGGCGACGTGCTGATTGCCGCCGGACGGCCTGCGGCTTCGGTCAGCCGCGAAGGGCTTGACTGGCTGCTGGAACAATTGCTGGCGGCCGGCAGCGCTGACAAACTCAGCCTCGCTGGTTTGAAAGAAGACCGCGCGCCGATCATTGGCGGCGGCCTGGCCATTCTGCGGGCGCTCTTTGACCTGCTGCAAATCGACACACTTCAACTGGCCAGCGGCGGCCTGCGGCACGGCCTGATCGGCGAGCTGATGGGTGACGCTTCGCAGCAGATGTATTTGCCCGAGGTTTCCATCAAACGGCTGGCTGCGCGGTTTGGCGTGGACGAGGACCAGGCCACGCGCGTGGCGAAGGTGGCAAGCCTGCTTTTTGACCAACTCAGCGACCTGGCTGCCATGAGCGAGGAAGCCTTGCAGCGCGGCCGGCGCAAGTTGTCATGGGCCGCCAAGCTGCATGAAATCGGCGTCCAGATTTCGCACAGCGACCACCACAAACACGGCGCCTACATTCTTGACAACGCTGACGTGCTGGGCTTGTCGGTCAACCAGTTGCACCGGCTGAGCTTGCTGGTGCTGGGCCACCGTGGCAAGTTGCGCAAGCTTGACCTGGACCAGGACGACCCGGCCTTCGTCCGCCAACTGATGGCGCTGCGCCTGGCCGTGGTCCTTTGCCACGCACGGCGCGACCCGGACACCAAAAGCATGGCGCTTTCGCTGGACGCCGGTGGGGCCCGGCGCTTCGAGTTGACTTGCCGCAGCGGCTGGGCTGGGCTGTACCCGCAGTCCGCCCACCTGCTCAATGAGGAAATGCTGGCCTGGCAAAAGACGCCCTGGTCGCTGGCTGTGAACCTGAATGCCAACGCGAATTGACAAGGCGAATTGACAAGGCGAATTGACATTGCTTTTAAACGGTATAAACTATTTATACTGTTTCTAGTTTCCACCCTTTCCCGGAGCGCCCATGGCCACTGCCAAATCAAAACCCATCCCATCGGCTAAAGCGCTAAAAAACAAGCCTGCGCCAAATGCCAAGGCCGCGCTCAAAACTGCCACCCCATCTCCGGTCAAACCCGCCGCCAAACCCGCGGGCCGGCCAACGGCGCCAGTTGCGGTAAAGGCGATGAAGGCCGTCAAAACAATCAAGCCGCCGAAACCAAAAAAAGACAAACTCGTTCGCGACAGTTTCACCATTCCCAAGTCAGAGCACCTGGTGATCGACGCGCTGAAGCAACGCGCGGTCAAACTTGGCAGTCCGGCAAAAAGAAGCGAGTTGATGAGGGCGGGCATCAAGGCCCTGGCTGGCATGGCCGACGGGGCATTTGCCGACGCGTTGAAAAACGTCCCGGCCATCAAGACGGGCCGTCCCAGCAAGGGCTGATGACCGGCGCCTGAAAACCCGCCCATGATTCAGCGGGTTGTCAGATTTCATAAGTAATTAACATGGGTATTAATTACTTTAGTGTTTTAAGCTGTTTTTTGCAGGCTTAAGACTTTTCCGCCCCTCAAGTCACGTGAAATGGCGCTTTATTGCTATATTATTTATAGCATTCGATTGAACACTGATTGAGCACTGATTGAGCACTGATTGAACGCTCAAAGCACCTCGGGCGACTGCACTGCCACCACCACGGTTTGGCCTTGCCCGTCCCGCTCGCGTCCGCGCAGCCACCACACCGCCCCGCGCCGCACCGTGGCGTCACTGTTTTGCAACCCCAGCAATTGGGCAACGGCCTGCCCCAAAACAGGTTGGTGCCCAATGACCAACACGGGGCTTTTCGCGTTGGGCCATTGCGCGGCATTGAGCAACTCCTCCAGGCTGCGGCCCGGCCCCAATTCCGGTTTGATCTTGTATTTGCGCGCCAGCGCCAACGCCGTCTGCTCACAGCGCACGGCGGGGCTGACCAGGATGCGTGTCGCCTCGGGCAATTGGCGATCCAGCCATTTGGCCATGCGCGCGGCCTGCTTCTCGCCGCGGCTGGTCAGCGCGCGGGCGATGTCGTCTTGGCCGGAATCGGGGTCGTTGGCCTCCGCATGGCGCCAAAGGATCAGATCCATCAGCGCGCCGCCGGTTGCGTTATGTCGCCTGCATAACGGGCCATCAGCGCTGCCTGCGCGCCCGTGGCAACACGCCTGCGGCCCTTGGGTTTTTTGCCGGCCAAGGCGCCCACCCTGACATAGGTGCCGTCGGCTTTCAAATCCCACGCGTCCACGCCATCTTTGAGGTAGGCCACCAGGCATTCATCAACGATGCGCTGGCGCTGCGCCGGGTCAGTCACCGGCCAGGCCAATTCAATGCGGCGCAGCATGTTGCGGTTCATCCAGTCGGCGCTGGAGAGGTAGAGCTGCTCTTCCTCGTCAATGCGGAAGTAGAACACCCTGGAATGCTCCAGGAAACGGCCCACGATCGAACGCACGCGAATGTTGTCGGTCGCGCCCGCAACGCCCGGCGGCAAGGTGCAAGCGCCCCGCACAATCAGGTCGATCTTCACGCCGCGCTGGCCGGCATGGATCAGCGCGCGGATCAGCGCTTCGTCGGTCAGGGCGTTCAACTTGGCGACGAGACGGGTTGTTTTGCCGCTTTTGGCGGCTGCCGCCAGCGCGTCGATTTGGCGGATCAACGCGCGGTGCAAGTCCATCGGCGCGACCCACAGTTTTTTGAGGCGCGGCAAGCGGCTTTGGCTGGCCAGATGCACAAACACATGGTCCATGTCCTGGGTGAGCGCGGCGTCAGCCGTCAAATGGCTGATGTCGGTGTACAGGCGCGCGCTGCGCGGGTTGTAATTGCCCGTAGAGAGATGCCCATACCGCTTGAGTTGCTTGCCCTCGCGCCGTGTCACCAGCATCATCTTGGCATGGGTCTTCAAACCGACCACGCCGTACAAGACCTGCGCGCCTATCGACTCCAGCATGTCGGCCCAATTGATATTGGCCTCTTCGTCAAAACGCGCCTTCAGCTCCAACACCACCGTCACTTCCTTGCCGCGGCGGATCGCCTCGCGCAGCAAATCCATCAGCTCCGAGTCAGGCCCGGCGCGGTAGATGGTTTGTTTGATCGCCAAGACGTTGGGGTCCAGCACGGCCTCGCGCAAAAAATCAAGCACAGCGTCAAAACTTTCAAACGGCTGGTGGATGACGATGTCGCCTCGTTTGAGCTGCTCAAACACCGGCTGGCCGCGATTCCACTGGACCGGGTAACCCGCCCGGTAGGGTTCAAAACAAAGTTTGGGGTCGGCCACCAAATCAATCAGTTGCGCCAACCGCACCAGGTTCACCGGCCCGTGCACGCGGTAAAGCGACAGGGCGGGCAGGCCAAACTCCTTGAGCAGGTAGTCCGACAGAAAGGCCGAACAAGCGGCAGCGACCTCCAGCCGCACCGCCTGGCCGTAGTGGCGGTGTTGCAGGCCCTGGCGCAAGGCGGTGCGCAGGTTTTTCACGTCCTCCTCGTCCACGGCCAGGTCAGAGTGGCGTGTCACCCGAAACTGCGAAAACTGCCCGACCTCCCGGCCCTCAAACAGCTCTGCGAGGTGCGCCCGAATGACGCTGGAGAGCGAGACAAACAGGCGCTTGCCCGCAGACACGTCGGCGGGCATGGCGATCATGCGCGGCAACACCCTGGGCACTTTGACGATAGCGATCTCGTTGCTGCGGCCAAACGCGTCAGGGCCGCCCAAACGCACGATGAAGTTCAAGGACTTGTTTGCGACCTGGGGAAACGGGTGCGCCGGATCCAGGCCTACCGGAATCAGCAACGGCCGCACTTCGCGCTCGAAATAGGCACTGACCCACTGGCGCTGCGCGGCATTGCGGTCGCCATGCGAGATCACCTGGATGCCGTGGCTGGCGAACGCCGGCGTCAAGACGTCGTTGTACAGGGCGTATTGGCGCTCAACCAGGCTTTGCGCGGAGGCAGAAATGCGCTGAAAATTGTCAACGGAGTAATTTCCCTTGGTGTCGCCGGCGTTAAATGCCTCCAAAAACGGTTCGACGCGCACTTCAAAAAACTCGTCCAGATTGCTGGAGACGATGCACAGGTAACGCAGCCGCTCAAGCAGCGGCACCTCTTTGCGGTAGGCCCAGTCCAACACCCGCTCGTTAAAAGCCAAGATGCTGCGGTCGCGGTTCAGCAGCGCAATGTTTTCAGGCAGTAATGTGCGGGCATCCACGTGCTCGGGTTTAGGCACAGCGGGTGCCTCGGTGCTGGTTCGTTCCATGGGCCATTGTTGAATTTGATTGTGACGAATTTGTGACAACGTGCCTAGGCCGCTTGGGCGCTGGGGCGCTGGGTAACTGAGAGATTTCGGCACTTCACCAATGCCTGAGCGTGGCCTTCTCTGTCGATGCCCAATGGTTCAACATGCGTTTCTTCGTTATAATTCAATTTTTCAATAAATATTGAAATATGAAAATAACCCTGGTTGATCAACAAATTGCCGTCAAATCCCTGGCTGCGCTGGCCCAGCCACACCGGCTGCAAACCTTCCGCGCGCTGGTGGCAGTCGGCCTGGAGGGCCTCACGCCCGGCGCCATAGCCGAGCAAATTGGCGCGTCCAACAGCGCTTTGTCGTTCCACCTTAAAGAGCTGACCCACGCCGGCCTGGTGACCTGCCAGCCGCGCGGTCGCAACCTGATTTACCGAGCGAACTTCATGCAAATGAATGCGCTGTTGGCCTACTTGACTGAGCACTGTTGCCAAGGCGCTGGCTGTGAATCCCCTGGCCTGAGCGCCGCGCCCTGCGAGGCCTGCTGACCTTCTGACAACTTCCACATCAACGGAAAAGACCCGCCATGAACCTCGCCCGCCTGCTGAACCAAGCCTGCCAATGTGTGACGCTGGATCCAGTGCGCTTGCATAACGAGCTTGCGCGAGACGCCAGCCTTCAAGCCGCAGTCACCCAAATGCCGAAAACCCATCCGCACTTGTTCTCCAACAGTGCCGTGTTTGTGTCCACCGCCACCTGGCACGCCATCGCCGAGGCCATCGGCGCGATCGAACGAGTGATGACGCTGCCGGCCTTTGAAACCCAGGCGTTGGCACACGCGCCGGCCATTGCGCGGCACAAATTCGGGCCACACAGTGTCTTCATGGGTTACGACTTTCACGTGGACGCCAGCGAAGAAGGGTTTGGCCCGCCCAAACTGATCGAGATCAACACCAACGCCGGTGGCGCCTTGTTGAGCGCGGCCCTGGCGCGCTCGCAACGCGCCTGTTGCCGCCCGATGACGGACGGCCTGCAGTACAACACCCGCCTGGACACGCTGGATCAAACCTGGTTTGACATGTTTCAAAACGAGTGGCGTTTGCAACGCGGCAACGCGCCCTTGCGCCACGTGGCGATTGTTGACGACGCGCCGCAAGATCAATACCTCGCGCCCGAGTTCGCCATGTTCCGCCAGCTCTTTGAAAGCCACGGCGTGCAGGCGCATGTCGCCGCGCCGAATGAATTGACGTGGCGGGACGGCAAGCTTTGGCTTGTGCCGGAAACGGGCGCCCCAATGGCGACTTCAGCCGAAACCCCCATCGACCTGGTTTACAACCGGCTGACCGATTTCGATCTCTCTGACGCAACCCACGAGGCGCTGCGCGAGGCCTACGAAGAAGGCGCGGTGGTGGTGACGCCGCACCCGCGCGCCCACGCCTTGCGCGCCAACAAGCGCCACCTGGCAACCCTTTCCAACGACGCATTGTTGAGCCAATGGGGCGCGTCACCGCTGGACCGCCAAATCCTGCGCGAAACCATTCCCGAGACGCTGATGTGCGCAGACCAAGTCGCCGCCGGGCTGCAAGACGCCTTGTGGGCGGGGCGCCGCCATCGGTTCTTCAAACCTGTGGCGGGGTATGGCGGCAAGGGCGCCTTTAGAGGCGACAAACTGACCAAACGGGTTTGGCAAGACGTGCTTGCCGGCGATTTCGTCGCGCAGGAGTTCGCACCACCTGGCGCGCGTGTGATGGCAGTAGACGGTGTGCCCACAACGCTTAAATTCGACATCCGCGCCTACACCTACGAGGGCCGCATCCAATTGCTTGCCGCACGCACATACAGCGGACAAACCACGAATTTCCGCACGCCGGGCGGCGGCTTCTCGCCAGTGCTCGTCGTGCCGCACTTGCCGTTGCCGTTGCCGTTGAAAAAGGCAAGTGCGCCGGTGACCGATGCCCAGGCCGTGCGCCCCGTGCCGCAGCCTTGCGCCTGCGACGATTCGCGTTGAAAACCATGTCAAACAAACCTATCAACGTGCTCTTTTTGTGCACCCACAATTCGGCCCGCAGCATCCTGGCGGAAGCCACGCTGAACCACATCGGTCAAGGGCGTTTTAAGGGTTTCTCAGCTGGCAGCAGCCCGCGCGAGAACCAGCAGCCCAACCCTTTGGGATTGCAGGTTCTAGAAGCGGCAGGCATTGCCACCGAAGGACTGTCGAGCAAGTCTTGGGACGATTTTTCGAAGCTCGGCGCACCGGTGATGGATGTGGTCATCACCGTCTGCGACAACGCCGCAGGCGAAGTGTGCCCCGTCTGGCCGGGCCACCCCGCCACCGCACATTGGACTTACGCCGACCCATCGGCCCTGCCCGGCACGGACGACGACCGGCTGGCCGCTTTTCGCGCGACGCTGCAGGCGATCCGCCAGCGCCTGGCGTTGCTGGTCAAGTTGCCCGCGCAAGATCTGGAAAAGCCTGCCCTGCAAACCACCGTGCGCGGGTTGTCCACCTCGTGAGTACAGAACCGACCGCACTCGCGCCGCTTCGGCCCGTCTCCAGCGCCTCGCTGAGCCAGGCCCTCGCCGCCGAGTTGGTGGGCACCGCTGCCTTGCTGTGCGCCGTGATCGGCTCCGGCATCATGGCCGAGCGCCTGAGTGGCGGCAACCTGGGCGTCGCCTTGTTGGCAAACACCTTAGCGACAGTGTTTGCGCTATTCGTGTTAATTGAAACCCTGGGGCCAGTCAGCGGCGCGCACTTTAATCCCCTGGTGACTCTGGTCATGTGGTCAAAAGGCGCTCCAGGTCACGCAAACAATGCGCAAACCGCTTTCTTTTTTATAGCATCTCAATTGCTGGGCGCAATGCTAGGCGCCTGGCTTGCACACCTCATGTTTGATTTGCCCATCCTGCAGTTCAGCGCCAAACTGCGGGGTGGCTATGACGCCGCCGGGCAATTTACGGGTTGGGGCCAATGGGTGGCCGAAGCGGTGGCCACGGCGGGGTTGTTGTTCGTGATCTTACGTGCGCCCGAAGGCAAGGCCAGCGCATTGGTGGCGGCTTACATCGGCGCGGCCTATTGGTTCACGGCCAGCACCTCGTTTGCCAACCCCGCCGCCGTGCTGGGCCGGATGATGAGCGACAGCTTTGCCGGCATTGCACCGGCCAGCGCGCCGGGCTTCGTGTTGGCACAGTGCGCAGGGGCAGTGGCTGGCGTATGCTTGGCACGAAGCTTCGACAAACGCCCATAAACGGCCCCTGAACGGCCTGTAACCACAGACGGCCTCCAGGGCGCGATTGCGGCGGGCTCCAGGACAAATGACAACTCGGACACTGCACCTTTTTTTGTTGCCCATCTTGTTGGCGCTGGCGCTGCATTGGTTCGGCCTGTCGTGGTTGCACGCGAATATGCCGCAAGCAGAGCCGCTGGTTCCGATGCGCGAGCCGATGTTCACACGGGTGCTTGAGCCCAGCACGCCCGCCAATGTCGCGCCAGCGGCGACAGTACTGCCGCCACCCAAGAAAAAGACCTCAGCCCGAACGATCGCCGCGCCTGCGGAATCGCCGATTGCCACGGTTGACCCCATCCGGCCGCCCACCGTGCCCGACCTGCCCGTCACGCCAAATGACGCGCCAAATGATGCGCCAAGCAACACGAAAGAAGCGGCCGCAGGCGACACCAAAACCGCCGCCGGCGAACCCCCGCCCACGCCGGAAGTCACGGCGCAAGCACCTTCGGCGTCCGACCCCAAACCTGGCATCGAGCCAGACACACAGGCAGCCGCCCCTCCCGCCGACCCCATGGCCAGCTGGCCGCTCGACACCCGCCTGAGTTACAAGTTGGGCGGTTTTTACCGGGGTGAACTGCATGGCGATGCGCGTGTGCAGTGGCAACGCGACAAGGCAAACTACCAAGTGATGCTGACGGTCACCACCCTCGGTTTGACGCTGGCCACCATCACCAGCCAGGGCGAAGCCACTGCAGCGGGCCTGGTGCCGCGCGTTTACGAAGAGAAACTGCCCGGCGGCCTGCGCCGTGCCGAATTCAGCGAAGGCCAGGTCAAGCTGCAAAACGGCAACCGATTGCCGCTTCCCCCCGGCGCGCAAGACACGGTGAGCCAGCTTGTGGACATGGCGCACCGTTTCGCCAATGGGCGCAGCGCCCTGGCCACTGGCGTGCCCGTGCACGTGTGGCTGGCGCGCCCCGGCGGCCTGGACGAGTGGATTTACGACGTTGGCGAGATGGAGACCTTGCAAACACCGCAGCTCGGCCCCATCCAGGCCTTCCACCTCAAGCCCCGCCCGCTGGCCAACCCGCGCGGCGCCATCACGGCTGAGATTTGGTTTGCGCCGAGCCCGCAATACCTGCCGGTGCGGGTGCGCATTGTGTTGGGCGAAGGAAACTTTGTCGACCTGATGATTGAGCGCATTGAGCAGGCCGCTGGCGCACAGGCGACAACGCGCTCTCCGGCCCTGTAGATACAATAAATTTCATCTTTATTCAATGCGCATTCATTGA
Source organism: Rhodoferax sp. (assembly GCA_031428695.1). GTDB lineage: Bacteria > Pseudomonadota > Gammaproteobacteria > Burkholderiales > Burkholderiaceae_C > JANYCG01. The sequence continues at coordinate 14,269 of JANOYE010000246.1, read as the reverse complement.
CGCCCAACTGGAGACAGGCCGCATGCCCCTAGTGACTTTTATCGAATTCAACGGCACGGCCCATACGGTGGCCGCTGAAAATGGCCTCTCCTTGATGCGCGCAGCGATTGACAACAACGTGCCGGGCATCGACGCCGACTGCGGCGGCAACTGCGCTTGCGCCACCTGCCACGTTTACGTCAGCCCAGAATGGCAAGGCAAAACTGGCGCGCAAGCTGACATGGAAATCGCCATGCTGGATTTCGCCGCCGAAACCAAACCCAACTCGCGCCTGGCCTGCCAGATCAACATGACCGACGCGCTCAATGGCCTGGTCGTCACCATGCCTGACGGCCAGCATTAAAGCCTCGAAGTTTTATTCCCCGCGAAGGAGCCATGTCATGACCGCCACTGCTGCCGTCCCAGCCACCCCCTCAACGTTTCTGCCCGAATACCGCGACTATGGCCGTGCCGAGGCCTTTTCGATGCCCGTGAAAGACATCGACGTCAGCAATGCCTACTGGTTCCAGAACGACACGGCCGGCCACTTCTTCGAGCGCCTGCGCCGTGACGACCCGGTGCATTTCAGCGACAACGCGCGTTACGGCCCCTTTTGGTCGGTTACCAAATACAAAGACATCATGCAGGTGGACACCAACCACGGCATTTATTCGAGCGACTGGACGCAAGGCGGCATCGCGCTGATGAACCTCCCGATGGATCAACGCCTGCAGATGTTCATCGCCATGGACCAGCCGAAACACGATGTGCAGCGCAAGGCGGTCAGCCCCATCGTTGCGCCGGGCAACTTGGCGACGATGGAAGCCACCATCCGCGCGCGCACCTGCACCGTGCTGGACAACCTGCCGCGCGACGAGACCTTCAACTGGGTTGAAAAAGTCTCCATCGAGCTCACCACGATGATGTTGGCCACACTCTTCGACTTCCCGATGGAAGACCGCAAGCTGCTGACCTGGTGGTCTGACGTGGCCACGTCCGTGCCCGAGCTGGACGGCCTGGTCGAATCACAAGAAGCGCGCCAGGCGGAACTTGGCAAGATGCTGGTGTACTTCACCAAGTTGTGGAACCAGCGGGTGAACGCGCCACCGGCCAACGACCTGGTCTCAATGCTGGCGCACAACCCGGCCACCCGCAACATGGGCTCGCTGGAGTACATGGGCAACCTGGTGTTGTTGATCGTCGGCGGCAACGACACCACCCGCAATTCCATGAGCGGCGGCATTTTGGCGATGAGCAAATTCCCTGAAGAATGGGCCAAGCTGCGCGCCAACCCGAAACTCATTGACAGCATGGTGCCAGAGATCATCCGCTGGCAAACCCCCCTGCCGATGATGCGCCGCACCGCCCTGCAAGACACCGAGCTGGGCGGCAAGCAAATCAAAAAAGGCGACAAAGTCGTGATGTGGTACTACTCGGGCAACCGGGATGAAGAAGTGATCCAGAGGCCCAACGACTTCATCATTGACCGCGCGCGCCCACGCGAGCATTTGTCATTCGGCTTCGGCATTCACCGCTGTGTGGGCAACCGCCTGGCCGAGATGCAGCTCAAAATCTTGTGGGAAGAAATCCTCAAACGCTTCGAAAAAATCGAAGTGATGGGAGAACCCAAGCGCCTGCTTTCCAACTTCGTGCGCGGGATCTCCCATTTGCCGGTGCGGCTGCCGAGCTGAGCCGGCAATCGGTCAATGCGGCAAGTTACAGCGGCAAGACCAGGCGCAGCCCAAACGTCCAGTTGCGCCCCGGCGCAGGTTCGAAGAACTGCGCGCCGCCTTGGTTGACGATCACCGAACCCACGTATTTTTCATCCGTCAGGTTGTCCACGCGCGTGTACACCGCCAAGCTGCCTTTGCCCACGGCGAATCCATGGCTGGCTTTCAGTGCCCAGGTCGAATAACCGTCTGCCACGGCGGCTGCCGTGTTGGTGTCGTTCGCAAAGAGCTTGCCCGACTGCAAAAACTCCAACCCGATTTGCGTGCCAAACTGCACGGCGCTGTTGCGAGCCCCAGGCGTTTGGCTCGCCCACAAAACTTCCGCGAACAGCGAGCTTTGCGGGATGCCGGGAATTTTGTTGCCGGCCGCAATAGGCGTCACGCCACTGGTGAATGCCTGCGTGTAAGTCGCATCTATTTGCGATGCCGCCAATGAAGCGCGCCAGTTTGGCGTGAACTGCGAGCTGCCAGCCAACTCCCAGCCGCTGCGCCGCGTGCCGGGCGCATTTTTGAATGAAGAATTTCCGCCGCTGTTAAGCAGGGTGACGATTTCATCCGTGGTGTCAATCTGGTAAACCGTAAAGTCGACCCGCGATTGGGCATTGGGCAACCACTTGGCGCCAATTTCATAATGCTGGCTTTGAGAGGCGTTCAGCGTTGTATTGAAGCTCGGAGTGAGCGGGGCAACCGATCCAGCGTAGGCCACCTCGGCCAATGTCGGCGTTTCAAATCCTCGACCATAGTTGGCGTAAATGTTCAGACTGTCACTGGCATGCCAGGTGATGCCCAACACCGGCGACGTAGCCTGGTAACTGGTCGAACCCGACCCATTGCCGTCGGCCAGGAAGTTGTCGTCACTCGCAAATCGAACCGTACTTGAACGCGCGCCGGCTACCAGAGAGATTTTTTCTGATACCAGCGCGGTCGCCTGGGCAAACAAATCGCTGTTCTCTGCCTGGTTGGCCTCGTTGCGCGTGATCACACCGGTTTTTTGGCCGAGCGCCGCAGCGCCCGCCTGCCGGGTCTCGCGCGAACGGTCAAATTCGTAGCCCGCCACCCAGTTCACCGGAGTCGCCGCGACTTTGGAAGAAGCGTTGTACTGAACGCCGAGTCCGTAATAGTCTCGGTTCAAACCTACCCACGCCCCACCAGGAGTTTGGGGTGTCAACCCGCCCACCTGGTACTGCAGGTTCTCTCGGTTGCCGAAATAAAGGCGGGCTGTCACCGAACTGTCGTTGTCCAGGCTGTGGTTGAGCGTCGTACCCAACTGGTTTTGCGACACAATTTTGCGCACGTTGCGAGCGATGGAATTGGTGCCGGCCTGTTCGCGGTTGGCCGCTAATTGCGCGGCTGTCAGCCCCAGCGGGTCTTGCGCCAGCGGCATGTTGAAATGGTTGAACACCACGTTCACTTTGGTCTTGTCACTCGGGCCGAAACTCAGCTTGCCGTTGAACTGCCTACGCTCGGTGTTGCTGTTGGCGCGAAAGCCGCTGGTGTCGAAGGTGCTGTAGTCAGCGACTAGGCCGACACCACCAACGCCAGCTCCCGCGCTGCCCAGTTTCCCAGCATATTGCCAGTCTGAACGGTGCATGCCAAAGGAGCCGACGTAATATTGCGCGCCAAATTCCGGCACATCAGGCGCATCACGCGTGAAGGCCTGGATCACGCCGCCTGACGAGTTGCCATACAGCAGCGCCAGCGGGCCGCGCAGCACCTCCATGCGGTCTGTGGAGGTGAGGCTGACAGAAGAGCCTTGCCCTTGCCCGTCTGGCGTGGTAGCGGGAATGCCGTCCACCAACAAGCGAATGCCGCGAATGCCAAAGGCGGAGCGCGCGCCAAAGCCGCGAATCGACAGTTGCAAATCCTGCGCGTAGTTTTGCCGGTTCAAGATCGTGAGGCCAGGCACCCGGTTCAGGGCCTCCGACAAATTCACCTGTGGCCCAGCGCCTCGGATGGTGTCGCCATCAATCGCTTGCACAGCGGCAGGCGCGTCAAAACTGCGCTGCTCCGCTCGCGACGCAGACACCACCGTGTCTTTCAACGTCTGGGCAAATGCATTGGCACACCCCAGTGAGCCGACGGCTACAGAAATGGCAACCGACAGGCTGGTTTTGGCGGGCAGGTGTACCGAGGCAAATTGCCTGCGCTGTGCCGACTTTTTATGCATAAATGTCTCCTATGGCTAAATGGTGCACCATGAAATGGCAACGCCAGAGGGAGCTAGGGTATTCACCTGTAAAAAAATGAGAAAAGCGGCCTGCGGCACAATGCAAAACTTCCTACATTGCAGCAGGGCAACCCCATGATCGTCGAACGCATTTGGACCGGCAATTCGTACCGCAATTTCAACTACCTGATCGCCTGCCCTGAAACCGGCGAGGCGTTGGCCATTGATCCGTTGGATCATGAAAAAACGTTGGCCACGGCGAAGGTCAAGGGATGGAAGATCACGCAGATCCTCAACACCCACGAGCACCATGACCATACCGGCGGCAACGCGGCAGTGGTGGCAGCCACCGGAGCGAAAGTTATCGCGCACCACAAGGCGGGCGGCAAGATCGACGGCATGGACCGTGGCGTGCAAGCGGGCGACGTGATCAAGGTTGGGAAAACCGTCGAACTGGAGTGCCTCGACACCCCCGGCCACACGATGTGCCACATTTGCTTGTTGTCGCACACCGAGCAACCCGCCCTGTTCTCGGGTGACACACTCTTCAACGCTGGCGCGGGCAATGTGCACAACGGCGGTGACGTAAATTCGATGCATGCCACGTTTGCCGATCAACTGGCCAAACTGCCAGACAACACACGGGTGTACCCTGGGCACGACTACCTAGAAAACAACCTGAAGTTCACGTTGTCGCGCGAGCCCGGCAACCGGGCAGCCGATGCGCTGCTGCCGTCCGTAACCGCCCATGACGCCGCCAAGGCCATCGTCACGACACTTCGGCAAGAAAAAGAGATCAACACCTTTTTCCGGTTGGGCAACGCCGAGGTGATCAACAAACTGCGCGAGAATTATCCGGATTTACCTGCCTACCCAGATGCCAAGACGGTGTTCACGAAATTGCGAGAATTGCGAAACAAGTGGTGATTTTTTGCTTCGATTTGGACCTGTGGGCAGCAGCCCCCAACACTTTGGCTTACCATGGGTTTCAAGGACTGCCATTGGTTGGAACTAATGGTTTGCCTTGATTGCATCACCCCGTTGGGCGTCGGATACTGAGTTTCAACGCCCTCACCTTAAAAAGCGCACCCATGGCCAGTGTCACGATCAAGGCAGTCAAGAAAAACTTCGGTGAAACCAAGATCCTGCACGGTGTAGACATCGACATTGCCGATGGTTCGTTCACTGTGCTGGTCGGCCCCTCGGGCTGTGGCAAATCGACGTTGCTGCGCATGATTGCCGGGCTGGAGCAGATCACCGGCGGCGAGATTCGGATTGGCGAGCGGCGCGTGAACGAGTTGCCGCCCAAAGAACGCGACATCGCCATGGTGTTTCAGAATTACGCCCTGTACCCCCACATGACGGTGCGGGAGAACATGGCGTTTTCGCTGGCGCTGGCGAAAATGGAAAAGTCGAAGATCGACAGCACGGTGGCCCGTGCAGCCGAAATCCTTGCCTTGGGTGCGTTGATGGAGCGTTACCCGCGCCAGCTCTCAGGCGGCCAGCGCCAGCGTGTTGCCATGGGCCGCGCGATTGTGCGAGACCCCCAGGTCTTCTTATTTGACGAGCCGCTCTCCAACCTCGACGCCAAGCTGCGCGTGGCCATGCGCAGTGAAATCAAAGAGTTGCACCAGCGCCTCAAAACCACGTCGATCTACGTGACCCACGACCAAATTGAAGCCATGACGATGGGCGACAAAATCGTTGTCATGCGCGACGGCCGCATCGAGCAAACCGGCAGCCCGCTAGATTTGTACGACCACCCAGCCAACCAGTTTGTCGCCGGGTTCATCGGCTCTCCGGCGATGAACTTTCTGCCTGGAACCCTCAAGCGCGACGGCGCCAGCCCGCAGATTGAGCTGAAGGACGGCACCCGTCTGGCCGCGCCCGCTGGTTTGGCCGGGAACGACGGTTTGCCGGTCGTTTTTGGCACCCGACCGGAACATTTGACGCTTGGCCTGACAGGCGGCATCCCGGCCAAGGTGGTCGTCATGGAGCCCACCGGCATGGACACCTTTGTGGCCTGCCGCCACGAAGGCATCGACCTGTCAGCCGTGTTCCGTGAACGCCATGATTTCGCACCCGGCAGCACCATCCATTTGTTGCCCGACATGGCGCGCGCCCACCTGTTTGACGCCACCAGCGGCGAGCGTCTGGCGGCGTGAGCTGTTGAAATGCCGAAACACCGTTCCACCCTTGCCAGTTTCCCAGCCAACCTTGCTTAACCCTGTTTTTTCACTGAAGGAGACCCACGATGACTGAATTCAATCGCCGAAAATTCCTTGAAGGTTCTGCCGGTGTGGCCACTGCCGCTACGCTGGGCACCAGCGCCGCCCTTTGGTCGCCCGCCATCCACGCACAGGCGAGCATGGCCTTCAAACCAGAAAAAGGCGCCAAGCTGCGGGTTCTGCGCTGGAGCCGCTTCGTGCAGGGCGACATTGACGCCTATATGGCAAACGTGAAGAGATTTACTGAGAAGACTGGGATCGAAGTGCGGGTGGACAACGAAGGCTGGGAAGACGTTCGGCCCAAAGCAGCGGTAGCCGCCAACACGGGCGCAGGCCCCGACATCATTTTGTCAACCAACGATGATGCCAACCTGTACCCAGACAAGCTGCTCGACGTCACCGATCTGTGCGATTACCTGGGCAAAAAATACGGCGGCTGGTACCCGGCCTGCCAGGCTTATCTGCGTCCGGACGGCAAGAAGTGGATTGGTGTGCCGCTGGGCTCGGCTGGAGGCATGCAGGTATACCGGCAAAGCATGCTCAAGGCGGCTGGTTTTGACAGCTTCCCGAAAGACACCGACGGCTTCCTGAAAATGTACAAGGCCTTGCATGCCAAAGGCACGCCAGGCGGTATGGCGCTGGGCAATGCCACGGGCGACAGCGGCTGGACACACTGGCTGATCTGGGCCTTCGGCGGCCAGCTGGTGGACAAGAACAGCAAGGTGATCATTGACAGCCCCGAAACTATCAAAGCGCTGGAGTACGCCAAAGAGCTGTACCCCAGCTTCATTCCGGGCACCTTGTCCTGGCTCGACCCGAACAACAACAAGGCCTTTCTCGACAGCCAGATCAGCGTCACCAACAATGGCATTTCGGTGTATTACGCGGCGAAGAATTCGCAGGACGCGAAAATCAAGGAACTGGTTGCCGACATCAACCATGCCGCCTTCCCGATTGGCCCGGTGGGCGTGCCCACGGAGTACCACCTGTTCTTCAACCAAATGGTCATGAAGTACACCAAGTACCCGCAGGCCGCGAAAGAGTTTTTGCGCTTCATGATGGAAGCCGAGCAGTTCGACCCGTGGCTGCAAGGCGGCGGTGGTTACGTGTCGCAGCCCTTGGCGGCTTATGAGCGCAATTCAATCTGGACTTCCGACCCGAAACACACGCCCTACCGCGATTGCACCAAAAACCTGCGCCCGGCCGGGTATGCCGGCAAGTTGGGTTACGCCTCAGCTGGTGCCGGGGCCGACTTCATCGTGGCGAACATGGTGGCCGAAGCGGCCAGCGGCAGCAAGACGCCCAAGGAAGCGGCTGAGCGGGCGCAGAAGCGGGCTGAGCGGTATTACAAAGTCTGATTTTTCAAAGGTTGATTTGAAGCTGATTTTGTCGGCGTGTTGATGCCGCATTTGCCGCTTGCCTATGCTTGAAAAACTCCAAAACAGCCGTAACGGGTTGGGCTTCATTTTTATGTTGCCCGCCGCCCTGTTGCTGCTGCTTTTTTTGACCTACCCGCTGGGCCTGGGCGTCTGGCTCGGGTTCACCGATGCCAAAGTGGGCCGGCCCGGGGTCTGGGTCGGTTTTGAAAACTACCTTTATTTGGCCACCGACAGCGTGACCCAACTGGCGCTGTTCAACACCCTCTTCTACACCACCATCGCCAGCGTATTGAAGTTCTTTCTGGGCCTGTGGTTGGCGTTGCTGCTGAACAAAAACATCCGCTTCAAGTCATTTTTTCGCGCCGTGATCTTGCTGCCCTATATCGTGCCGACGGCTCTCTCGGCGATTGCGTTTTGGTGGCTGTTTGACGCGCAGTTCTCCATCATCAGTTGGGTGTTGGTGAAGATGGGCGTGATCACCGACTACATCGACTTTTTGGGCAGCCCCTGGAATGCCCGTTTCTCCGTGATCGCGGCCAACGTGTGGCGCGGTGTGCCGTTTGTCGCCATCACGCTGCTGGCGGGCCTGCAAACCATTTCTCCGTCGTATTACGAAGCCTCGGCCATTGACGGCGCCACCCCGTGGCAGCAGTTCTGGCATGTCACGCTGCCGCTGCTCACGCCCATCATTGCGGTGGTGATGACTTTCTCGGTGTTGTTCACCTTCACTGATTTCCAGTTGATCTACGTCATCACCCGCGGTGGCCCGCTCAATGCCACCCACTTGATGGCAACCCTCTCCTTTCAGCGCGCCATATCGGGCGGCGCTTTGGGCGAAGGCGCAGCCATCTCCATTGCCATGGTGCCGTTTTTATTGGCGGCCATCATGTTCAGTTATTTTGGTTTGCAGCGCCGGGCCTGGCAACAAGGCGGAGCCGACAAATGATTGCCAACCCATGAGCACAACGGACACCGCCGACACCGTCGGCATGAGTTTTCTAGACACGACACGGCGCAAGCTGTTCACCATTTATCTGCCGTTGTGCCTGTTCCTGTTTGTGTTGTTATTCCCGTTTTACTGGATGGGAATCACTGCATTCAAACCGAATGGGGAGTTGCTGTCGCGCGAAGGCAACCCGTTTTGGATCATTGCGCCGACGCTGGCGCACGTGAAGAAGCTGCTGTTTGACACGGCCTATCCGCAGTGGATGTGGAACACGGTCTTGGTGTCAGTGGTTGCCACCGTCTTCTCGCTCACTGCCTCGGTGCTGGCCGCCTACGCCATCGAGCGCCTGCGCTTTTCCGGCGCCAAACAGACCGGGTTGGCGATCTTTCTGGCCTACCTGGTGCCACCTTCCATTTTATTCATCCCCCTATCGTCTGTCGTATTCGAATTGGGGCTGTTCGACTCCCGGCTGGCCTTGATCTTGACCTACCCGACCTTCCTCATCCCGTTTTGTACTTGGCTGCTCATGGGTTATTTCAGAACCATTCCGTTCGAACTGGAAGAATGCGCCTTGATTGATGGCGCATCGCGCTGGCAAATTTTGGTGAAGATCGTGTTGCCACTGGCCGTGCCGGGTTTGATTTCGGCCGGCATTTTCGCCTTCACGTTGTCGTGGAACGAGTTCATTTACGCGTTGACATTTGTCTCATCAAGTGAACTCAAGACACTGCCAGTGGGCGTTGTCACCGAGCTGGTGGAAGGTGATGTGTACCACTGGGGCTCGTTGATGGCCGGCGCCCTGTTTGGCTCGCTGCCGGTGGCCTTCATCTACTCGTTCTTCGTTGAGTATTACGTCTCAGGCATGACCGGCTCGGTTAAAGAATAAGCAACGATGCGCTTCAGCTTTCTGCCAGGAAGTGCTGCATCAGAACCGGCACCCCTTCGGCCTGAAACTCGCGGACTTTCGCTTCAAGCTCTTGATCGGCCAGCGTCAGCCGAGAACGTTGGTGCAGGTAGTCTGCCCATGAGGTCACGATGAATCGCTCGACAAACCGGGTTGGATCAGCCAGGTCGCTGTACACCCGCCATAGTGTGGCGCCATCGCGCCTGCGCGTCGCCCGCAGCTGGGTGATGGTTTCCAGAAAAGCCTTGGAATCGTCCGGGTTGATACGGTAAATTGACTCTACCGCGATGGGGCCTTTTTCCGGCGGAGGCTCATGCGTGATGAACAACTCCTCCCAATGGTTGGCCTGCGTTACCTCTTGCGCCTCACCCATGCGCAGCGCGAAGGGTTTGGCTAGCAACAGCCCGCCCAACATGCCCAGGGCCGCCAGCGCCAGCGCCCACGGCAGGCCGATCAAATCGGCCAGCGCACCCCAAAACGCCGACCCCAAGGCAAAGGAGCCCAGCGCCGTCAATGTGTGCATGGCTACGGCACGGGCGCGCACCCAGGGCGGCACGCTGGTCTGGGTAGCGGTGTTGAAGGTGGACATCGCTGCCATCCACGACGCCCCGGCGACCATCAACGCCGGGTACAGCGGCCAGTCCCAGCGCGAAAACGCCGTGACCAGCATCATCAAGGCGTAAGCCACACAAGCACTGCCAACCAATTTCTCCAGGCCAAATCGCGTGCGCAGCCGGCCAATAAAAAACCCGATGCCGACGGCACCGCCACCCAAGCAACCCATTAACAAGCCAAAGCCGCTGGCTTCAAGTTGAAGCTGTTGTTTGCCAATGGCCGGCAACAACGCCCACAAAGCGCAACCCGCTGCACTGAAGGCCGCCGTGCGCACCAATTGCGCCAACACGGTTTGTGAATGGCGGGCAAACCGCACGGCGCTGACCATGCCGCCCCACAGACGCTCAGGCGGCAGGCGCGACGGCGGATGCGCCTTGGGCGGGAAGCGCCGGATCGCCCCGATCATGATCAAGGTGCTGACCACGGCCAGGGCGAAATTCCAGGCCCCGCCCAAAAGCGTGAACACCAAGCCGGCCAAGGCGGGGCCGACCGCCCGCGCCGCGTTGTAGGCGATGGAGATCACGGTGATGGCCTGCGGCAACTCGGCGCGCGGCACGGAATCACTCACGGTGGAGTTCCAGGCCGGTGACAACAACGCGGTGCAGCTTCCGCTGACAAAAATCAGGAAGAGCAAGGTGCCCGGCCCGCCGATCTTGAACAACATCAGTACTGTCAGCAACGTTCCAAACACCGCCTGCACCGCCAACGCCACCAAAATCAGCCGACGCCGATCCATGATGTCAGCCCACACCCCGGCTGGCAACGAGAGCAAAAACATCGGCAGAAATACCGCCGTTTGCACCAGTGCCGCCAAAAATGAAGAGCCGGAGATTTGCACCATCATCCAGCTCGCGGCCATGGTCTGCATGGCGTTGCCGATGAAATAAATGCCGCCGCTGGCCCACAAGGCCTTGAATTGGCGGTGGCGCAGGGTGCCCCAGGTCGATGGCTGCGACGCGCTGGATGGCGGCGTCGGCTTAGGGTTCGGTGTGGGGGTGGTCGCAGTCACGAGTCAGTGCGTAGCGAACCCGTCAATTCAGCGGTTTTTGCAAAAACACCGCCTGGCCCATGCTTTCAACGAGTTGGTAACCGACAAAACCGATATCTTCGTACAGCTTAATTGCGGGCGCATTGCCTTGCAAGACTTCCAAAGTCATCTTGCAACAACCCCGCTCCCGTGCGATGGCTTCGGCCAGCGCCAGCATTTGCCGCGCCACACCCAGTTTGCGATGCGTGGGGCGCACGGCCACGTCGTGCACGTTCACCAAGGGTTTGCAGGCGAAGGTGGAAAAACCTTCGATGCAGTTGACCAGCCCCACGGCTTCGTCGCCCTGGAACGCCAGCACGCTGAAGGCCTGCGGGCGTTTGGCAAGCTCGGCAACCACATTGTCCAGCGCGAACTGGCTCAAGTGCTTGCCGCCGCCCATCACGTCTTGGGCGTACATGTCGAGCAGCTGGGTGAGCGCCCGCGCATGCACCGGGTTGGCATAGTCAACGCGGCAGACCCGCAACGGCGCGGTCACGCGTCAATCCTTCAGGCAATCGGCGATTCGCTGTGCGCAGGCCCGGGCCTGTGCCGCGTCACGCGCTTCCACCATCACCCGCACCAGGGGCTCGGTGCCGCTGGCGCGTATCAACACCCGACCGCGCGCGCCCAATTCGGCTTCGACAGCCTGCGTCGCCCGCGTCATGGCAGTGTTGACTTTCCAATCTTGCCCTGGCTTGAGGCGCACGTTGACGAGCACCTGTGGAAACAGCGTCACATCTGCCAGCAGTTGCGCCAGGGTTTGTTGGCCGCGAATACACGCCTGCAAGACTTGCAGCGCCGACACCAGGCCATCGCCCGTGGTGTGTTTGTCCAGCGCCAACAAATGGCCAGAACCTTCACCGCCGAGCAGCCAGCCACGCGCCTCCAGCTCTTCGAGCACGTAACGGTCACCCACCTTGGCGCGCACCAGTTGCACGCCCTTGGCCTTCAACGCCAGTTCCACGGCCATGTTGGTCATGAGCGTGCCGACCACGCCCGGCACGGCGTCGCCCGCGCGTTGGCTGCCGTTGCTGCCCCCGCGAGAGAGTCGCTCCTTGACCATCAAATACAGGATTTCATCGCCGTTGAAGAGGCGGCCATTCGCGTCGACCACTTGAAGGCGATCCGCGTCGCCATCCAACGCGATGCCGTAGTCGGCTTGGTGCGCCTTCACCGCCGCCACCAGCGCCTCGGGGTGCGTGGCGCCCACATCCAGGTTGATGTTCAATCCATCGGGCGCGCAGCCAATCGAAATAACCTCGGCGCCAAGCTCGTGAAACACCTTGGGCGCCACTTGGTAGGCCGCGCCATGGGCGCCGTCCACGACGATCTTTACGCCCTTCAAAGTCAGGTCGTTGGCAAAGGTGCTTTTGCAGAATTCGATGTAGCGCCCGGCCGCGTCTTCGAGCCGGCGTGTGCGGCCCAGGTCGGCCGAGCTGGCCCAAACCGCTGGCTCGTCCATTGCTGCTTCCACGTCTTGCTCCCAAGCGTCGGGCAACTTGGTGCCCTGAGCGCTGAAAAACTTGATGCCGTTGTCTTCAAACGCGTTATGGCTGGCGCTGATGACCACGCCAAGGGAAGCCCGCTGCGCCCGCGTGAGGTAGGCCACGCCGGGCGTCGGCAAGGGCCCCAGCAGCACGACATCAACACCCGCCGAGTTAAAGCCACTCTCCAGCGCACTCTCAAGCATGTAGCCCGAAATGCGCGTGTCTTTGCCGATGAGCACCGTGGGGCGTTGCTCGGTGCGCCTGAGCACGCGGCCCACCGCATGGGCCAAGCGCAACACGAAATCCGGCGTGATCGGCGCCACGCCAACAGTGCCGCGAATGCCATCGGTGCCAAAAAATTTTCTGCTCATTTTTTCTCGTTTCCCTTACAAAACATGCCGACAAAACATGTGATTCCGTTTCTAAATCATTCGTGAAGTAGGCGCACCGACGAAGACAGTGCTAAGGCACGGCTAGGAGGGGTAACGACCTTCACGGATGATTTAGAAACGGATTGATTCAGCTAGTTATTTTATAGCGTTTAGCACTTTTAACGCCTGCACCGTTTCGCGCACATCGTGCACCCGCACAATCGATGCGCCGCGCTCCGCTGCCAGCAGCGCCGCGACGACGCTGGGCACCAAACGGTCTTGTACGCTCAGCGACGCCACGGTCGCCAGCGACGTGCTGACCGCCGCTGCCAAAGATGACTTGCGTGACCAGCCCACCAACAGCGGAAACCCCGCGGCCAGCAGCTCGCGTTGCCGTGTCAGCAACTCGAAGTTCTGTTTAACGGTTTTGCCAAACCCAATGCCCGGATCGACCACGATTCGAGCGTTTTCGACCCCCAAGTCACGTAAAACTTTCGTAGAAAGCTCCCAAAATTGTAGCAACTGCGGCACCACATCGCCCTCCATTGGGCGAGCCTGCATGGTCTGCGGGTCTCGGTGCATGTGCATCAGGCAAATGCCGCAGCTCGGGTGGCGGGCGACGATTTGCATGGGCAAGGGGATGCCGGTTTGCGGCGCAGAATCCAAGCCGCCAGCCGCCACATCGCTGCGCCACTGCAGCGCGCGGATGTCGTTGATGATGTCTGCGCCCAAATCCAGCACCGCCTGCATCACCTCCGGTTTGTAGGTGTCCACGGAAATCGGCACGTTGAGTTTCACCGCTTCGACGACGACTGGAAGCACCCGCGCCAGCTCGTCTTCAAGCGACAACGGCACAGCGCCTGGCCGCGACGATTCACCGCCGATATCGAGAATGTCGGCGCCCCAGTGCAGCAGACGATGGCAGTGTTTCAGCGCCGCCGCCGTGCTCGCGTGTTGCCCGCCGTCGGAAAACGAATCCGGCGTGACGTTGACAATGCCCATCACCTTGGGGAGTGTGAGGTCGATTTGAAAGCGGGAGGTTTGCCAGAACATGGGGTTGGATGTGTAACTGGAATTATCAGCCCGCCACGCAGGGCGCCCACTTGACTTGAATTTCATGAAAGCGCCAAAACGTGAATTGCTCCCGATTTCGGGTTGCAGTTTGCGTTTTTTCGACCACTTTGAGTGCTATACTATATATAGCATAGAACGAAATAAATACGTGACTTAGAGGGCGAAAAAGCTTTGAACCTATTTTCCGCAGTTACCCCGTAGCGACAGTCGCCGGTAGTTGTGTATGGGGCACAAAGGCGAGGATTTTGTCGGCGATGTAGCGGGCCAACGCGTACCAGCGTTGGTGACCCGTCAACTGCGGCGCAGCGCTGCGAATGTGTTCTACACCCGCATGGATATTGGCGATCATGGCTTTGATGTGG
>JANOYE010000245.1:0-3065 GCA_031428695.1 Rhodoferax sp. | reverse complement strand
CAGCACCCACATCGAAAACCGCATAGGCGAGCCCGCCGCCAACCCCTACCTCTACATCGCCTCGCAAATCCACGCCGGGCTGGACGGCATCCACCGTCAACTCAAGGCCCCGCCCGCCACACTGGCACCCTACGGCGAGGCTGCGCCCAATGGCCCGGCCCGCCTGCCAGCGTCTTTAGCGGAAGCCCTTGAAGCCTTTCGCGGCGACACCATCTACAGCCAAGGATTCGGCCAATCATTCATCGACTATTTCTGCCGCGTGAAACAATCGGAACTTGACCGCCATGCCCTTGCGCAAGACAAGGCCGACTGGCAAAAGCGAGAATACTTCAGCCGGATTTGAGTGTGAAACTGACCCGTTTTGACCGAAATCCATTCAAACCCATGCCCCAACTCAAGCTGAAGTCACTCTCGTTTTTATAGCTGCTTACGCATGTTTTATGTGACTTAGATGCTGTTTTCATATAAATTTACCCAGAAAGCGCCCAAAATCATGACAATCAACCCCATTTTGGGTATGAAATCCCTCGGATTCCCTTGGCCCACGGTGGACCCCTTCCTCTTTTGCGTCTACCACGACGACATGTACCCCAAGGGCCGCGCCGACATGACGCCCGACGCCTCACTCGCTGGGCGCAACATGGGGCAAGACTTCGAAGGCATCGACGGCTGGCGCATGTACCACGGCATGACGGTGCCCGGCTTCCCCTCGCACCCACACCGCGGCTTCGAGACGGTGACCATCGTGCGCAAAGGCCTGATCGACCACTCCGATTCACTCGGCGCTACGGCGCGTTTCGGCAAGGGCGGCGCGGGTAAAAGCACCGACCCCGCTGGTGATGTCTGCGGCGACGTGCAGTGGCTCACCGCCGGCAAAGGCATCGTGCATTCGGAGATGTTTCCGCTCTTGAGCCAATCCGAAAACAACCCGCTTGAACTGTTCCAAATCTGGCTCAATCTGCCCGCCAGCCACAAAATGGTCGCGCCGCATTTCACGATGTTTTGGGACGAAAAAATTCCGCGTCGTGTGGATGCTGACGCAAGTGGAAAAACCACCGCCGTCGCCTGCATCGCCGGGCGCTTCTCAAACAACGACTCGATGCAGCCCCTCGCGCCCCCGCCCGACTCCTGGGCCTCCCAGCCCGGCAGCGATCTGGCGATCTGGACGCTAAAAATGCAGCCCGGTGCCACTTGGACGCTGCCGCGCGCCACCGGCGCAGACACACGCCGCATGTTGTACTTCTTCAAAGGCGCTGGCGTTTCCGTCGGCGGCCAGGTAGTCAAGCAACACGCCGCGATTGAGCTCAATGCGGCGCTTGATGTTGAACTCGTCAATGGTGCAGAACCCGCTGAGTTCCTGGTCCTCCAAGGCAAACCCATCAACGAACCCGTCGCCCAATACGGCCCCTTCGTCATGAACACCCAAGCCGAAATCCACCAAGCCTTCGCCGACTACCGCCGCACAGAATTCGGCGGCTGGCCGTTTGCTGACTCCGCGCCGGTGCATTCGCGCGATACCCAACGCTTTGCGAAACATGCGGATGGCAAGGTTGAGGCTGTGGCCTGAGGCTGGCGTTTCGGCTTCCAACTTCCAACTTCCGACGGCCATCGAGGTTGCGCTGGCTGCAAGGCCCCTGCCGCCAGCGAAGCATTGCGCCGCCGCTCCTCCTGGTGCTTAACCCGCGTCGCCTTCGGCGACACGGCGCAGAAATCGTCGGGACGGCGCAATGCCACGCTGGCGGTGGAGGTTTGGGGCGGAATGAAAACCACGAATAGAGCACGATCCAAACATCGACCTGATTGTTGGGCCTTGGGGTGCGGACACTAAGCCCGAGCATAGGCTGGCCGTTTCCTTGCTTTACCGACCTGCTCGGGCGGGCGGCTCGTTCATGGTCATTGGCGGCGAAGGTCGTCGCACGGACGATCGAGCGTTGTGTGGACGTGCGCTCTCAAGAGCAGAGGTTGTCGGGACGCCGCTGGCGCAAGAAGTTTTTGCGTTGCTGGATGCGGTTTGGCTGGCGGAGCCGCGAATCAGCGAGGTGAAGGAGCTAGACATCGCTGCTTAGCATGTTGATCGACACGGCCCACAACTAAAGAAGGCGGCCTCGCCGCAGGTGTTGGTAGTCCGGTCATCTTGATATCGGCATTGGGCACCTGAAAAATCCGAAGCCCGGCATTTGGTCTTTGGCAGTCTTCACAAACAAGAACGCAGGCCGTGGTGATAAGGAAAGGGGACCGGGCTTTGGTGTGAAATGCGCGCGGAAGCTCGCTTGGCGGGAATAACAAAAAATGCGCGACCACCGTGTCGCACACATTTTTCGTGTCGCGCGTGCTTTCACACCAAAACCGCACGCCCCTTGCCTTGTCGCCATGGCCGGGGGTAACACCCTGGCGCAAGCTCAAAAAACCATCCAAAATTTTTGTATCTATTAGGTATATACTAAGCGGCAGTTGTGACTCAAGATCAAGTAGATGGAGGTGTCAATATGGCAGACGCAAAACTATTCACCCATGGTGGAAGCCAGGCTGTTCGCCTGCCAAAGGCGTTCAGGTTTGAAGGCACTCATGTCCACGTTCGGCGCGTCGGCGATGAAGTTGTTCTGAGCAGCCGCGCGCCGATGGACATTCAGGCGTTGATCAAATCCCTGGACGACTTCGAACCGTCTTTCAAGATCGCGCGTGAGCAGCCGCTGGATCAAGAACGAACGGCGATCTCACCCAAGGTTTGAAGCCGGTTTTATGCGTTACCTGCTTGACACCGACATTTGCATTTACGTCATCAACGAGCGCCCCTCGCACGTGCTGGAAGCCTTCCTGCGGCACGAGGCAGAAGGTCTTGGCATTTCCTCCATCACCGCCGCAGAGTTGCACTACGGTGTTGCCCGCACGGGCTCCAGCCGCAACCTGAAAGCGCTGGGTAAATTTTTAGCCCCGCTGGAGATAGCGCCGTTCGACTTGGCGGCTGCCGAGGTTTTTGGGCAGGTTCGCGCTTGGCTGGCCGGCCAAGGCACACCCATCGGCCCCTATGACACCCAAATCGCCGCCCATGCGCAAGCGCTGGGCGT
>JANOYE010000244.1:0-3021 GCA_031428695.1 Rhodoferax sp. | reverse complement strand
ACCAAATACGTGCTGGCGAGCCAGGCCACCGCGACCGATGTTGATTTTTCCAACATCGAAAGTGTGGTGGGCCACGAATACTTCCACAACTGGACGGGCAACCGCGTGACCTGCCGCGACTGGTTTCAGCTCTCGCTCAAAGAGGGGTTGACGGTGTTCCGAGACCAGGAGTTCAGCCAAGATTTGTGCGCCTTGCCATCAGCCCGCGCCGTCAAACGCATTGAAGACGTGCGCGTCTTGCGCACAGCGCAGTTTCCGGAAGACGCTGGCCCCATGGCACACCCGGTGCGGCCCGACCAATACCTCGAAATCAACAACTTCTACACCGTCACCATCTATGAAAAAGGCGCCGAAGTGGTGCGCATGATGCAGACGCTGGTCGGCCGCAAGGGTTTTGCCCAGGGCATGGCCCTGTATTTCGGCGTTCACGATGGCCAGGCTGTCACCTGCGACGACTTTGCCCAAGCGATGGCCGATGCCAATGTGCAGTCAGAGCTCGGCCAGTTATTGCCGCAATTCAAGCTTTGGTACAGCCAGGCTGGCACGCCGAACGTCAAGGCCGTGGGCGAGTACGACGCTGCCAGCCAGGTGTATCGGCTCACGCTCAACCAAACCTGCGCGCCCACGCCCGGCCAGCCGACCAAGCAGCCTTTTGTGATTCCCCTGGAAATCGGCCTGCTCGATGCGCATGGCCGCGACCTGCCACTGCAACTGGCCGAAGAGTCGGCGCCCGGCGCAGGCTCCCGCGTGTTTGTGATGACCCAAACCAGCGAAACATTGACGTTTGCCAATCTGGCGTCCAAGCCAGTGCCATCGATTCTGCGCGGCTTCTCGGCGCCAGTGACCTTGGAGATCGATTACCCAGACGCAGACCTGCTGCACCTGTTGGCGCACGACTCTGACGCCTTCAACCGCTGGGAAGCTGGCCAACGGTTGATGCTTCGATCCGCTATAAATAGCGTAGCTTCTTACGAACATTCTGCGAGACTTGAGCCCCTGAATGACGCTTTTATCGCAGCCCTGCGCTCGGTCTTGCGCGATCCAACCCTGGACGCGGCATTCAAAGAGCTGGTGCTGACCTTGCCTTCTGAAACCTACATCGCCGAGCAGCTTGATGTGGTGGACCCACAGCAGGTGCACGCGGTGCGCGAAACGATGCGCGCGCAGCTCGCCACAGCCCTGCAATCCGACTGGGAATGGGCCTTCAACACGCACCAAGATAGCGGCAGCTACACGCCCGATCCGGTGTCTGCCGGTCGGCGCAGCTTGAGCGGCTTGGCGCTGAGCCAGCTGTGCCTGGCTGCGGGCGTTGCTGGAGACAATGCCTGGCCTCAAACGGCAATGCAGTGCTTCAACAGCGCCAGCAACATGACCAACCGCAGCAACGCCTTAAGCGCCCTGATCAGCTCAGGCCACCCGTTGGCCGCCGAAGCCCTGCGCGCATTCCACGCCATGTTCAAAAGCGAAGCGCTGGTGCTCGACAAATGGTTTGCCCTGCAGGGTGGTTCCAACGACCGCCATGGCCAGGTGTTGCCGCTTGTTCGCCAGCTCATGGCCCACCCTGATTTCAACCTGCAAAACCCGAACCGGGCGCGCAGCCTGATCTTCAGCTTCTGCAACGCTAACCCTGGCGCCTTTCACCGCAAAGACGCGGCTGGTTATGTTTTTTGGAGCGACCGCGTGATGGAGATTGATGCCTTCAACCCGCAAGTCGCCGCCCGCCTGGCGCGCGCGCTGGACCGCTGGAGCCGCCTGGCCGAACCGTACCGCAGCGCCGCCCACGAAGCCATCAAACGCGTCGCAGCCAAACCCGATTTGAGCAAGGATGTGCGCGAAGTCATCACCAAAGCCTTAGGAGCCTGACATGGCGTCTCGAATCTCCCTCACCCGATACCTCGTTGAAAAACAGCGCGTAGATGGCCACATCCCGTCGCAGCTTCGCCTGCTGCTGGAAGTGGTGGCACGCGCCTGCAAAAGCATCAGCCAGGCTGTGAACAAAGGCGCCTTGGGCGGCGTGCTGGGCAGTGCCGGCTCGGAGAACGTGCAAGGCGAAGTGCAAAAGAAACTCGACATCATCGCCAATGAGGTGTTGATCGAAGCCAACGAGTGGGGCGGCCACCTGGCGGCCATGGCGTCTGAGGAAATGGAGGGCATTTACGTGGTGCCCAACCGCTACCCCAAAGGTGAATACCTGCTGCTGTTTGACCCGCTTGACGGCTCCAGCAACATCGATGTGAACGTGAGCATCGGCACGATTTTCAGCGTTCTCAAAATGCCGGAAGGCGACCGGGGCGTGGATGAAGGCGACTTTCTTCAAGCCGGCAACAAACAAGTCGCCGCCGGTTACTGCGTATATGGCCCGCAAACCACCCTGGTGCTCACCGTGGGCGACGGCGTGGCCATGTTCACGTTAGACCGCGAACAAGGCTCTTTCGTGCTCACACAGGAAGACCTGCGCATCCCCGCAGACACCAAAGAGTTCGCCATCAACATGAGCAACATGCGCCACTGGGCGCCGCCAGTGCAGCGCTACATCGAGGAATGCCTGGCCGGGCAAACCGGCCCGCGTGGCAAAGACTTCAACATGCGCTGGATCGCCAGCATGGTCGCCGACGTGCACCGCATCCTCACACGCGGCGGCGTCTTCCTGTACCCCTGGGACAACCGCGAGCCCGACAAACCCGGCAAACTTCGCTTGATGTATGAAGCCAATCCGATGGGCTGGCTCATCGAGCAAGCCGGCGGCGCAGCAACCAATGGCAAAACGCGCATTCTCGACATCCAGCCGGCCAAACTGCACGAACGCGTGAGCGTCATTCTGGGCTCGAAAAACGAAGTGGACCGCATCACGGCCTACCACTTGGGCCAATAACCCCCACGTTTGCCGGGCTATAATCGAAGGCTTGTGCCGGTGTAGCTCAGTCGGTAGAGCAGCTCATTCGTAATGAGAAGGTCGGGTGTTCGATTCATCTCTCCGGCACCACAAATTTGTGTATAAAAATGTGACAAAAGTCACATCTG
>JANOYE010000243.1:0-8063 GCA_031428695.1 Rhodoferax sp. | reverse complement strand
GGCCAGGTCTGCGTGCATGCCAGCATGGCCGGCACCCGCATGGCCGCGCCGCTGCTGGCGCTGCACGAGGGTTACAGCCCGGTGGCGGTGGGGTTCTTGCTGGCTCTGTTCGCCCTCACGCAAGTGTTGCTGTCGCTGCCGATTGGGCGTTACGTGGATCGGCATGGGCTCAAGCGGCCCGTGGGCATCGCGGTGGCCATCGCCAGTTTGGGTTGCGCGCTGGCCGTGGTGTGGCCGGTGTTTTGGGTGTTGTGTGTTACCGCCACGTTGACCGGCGGCGCGGTGGGTGCGGTGTCGATCAGCTTGCAGCGCCACGTGGGCCGGGCCGCAGCCAGCCCCACCGAACTCAAAAAAGTCTTCAGTTGGCTGTCTACCGGCCCGGCGGTGTCGAACTTTGTTGGTCCACTGGCGGCGGGCTTGTTGATCGACCACGCCGGCGTGTGGCTCGGCGGCCAGGCGGCAGATGCCAACGGCTTTCGCGGCGCTTTCTTGTTGATGGCGATATTGCCCTTGGTCACCTGGCTTTGGGTGCGCAACACCAGCGAGTTGCCCAAGCTGCCAACCGTGGTTGACGGCCCGCCCAAGCGCGCTTGGGATTTGCTCAAAGAGCCCCTGTTTCGCCGCCTGATGCTGATCAACATCGTGCTGGCCTCCTGCTGGGACGTGCACACCTTCATGGTGCCGGTGATCGGGCACCAGTTTGGCTTCAGCGCCTCGGTGATCGGCGCGATTCTGGGCTCGTTTGCCGTCTCTGCCACCTTGGTGCGGGTGATGCTGCCGCTGGTGGCTTCGCGGTTGCGCGAATGGCAGGTGCTCGCCACAGCGATGGCCTGCACCGCCGTGCTGTTCGCCGTTTACCCGTTCATGACAGTGCCGCTGGCCATGGGCGCCTGTTCGGTGTTGTTGGGATTTTTCCTGGGCGCGGTGCAGCCCATGGTGATGAGCACGCTGCACCAGATCACCCCGCAAGCGCGCCACGGCGAGGCGCTGGGCCTGCGCCTGATGGCCATCAACGCGGCCAGTGTGACGATGCCGATTTTGTTTGGCACGCTCGGCACGGCACTGGGTGTGAAGATGGTGTTTTGGTTGGTCGGTGCTGTGGTGGCGCTGGGTGCGCGGCCTGCATTGCGCCTGCGCCCGCCTGCTCCTGCACCCACGCCCACGCCCACGCCTTGAGGATGCGGTGATGGACATGACACTCCCCTCTGCCGATCTGCTGCTTCGGGGCGCTGCAGCCGCGTTGCTGCTGTTCCACTTGGCGCTCATTCTGAGCAGCCGCTTGCCCAGGCCGCACCGTTGGGCGCTCGCGGCTTTTGTCGCCTCGGTCTTGGCCTACCTGTTGTGTTCCCACCCAGATTTTTTCGCTTTTCACTGGCTGCTTAGACTGCCCATGCTGGGCTTGTGCATGTTGACGCCGCTCCTGCTGTGGCTGGCGATGCAGTTCGTCTTTGACGATGAATTCACTTGGTCTGCGCGCGTCGGTGTCTTGATGGCCCTGGCCCTGGGGCTGGTGTTGGCGCTGAGCGCGTTGGCTCTGACCGGCGTGGGAGGCTTGCCCGTCACCATCGGCCACAAAGTGCTGCTGATCGGCATTGTCATCGCCACGTTGTGGACGATTCTGAAAGACTGGCGCAGCGACCTGGTGCCAAACCGCCGCGTGCTGCGCCTTTGGGTTCCCGCAGGCATGGGCGCTTACGTCCTGATGGTCTTGAGTTTTGAACTGGCTTTTGCAGCCGGGCCGCCGCCCCGGTGGCTTGAAGTGTTGAATCTGGCCGGCATGGTCTGCCTGACCGGCGCACTCGCTTTCGTCAACGCCCGCCATCCCTTACACGAGTGGCTCGGGTCTGCAGCTCCCGCAACCGTGCCAACGCTGGCTACGGTGCCTGAGGCGGCGCCAGCGCCAATCTCGGCGGCAAGAGATTTGACACCGCCACCGCTCACGCTAGACCGCAAAGCCGCGCTGCGCCAGCGCCTCGTGCTCGCCATGGGCAACCAGCGCGCCTACGCAAGTGAGGGCCTCACCTTGGCGCAGCTGGCTGAGCAGCTGGAAGCCACGCCCGTGCAATTGCGCGAAGTCATCAACCAGACCCTGGGTTACCGCAATTTCAACGATTTTCTGCACCACTACCGGGTGGACGAGGCGGCGCAGCGCCTGCTGGCCCAAGACTTGCCCATTTTGAGCATCGCGCTGGATGTGGGTTATGGCTCCATTGGGCCCTTCAACCGGGCTTTCAAACACATCAAAGGTGTCACGCCAAGCGAGTTTCGGGCGCAACAGAAGTGAATTGCTTGAAAGCACGGCCTTGAGTTTGCAACCAGAGGCACAAACTGATATTTATGCCAACGATTGACCTGCTCGTCCAGCACAAAAGTCAAATCGTTGGTGCGGCGTTGATCGCCTTCCTGCTGGCCGGGCAATTGATGCCGTTTGCGTCCGCCGGATTGGGCAGTTTGCAGTGGCAGCGATGGGGCAAAAATTTGGGGCTTGCAGCGCTGAACGCTGGCCTAGCGGGCTTGGTGGTTGTGCCAATTACGGTTTATGCCGCGTCGATGGCGCCCACATGGCGGCCAGCCGCGTGGCAGGGCCTGGGCGGCTTGGCGCTGGATATCGCCTTACTGGATTTGTGGCTCTACATTTGGCACCGCGCCAACCACGTGCTGCCGGTTTTGTGGCGCTTCCATCAAGTTCACCACCTCGACCAGCAGCTTGACGCCACCACCGCCCTGCGTTTTCATGTCGGCGAGGTGTTCCTCTCCAGCGTGTTGCGGGCGCTGGTGATGGTGGCGCTGGCAATGCCTTTGAGCAGTGTCTTGGTGTTTGAAGTGGCTGTGGCGGTGGTCGCCATTTTTCACCACTCGAACCTGAAATTGCCAACGCCTTTGCACCGTGTTTTGTCTTGGTTCATCGTCACCCCCTCCATCCATTGGGTGCACCACCACGCGGTGCGGGCCGATGCCGATTCGAGCTACGCCACGATTTTGTCCGTGTGGGATCGCCTCTTTGGCAGCGCGAGTCGCACGCCGCAAACGCCGGGCATGCGGCTTGGCGTAGAGGGGCAGGTGGATCAAACCTGGGTGCGGCTTCTATTGCGGCCCTTTGTTCCCAATTCACGCTGAATTTCTGCGGAAACTGGCGCGCCCGGCAGCCGATTCGACAATTCAGCCAGCGAAGCCGATAAATCGGCCAGTCTTCGCGATTTATCGGCGAGAACAAAAACGCCCCAATTCCTAACATTTCTCCACGCTGCCAAACCCGGCTGCGCACCGCAAGAAATGGATGGGAAATCATGACCTTGGCTGAACTTTTGCCCGAGATGCCGCAGGCTTTTGCAGGTATTTTGCTGGCCGACTTTTTACGTTATTTCATCGCCGCCGCTGCGGTGTACCTGCTGGTTTGGCGGGTTTTTGGCAAGGCCCTGGCGGGGCGGCGTATCGCCAACCAAGTCCCCAAACCGGGGCAAATGTGGCGCGAATTTGGGCATTCGATGTCCACCGTGTTGCTGTTTGGAACCACCGGCTTATTCATTTTCACCATGCATCGCCTGGGTTTCTCGCAGGTCTACGAAGACGTGGCCGAGCGCGGATGGGCTTGGTGGTGGGCCAGCCTGGCCCTCATCATCGTGTTGCACGACACCTGGTTTTACTGGACCCACCGCCTGCTGCACCGCCCCTGGTGGTTTGCCCGCTTCCACAGCATCCATCACCAGTCGGTGCATCCCACGCCCTGGGCCGCCTACGCCTTCCATCCGGTGGAAGCGCTGATGCAGGCCTTGTTTTTCATCCTCATGGTTCACGCCGTGCCGATGCATGAGCTGGTTCTTTTCGCCTTCACGACCTGGATGATCGTGCGCAACGTGGCCGGCCACAGCGCTTACGAGTTGATGCCCTGGAAGGCGGCCACGCGCGGCACGCTGCGCTGGCTGCTGACCAACTCGCACCACCACTTCCACCACAGCGGCGCGCGGGGCAACTTCGGCCTCTACTTCACCTGGTGGGACCGCTGGATGGGCACCGAAGACCGCACCTACATCGAGAACGGCGACTCGCGGTTTCTGCCCGACGAGAAACAGCCCGCGTCGGCCCTTTCTTGAACCGGTTAGGAATCGAACCATGAACGCAACCATCAAAACCATCGCCAGGCTGGCCTTCTGGCTCGCGGCGTTGCTGGCTCCAGCCCACGCGCAATCCCTGCAAGACGAGTGGTGGACGCCCGGCTTCAGCGCGCGTGTGAAACTTGCGCCCTGCGTGGACAAAAACGCTGACAAAAACGCTGGCAAAAGCGGCGACAAGGCCGACGACATACTCTGCGGCAACATCGTCTGGGCCTGGGACGACCAGCCCATCGGCGCCGCCGACAAACGCCCGCTGGCGGGGCAGCGCATCATCATCGGCATGAAGGCCGATAAACCTAACGCTGACAAAGCGCCCGCCGAAAAGAACAAAAGCTACAGCGGCGACATCTACAACCCGCAAGACGGCCACACCTACAAAGCCACCATGCGCCTGAAATCCGCCAATACGCTGGTCGTAGCGGGCTGCGTCTTGTTCATCTGCAAAGAGCAAATCTGGCGCCGCCACGACAGCCTCAAGAGCCCGCCGGTGAGTGTGGGGCCGTGAGAAAGCCAAACAACAGATTTGTTGATACGTAGATTAATTTTAACTGGCCAAAACCTGGATTTGCGGAAATTTAGAGGATCTAGGCCTCTAAGTCACGAATAATGGGCGTTGTTTGCTATTATAAATATAGCAACTAAAAACCCCACTCACAGCCCGTAAAAATCGCAAATCAACTTCCAGGCGGCCTCTGGGTTGTCTGCGTAGTGGAACAACTTCAGGTCTTCCGGCGAAATGGCGCCTTCTTCGACCAGCACGTCAAAGTTGACCAGGCGCTTCCAGTAGCTGCTGCCATAAAGAACGATGGGCACGGGCGCGGCTTTACGGGTCTGCACGAGGGTGATGACTTCAAACAACTCATCGAGCGTGCCGAAGCCGCCGGGGAAGGCCACCAGGGCTTTGGCGCGCATCATGAAATGCATTTTGCGCAGCGCGAAGTAGTGGAATTTGAAGCTCAATGACGGGGTGACGTAAGGGTTGTGGCTTTCTTCGCGGGGCAGGGCGATGGAGAGGCCCACATTGGGCGCGCCCAGCTCGTGCGCGCCTCGGTTGGCGGCTTCCATGATGCCGGGGCCGCCGCCGGTGCAGATGAACATGCGCTGCTCGTTTGCACAACCCGCGCTGTAGGCGGCCACCTTGCGGGCAAACAGGCGGGCCTGGTCGTAATGCCGGGAGTTGCGCAGCCCGCGCTCGGCCAGTGCAATGGCTTCTGCGTTGCCGCTGATTTGTGCAGCTTGAAGCGCGGCCTGCGCCATTTCGGGCGCGGGAAAACGCGCGCTGCCAAAGACGACGATGGTGTTCTCGATGCCTTGGGCGGTCTGGTCCAAATCGGGCTTGAGCATCTCCAACTGGAAACGGATGCCGCGCGTCTCGCGGCGCAGCAGGAACTCAGGGTCGGCAAAGGCCAGGCGGTAGGCGTCGGGCTGCAGGGGCAGGCCGGCGTCGGCGTGGGCTTTGAGGTCGGCCCAGGCGTCGGCCAAGGTGCGTTCAGACAGGTCGTGGGGTGATTTCATGGGGCGATGGTACGGGTGGTAGCGGAATGCAAACTTGCCAACGCGGCGGCGATCGCGGGGGCCATGCTCACGGCGTTGCTGGCGTGGGCCACGCAGTCGGTGCTCCAAATATGGCTCACACCGGCGGCCTGGATGAGTTCAACCGCGCCCTCGGCAAAGAGCGCGTGGGTGACAGCCACGTCAACACTGGCCGCGCCTGCCGCCAGCAGCAGCCGGGCGGCGTTGGCCAAGGTGTGGCCGCTGCTGGCCATGTCGTCCAGCAGCACCACGGCGCGCCCGGCGGTCTGAACTGCGGGCAACACGACGTCAACCGAGCGGTCGCCATGGCGGGTTTTGTGGCACACCGCGAAGTCGAAACCGTGGCGCGCGGCGGCCTGGGCAATCCACTGGGCTGATTCTTCATCCGGCCCCACCAACAGTGCATTGGAGTGGCGCGCGGCGACCAAGTCTGCCAGCAGCGGCGCGCCGCTGAGCACGATGGCGTTGGGCACAGGCACGGCCTCATGCAGCGTGGCCACGCGATGCAGATGCGGGTCTACCGTGATCACGGCATCAAACAGCTCCGCCAGAAAACCGCCAACGATGCGCTGGCTGACAGCCTCGCCCGCGTGAAAGGCCATGTCCTGCCGCATGTAAGCGAGGTACGGCGCGACCAAGGTGAGGTGGGTTGCGCCGAGGGTTTTGGCGGTGCGCGCGACCAGCAGCAGTGCGAGCAGTTTTTCATTCGGCTGGTTCAGCGTGCGCAACACGGCCACCCGCGCGGGCAAGCGCCCGGGCAGTCGAAGTTTGAACTCGCCATCCGGGAAACGGTGGCATTCCACGCGGGCCACCGCCATGTTGGCGGCGGTTGCGATGCCAATGGCGTTATTGGCCTCGTCTTCAAAATAAAGCAGCAATCCAGGAACTTCAGAAACGAGAGGCAACATCAAAACTCCACGAAAACATGTGGCACGTCATCGCGGCTGCCAACCTTGTAGCCGCTGGCTTTGGCGCAGGCCTGGCGGGCAAATGCGAGGTCGGAGGCGATGCCGGCGTACACGCGGTACATCACCGCGCCCGCCGCCACGTCTTCCCCGAGTTTGCAGAGCAAGTCCACACCGGCATTGCTGACCTTGGGGGCGCCAGCCAAGCGGGCAATGCGCGCCAGCTGCAGGTTGTCGATGCCGCACACAACGCCTGCGTGCGGTGCGCGCACCTCGAAGCTAAGCGCACCCAGCGCTGCGTGGTTGTGGTCAAACGATTTGCTGCCCTGGGCCTGGATGATGTCGTTCATGCGCGCCATGGCGCGGCCTGAATCGAGGATGTCGCGGGCAATGGCAAAACCATCACCGCCGCGCACGTCGGGGCTGCATTCAATCAAACGCCCAGCCAGGCGCAGGGCTTTTTGCCGCAGGTCGGCGGGCGCGCGCGGGTCGTTCTCCAGCACACGCATCACGTCACGCGCCTCCAGCACCGGGCCAATGCCAAAACCGATGGGCTGGCGGCCATCGGTGATGAGCACATCGAGCGAGAGGTTCATGCGTTTGGCCACGTATTCAAACAAGCGGCGCAGGCGCTGCGCGTCCGGCATGGAGCGCACCTTGGCGGTAGGGCCGATGGGGATGTCGAGTACCAGGTGGGTCGATCCGGCGGAAATCTTTTTCGACAAAATCGAGGCCACCATTTGCGCTGGTGTGTCCATCGAGAGCGGGCGCTCGACGGAGATCAGCACATCATCGGCCGGCGAAAGGTTGGCGCTGCCGCCCCAGGCCAGGCAACCTCGGTGTTTGCGCACAATGGCTTCAAGCTGCTCGAAGGGCAGTTCCACATTGGCCAGCACTTCCATGGTGTCGGCGGTGCCTGCCGGCGACGTGATCGCGCGCGACGATGTCTTGGGGCACAACATGCCGTGCGCCGCAACGATGGGCACCACCAGCATCGAGGTGCGGTTGCCGGGAATGCCGCCAATGCAATGTTTGTCTACTACCAGAGGCTCGTGCCAGTTCAGGCGGCGGCCCGCGTCGATCATGGCTTCGGTGAGAAAGTAAACCTCTTCGCGGTCCAGCTCGTCGCGTCGCGTCGCCACCACAAAGGCGGTGAGCTCGATGGTGGAATAGCGGTGGTGCGAGATGTCTTGCATGATGCCGCGAAAATCATCCAGCCCGAGGCGTTCGCCGTCGAGTTTGCGGTGCAAAGCGCCAATGGATTCGGGCGGCTCGGCTTGCGACACGGTGGACAAGTGGCCGTCTTGCACGCCCATCTGCGCAAACGCCCCCTTCGAAAGGCCCAACTCGCCGCAGCCCACAATCGACGTGTCTTCCACCACATTGAGCGTGGCCAAAATGCTGCGCCCATTGGCCCGCACTTGAATTTTTGCAAGCGCCTTGAAGCCTTCCGCCCGGTAGACCTCGCAGTCGCGGTGCAGGTAGGCCACGTTCTCGTGGTAGGTGTCGATCA
>JANOYE010000242.1:0-22581 GCA_031428695.1 Rhodoferax sp. | reverse complement strand
CTGAATTTGCAGGGGTGTGGGCACCTCGGTGGTGGCTACAAGTTCCAGCGACAGCCTGCCCATCTCGGTGCGCACTCCTGTGCTTGTGACGATGATTTCAGCCCGCCCACGCGTTACCAGGGTGTTCATGTAAACCATGTTCCGGCGGTCTGCCAGCACGGTGTCGGCGGCATGCAAGGCGTCGGTCTGCTTAACTGCAGGTTGTGACTCCCCCGTCAGCGCGGACTCGTCCACTTCAAGCCCGACTGCAAACCAAAGCCGTCCATCGGCCGGTACCGAATCACCCGCCTCCAGCAGAACCACATCGCCAGGCACCAGGTCGGCGGCGGCAATGTCTAGTTTTTCGCCCTGCCGACGTACCCGCGCGCGCGACGGCAACATCTCATTGAGTGCCGCCAGGCTCTTCTCGGCACGCCACTCCTGATAAAACCCGACCGTCGCGTTGATCAGCATCACCGCCAGAATGACAAGGGCATCTTTAACATTGCCGATAAGCGCTGACAGGCCTGATGCGCCGGCCAGAATCAAAATCAAAATGCTTTTGAACTGCGCCGCAAGCACTTGCCAGGCCTGGCGCTGGGGTGAGTTGGGCAGTTGATTGGGGCCGAATTGATTCAGTCTGTGCAACGCCTCGCCCGCAGCCAAACCCGTTGCCGCAAGCACCTTGAGCTGCTCGGCCAGAGCGCCCGCGCCCATGGCGTGCGCTATGGGCACCGACGCGTCATGAATTTGCTTAGAGTTCAAACCGAGCCATCGTGCTTGACGATGGTGACAGGCAGCGTTGACGCTTGCACCACGGCGTGTGACACCGAGCCTAACAGCGCGCTGCGCAGCGCTCCCCAGCCGCGCGCGCCCATGATGATCGCGTCGCAGCCGTAACGCCCGGCGATCTCGATCAGGGTGTCTGGCACGCTGCCAGCGCCGATCTCGCGTTCAAACGGAACTTCAGCGGCATTGAACAGCGCTTCTGCGTCTTTCAGTGAGCGTGCGCCAACGGCACCGGTTACCCGTTCGAGCACCTCAGCATTGGGCGCCAGCATCATCTCAAACAGGTAGGTCGGCTCCTGTACGGTCGCCAACACGAAGCTTGCCTGCAATCCGTCGCGCTGCAAACGCAAGGCGTGGCGCGCAGCATCCAGCGACGGCATCGACCCATCAACAGGGATCAGGATTTTCATGCTTTAACTCAGGCGTAAATTTGGCATTGTTGCGTCAGACCAGCTGGGTCATGGGCTCCATCCGTGGCCAGTAGGTTCGCGCGATCACCAGCAATTCCCACTCTCGCTGTTGTGGGTCGGCGCATCTACCTGTTGTGGGCTAGGCGTTCACCTACTTTACCAGCAGTGCAGGGATATCGCTGTCAGCAATGACGCGCTGGGCAACACTGCCCATCAACGCACGCCCCACCAGATCGCGTCCGTGCGTTCCCATCAGGATGAGATCGACATGCTCGTTGTTTGCAGCATCAACTATTTCTTTCACCACCGGGCCAATGGCACTCAAGCTGCTGGCGGATGGTGGCCTGGCCACCGGCGATCTCGGCCATCTCCGGCTTCATCATGCGCGTCATGATGAAGTACAGGGCCACACTCAACAGTGCTGAAAACGGTGCGCCTGCGATGAACCACTCGGTCCAGCTGATGCTGGTGCCAAACTGCTTTTCAATGAACCCTACTGCTACCATGTTCTGCGCGGCGGCGGTCTTGATGCCAACATTCCATACGCTGGCGGTCTGAGCGGCGGTGATGACCAACAAGCCGGCGAAGCGGCTGCGCTTGTCTACCTTGAAGGCCAAGATGAAACCCATCATGATGGGCACCAAGCAAGCCACCCGCGCGGTGGTGCTTGGCACGATGAATGACAGCAAAAAGCCCACGATCATCGCACCGATGACGATGTTGTTGGTGCGCGCATCCACCTTTGACAGCACCACGAGCGCGATGCGCCGGTCCAGCCCGGTGGCAGTCATGGCGGCTGCGATGAAGCAGGCGGCCGCCACCAGCGCCACGGCGCTGTTGGAGAAGCCGGTTAACTCCAGACCCAACGCGGCACCCGTACCCATGTCGGCACCTGTGGGTTTGGCAGCATCGGGCACGTAGGCCAACAAGAAGACCATCAACGCGGCGATGGCTACGGCGCTCACTGCATAGTCAAGCGCCTCGGTCATCCAGACAAGCACGGCAAACGCGAGGATGGCCAACATCACCTGGCCCGACTGCGGCAGGCCTTGGGGAGTTGGCATCAATACGATGGCCAACAGTGCCGCCATCGCTGCAAACAGGCCCACCCGCTTGACGGTAAGGCCGTCAACGAGTGCTGTTACGGGCTGGGCGTTCATCTAGTTAACCAGCAGCGCCGCTTGCGCGTCCAGCAGCTCCCGGTGCTTGACAATGAAATCCAATGCTTTCTGGGTGTATTTGCTGCTGTCGGCTGCCAATAGAATTTTCATCTGTGGCTCGGTGTGTTGAAGTGATTAAAAAATCAGAAATCCGCAAACTCCAGTACCACGCGGGCCGCCACATCCCCTCGCTCAAGCCGATTCAGCACCTGATTGATGGCTGACAGCGGCTGCAGTTCAATATCCGCCTTGACCTTGCCCTCCGCCGCGAAGGCCAGTGCCTCAGTCATGTCTTGGCGCGTGCCCACCAGCGAGCCGCGCACGGTGATGCAGTTGAGCACCACGTCAAACAGCGGGAACGGAAACTCTCCGGGCGGCAGGCCGGTCAAAACGCATGTGCCGCGCTTGCGGGCCATACCCACACCTTGTTTGAATGCCGCCAAGGAGGGTGCGGTAATCAAGACACCATGGGCACCGCCGCCTGTCGCTTTTTTGACGGCCTGCACCGCATCATCTGTTTTAGCGTTGACAACGGCGTCAGCGCCCATCAGCTTGGCGTGCGTCAACTTGCCGTCGTCGATGTCTACCGCGCAGACGTGCAGGCCCATGGCCTTGGCGTATTGGATCGCCAGGTGGCCCAGGCCACCCACGCCAGAAATGGCAATCCAGTCGCCCGGTTTGGTTGCGGCTTCCTTGATGCCCTTGTAAGTGGTCACCCCAGCGCAGATGATGGGTGCCGCATCGACGGCAGACAGACCATTAGGGATGTGGGCCACGTAATTGGGGTCGGCCAGGATGTACTCCGCAAAACCACCATCCTTGGTATAACCGCCGAATTGCGCTTCGCCGCAGACGGTCTCCCAGGCCGACAGACAATGCTCACAGTGGCCGCAGGCTGAGTAAAGCCAAGGTACACCAACCCGGTCACCTTCCCTCACCGCCTTTACACCTGCGCCAATTGCAGCCACCCGCCCAATGCCTTCATGGCCGGGAATGAATGGCGGCGCGGGTTTTACCGGCCAGTCGCCCCTGGCGGCATGCAAATCTGTATGGCACACCCCGCAGGCTTCGGTTTTTACGAGAATCTGGCCAGGGCCAGGCGATGGAACGCTCCATTCCCGCAGTACCAAAGGTTTACCAAACGCCTCGACAACGGCGGCTGCATTTTTGACAACATGGAAAACTCTCCTTCAATCGAAGTTCCATCATTCACCCTTCGAAATCGGCCGTCTGTGCGGCAGCGCACACAAGGGGTGTTGTGTCTTCTTCCGGTCTTTGGTGGTATCTCTGCGGCGCAACGCCAGCGCAACTCAGTTTTGCCCAGTGGGGCAGGCTCCTCGGGCGGCTGCCCGTCGTTTCCAGTGACGGCCATGCCGCGCATCCAGTTGCTGGCCACCCAAGGCCTGAAGCCCAAGGCAGGCGCTGTGGCGGGTGCCATCCTCCCTGATTGCCGCGACCAATTTCACCAAGCAAGTCAGAACGCTGTTTGTGTTTGATCAGTTGAACCCATAACCCCCAATTCGCGTTAAAACGTGGGTTGTGCAGACAATCCCTAGGGGTAACTACCGCAATTCGAGTTCAAAAATTGGCGTAAATTCGTTATTTCTTATAACGTTATTTAAATTGTCAAGATCGATGTCCCATTACCGAACCACACCCACTTTGGACGATGTTTCCGTTGAACACCGGGGGGCAATTTCGATCATTACGCTGACCCGGCCCAAAAAGCGCAACGCCATCAGCGACGGCGTCATGGCTGCCTTAGGCCAGCGTTTTGACGAGTTGCCAGCCAGCACCAAGGCTGTGGTGATTGACGGTGAAGGCCCGCATTTTTGCGCTGGCCTGGATCTGAGCACCTTGAAGGAAATGGATGCTGTAGAAGGTGTGCACCACTCGCGTTCGTGGCACAAAGTGCTCAGCGAGCTGGAGTTTGGCCGCGTGCCCATCGTCGCGGCGATGCACGGCGCAGTGGTTGGCGGCGGGCTCGAATTGGCCACGTCTTGCCACATCCGCGTGGCCGATGAAACCACGTTTTTCGCCCTGCCCGAAGGCTCGCGCGGCATTTTCGTCGGCGGCGGCGGCTCGGTGCGCATCACCAAACTGGTCGGCGCGCAAACTGTGATGGACATGATGATGACCGGCCGCGTCTACAAGGCCACCGAAGGGGTCGCCAAAGGGTTCGCACAATACCTCGTTCCTGAAGGACAGGCGCTGACCAAAGCCATCGAACTGGCAGAGCGCATTGCGCAAAATGCACCGATGACCAACTACGCGCTGATGCAGGCACTGCCGCGCATCGCCGAGCAAACGGCGGACCACGGCTTCCTGATGGAATCGCTGATGTCCTCAGTGGTGCAGTCCGCGCCCGAGGCCAAGGCTCGTGTGAGAGCCTTTCTGGATGGCAGCGGCCCGAAGGTTACGCCCGATGGAATAAGCGGCAGCAAGAAGGAATGAAAGCACCGATGACTTCGCCAACAACCCCGCAGCCCAAATTCCGCGACTTCACTTTTGGCGTCACGCGCGCAGCCGTGCGTGAAGCCCAAAGCGCGACCTACCTGAGCGCCGACCAGTCACTGCGCCCCTATGCGCATCGCATGACGGATCGCCTGGTTCATTGGGCCAACGTCGCGCCAGACCGTGTGTTGTACGCGCGGCGCGATCCGCCATTATCTGGCCCGCCTATGGGTGGCGCGTGGAAGACGCTCACTTTTAAAGAAGCCTTGGATGCCGCCCGCAGCATCGGCCAGGCCCTGGTGGATCGTGGCCTGAACGCGGACAGGCCCCTGGCCATCCTCAGCGAAAACAGCCTGGAACACGCCATGCTCGCCTTGGGTGCCATGTACGTTGGCATTCCCTATTGCGCCGTATCGCCCGCGTATTCGCTGGTGAGCCAGGATTTCGACAAACTGCGCCACGTGTTGGACACCCTCACACCGGGCCTGGTGTACGCGCCCGATTGGGAGCGTTATGGCCGGGCGATTGAGCGCGTGGTGCCGCTAAGCACCGAAGTTGTCATCAATTCAAAAGCTATTAATTCAGTAGCTAATAACCTAAACAATACGAGACCTACAACCTCGTTTGATTCAATACTATCAACGAAACCGGGTGCTGCGGTCGAAACGGCCATGCAAGCCACGGGGCCAGACACCATTGTCAAATTCCTCTTCACCAGCGGCTCCACCAAACTGCCCAAAGCCGTGATCAATACGCAACGCATGATCTGCTCAAACCAACAGCAGATGATCCAGTCGATGCCGGCCGTTGCCCATGACCCTCTGGTGCTGGTCGACTGGATGCCATGGAACCACACGGCAGGCGGCAACCACAACTTCTACATGGTGGTGCATAACGGCGGCACGATGTACATCGACGACGGCAAACCCACTCCCGCCCTTCTGTCCGAGACCCTGCGCAACCTGTCCGAGGTTGCCCCCACCTGGTACTTCAATGTGCCCGTCGGTTTCGAAGCCATTGCCAATGCCATGACCACCGACGCACTGCTGCGCAGGAACTTCCTGAGCCGCGTGCAGCAGCTTTTCTATGCGGGCGCTTCGCTGGCGCAACCGATCTGGGACAGCCTGTATGCCAGCGCAGAGGCTGAATATGGCGAACGTGTCGTCATGACGGCTGGCCTCGGCATGACCGAATCCGGGCCCTTTGGCCTTTTCGTCACCACACCGCATTCCAAGGCGGGCGACCTGGGCCTGCCTGCCCCGGCGATGGAGCTCAAACTCGTGCCCATGGGCGACAAGGTCGAAGTGCGCTACCGCGGCCCCAACATCACGCCAGGGTATTGGCGCAACCCGCAAGCCACGCAGGAATCGTTTGACGATGAAGGTTTCTTCTGCACGGGTGACGCGGTTAAATGGATCGATGAAAACGACACGCACCAAGGCCTGCGATTTGATGGCCGTATCGCCGAGGATTTCAAGCTCAGTACCGGCACATTTGTGAGTGTCGGCCCGATGCGCGGCAAGATCATCGCGGCGGGCGCGCCTTATGTGCAAGACGCGGTCATCACTGGCATTGATCTACGGGAAGTCGGCGCGATGTTGTTCCCCTCCGCCCAGCTGCGCGCATTGAGCGGGTTGGGCGCAGATGCCAGCCTGGCCGACATTGCAACTTCTGCGCCGGTGCTCGCGTGGTTGCAGGAGCTTGTCAATCGGCTGGCGGCATCGTCCACTGGCAGCGCCACGCGCATTGCCCGCGCCATCATCCTGACTGAGCCTCCCGGCATCGACAAAGGCGAGATCACCGACAAAGGCTCCATCAACCAGCGGGCGGTGTTGAAACACCGCGCCTTCCTGGTAGCGGCGCTGCATGATGGGACGGCGCCCAATCTGGTGGTCCCCCAATGAAACAACCCGGAAAGGAAAGGTAAACACTGTGCGCCTTCAAGCCCCGCCTGTCCTATCGTTGCCCCGCTGGGGCGTTAAATTAGAAGATTTCACCATCCCCAACTTCCAATCAGGAGAACCCAGATGAAACGTCGCGAATTTACCCATGGCGTCCTCAGTGCCGCCGTCTTGAGCGCCCGGGCAAGCCCGGCCTTTGCGCAGTCCGGCCTGCCGCTGGAACAGATGAATATTTTCTTCAGTTTCCCCGCCGAGTCCTGATTTTCCAGACCGTTTGCCATCCATTTACCCGAGGAGTTTCTTATGACGACACGCCGCCAGTTCACCCAAGCCGCCGCTTCTGCTGCCGTTCTGGGAGCCTTTCCTGCCTCCATGGTCAGGGCGCAAGGCATGATTGACACCCTGCGCATCTACGTCGGGTTTCCACCCGGCGGCACCACGGACGCCTTTGCCCGCCGCATGGCGGAAAAACTGCGCGGTGTGTACGCCACCAATGTGGTGGTTGAGAACAAACCGGGCGCAGGTGGCCAGGTCGGCGTAATCACTGTGCGCGATGCGCCTGCGGATGGGTCAGCCGTGCTGTTCACGCCGGGGTCGATGATCACCATCTACCCCCATACCTATCCCAAGCTACAGTACAAGGCCAGCGACGTGCTGCCGATCAGCACAGGCCTGTACACGGCGTTTGGTTTAGGTGTCGGTCCAGCGGTGCCCGCCGCGGTGACGGATCTCAAAGGCCTGATCGCCTGGCTCAAGGCCAACCCCGCCATGGCCAACTACGGCACCCCCGGCGCAGGCTCCATGCCGCACATGGTGGGCGCGCTGCTCGACAAAGCCGCCGGCCTTGACATGAAGCAGATTGCCTACAGGGGCTCCGGGCCGGCCATCATCGAACTGTTGGGCGGCCAGTTGCCCATGTTCACTTCGCCCATCGGCGACTACCTGCAGCACCTGCCCAGTGGCAAACTGCGCCTGCTGGCCGTCACCGGCAAACAACGCTCCAAATTCGCGCCCAATGTACCGACCTACGCAGAGCAGGGCTTCCCCGAGCTCACCATGGAGGAGTGGTTTGGCTTCTTCATGCCAGCGCGCACGCCAGTGGCCATTGCCAACCGCTTAAGCGATGCGCTCAAGACCTTGATCCCCGCCAAGGACGTGGCCGACTTCGCCGCGCCCATCGGCCTGGTGCCCACGGCGTCCGGCAGCATTGAGGAGTTTGCCAGGACGGTCAAAGCCGACTCCGACCTGTGGGGCGGTTATGTGAAACGCATCGGGTTTACTGCCGAGTCCTGACCGCTGCGTTTTCCCGAGCCACTTTCGGGTGGCCAATTTTTGTCGCATCGCCACTTCCATTCAATCTTCAACATCCCATGACTCACCCATCCGTCCAGTCCATCCGGACTTTGCTCGCGGCCGCGGCCAGCGTTGTCACCCTGGTTTCCTGCAGTTCCCTGCCTGGCGTCAACGAAGCGCCGCCGCCACTCAAAGCGGCCGAAGGCGCAACGCTCAAGATGTGTGGCGTGATTGGTGCGCGTTTTGAGTACCCCAACACCGAACTGCGCGAGGCGGCGCCCATCGCCGCTGGCGCTGTCACCCTGTTTGGCCGGCCGATTGCCGCGCACTGCCAAATTTCGGGCCGCATGTTCCCGCGCAAAGGCATCGACGGGCAAGACTACGCCATCGGCTTCGAAGTGCGCCTGCCCGCCGAATGGAATGGCCGTTTCTTTCACCAGGTCAACGGCGGCATTGACGGCGTGGTGCAGCCCGCTTACGGCCCCAACACCAACAGCGCGGGCGCATTGGCGCAGGGTTTTGCCGTCATCAGCTCCGATGCCGGCCACAACGGGCGGCAGAACCCCAAGTTTGGAGAAGACCCGATTGCGCGCACCGACTACGGTTATGGCGCAGTTGGCAAACTCACCCCCATGGCCAAAAGCCTGATCGCCTTTGCATACGGCAAAGGACCCGACCGCTCTTACATCGGCGGCTGCAGCAACGGCGGGCGCCACACCATGGTGGCAGCGTCCCGTTACGGTGACCAGTACGACGGTTATTTGGTCGGCGCGCCCGGTTACCGCCTGCCCAACGCCGCCTTGGCCCAGTTGTGGGCAGCACCGAAGTGGAATGAATTGGCGACGCCTGACGTCACCGTCAACCACCCCTTCGCGCCCACCGTCAAACTTCCAGATTTGGGCACTGCATTGAACGAGGCCGAGCGGCAAACGGTTGCCCGCGCCGTGCTCGACAAGTGCGATGCGCTGGACGGCGCCAAGGACGGCCTGGTGCAAGATGTCAAAGCCTGCCAGGTCGCTTTTAACCTGCAGCGTGATGTGGAGACCTGTTCCGGTTATGGCATGGGTTCACGCCACGGCCAGTGCCTGACCCAGCCGCAAAAAGACCTGCTGGCTCAGGTGTACGCAGGCGGCAAGACCCGCTCGGGCCAACTCATCTACAGCAGCTTCCCCTGGGACACCGGCATTGCCACACCCAACTGGGCCAGCTGGAAGTTTGTCAACTCGCAAGCGCTTGACCCGGCCGCAGGCTACATTTTCATGAGCCCGCCGCGCAGCATTGCCGGGCTCTCGACCATCGACGTGGACGAAGCCTACAAGGCCATTTTTGCCACGGTCGCGCCGTTCACCGAATCGGCAGATGCGGTCATCACGCCCCCCGGCAAGGAGAACCCGGCCAACCTGGCCGCCCTGCGCGCGCGTGGCGCCAAGATGCTGATGTACCACGGCGTGAGTGACGCCATCTTCTCCGCCGATGACACCGCCGCCTGGTGGGATCGCTTGAACAAAGCCCAGGGTGGCCGCGCCGCCGATTTCGCCCGTTATTTCCCGGTGCCGGGCATGGCGCATTGCAGCGGCGGCCCGTCCACGGATCGTTTTGACGGCCTCACGGCCTTGGTGAAATGGGTCGAGCAAGGCGATGCCCCCGCCCAACTCTTGGCCGGCGCGCGCGGCCCTGGCAACACGGCGGGCGCAAATGCCGATGTGCCCAAAGAATGGTCACCCACCCGCACCCGCCCGCTGTGCGCCTACCCCAAGGTTGCGCGTTACAACGGCAGTGGCGATGTCGAAGACGCCGGCAATTTCAGCTGTAAATAGGCCTGGTTTTCAGCGCAAAGCGCAAGGACGGTTTCATGAAAATTCTCTTCGCGGTTGCTCTGATGGCCGCTGCCTGCGCGGCAACGGCCCAAACCCCTGACTGCGCCGCATTGGCGGCCAGAGCCGTGGCTGCCGCGCCCGGCGTGAAGTTGACTACTGAGTTGATTGCGGGCGACACAGTCAGGCCGCCCGGCGCCACCGCTGGCCCGATGCTCGCTGCGCATTGCCGCGTGAACGGCCGCATGAATGAGCGTGTGGGGCAAGACGGCAAGCCGTATTTCATCGGCTTTGAAATGCGTTTGCCGACCAACTGGAATGGCCGTTTTTTGTACCAGGGCGGCGGCGGCAATGACGGCGTGATTCGCCCCGCCATCGGGCCGCAAGCCACACCCCTGTTCGCCCTCAACAAAGGATTCGCCGTGGTGACGACCGACGCCGGCCACCAAGGCCCCACCGCAGATTTCGGCTTCGACCCGATCGCCCGCACCGACAACGCCTACAACGCACATGACCGCGTCGCTGTCACCGCCAAAGACATCATCCGCAACTTCTATTCCAAAGGGCCAGACAAGTCCTACTTCATCGGATGCTCCGGCGGTGGCCGCCAAGGAATGATGTTCACACAGCGTTTCCCCACCTACTTTGATGGCGTCATCGCCATGGCCCCGGCCATGCGCGTCTCCAGCGGCGCCACCGTGGCTGCGGCGTGGGACACGCAAGCCCTCAACGCCATCGCTCCACCAGGGGCAGATGGCAAACCGCTCTTGAGCCAGGCCTTGACCAACCTCGACCTGAAAGTACTCGCAGACGGCATTCTCGACGCCTGCGACGCGCAAGACGGCGTCAAAGACGGCTTGGTCTCGAACCCAGCCGCTTGCAAATTCGACCCCGCCGCGTTGCAGTGCCAAGGCGTCAAAGACGCGGCTTGCCTCTCCGGCCCTCAAGTTGCAGCGGTCAAAAAAGTGTTTGACGGAGCGAAAGATTCAACTGGCAAGGCCTTGTATTTCGGCTGGCCGTATGACGCCGGTGTGGGCCACCCGCAAAACGATTGGCGCGCTTGGAAGCTCGGCACCTCCACCACTGCCGTGCCCAACTCGCGCCATGTGTTCTTGATGCAAGACGCCCTGCAAGGTTATTTCATCACCCCGCCGGACCGGAGTTTGAGCATCTTCGCTTTCAACTTCGACAAAGACCCGGCCCGCATGAGCGCGCACTCCTGGATTTTTGACACCGCCCAAGACGCCAAACTCGCCGCCTACAAAGCCCGGGGCGGCAAACTGCTGATCGCCCACGGCATGGCCGACCCGATTTTTTCGCCCCTTGAGGCCATTGACTACTACCAACGCCTGAGCGCAGAAAACGGCGCATCAACGCCCGATTTCGCGCGCCTCTTCCTGATTCCCGGCATGGCGCACTGCCAGGGCGGCGCCGCCACCGACTCCTGGGACGGCCTGCAAGCGCTGGTCGATTGGGTTGAAAAAGGCGACGCGCCCCAACAAATCGTCGCGCGCGGCACAGCGGTCTTTCCTGGGCGCAGCCGCCCTTTGTGCCCGTACCCGCAGTACGCCCATTACAAAGGCCAGGGCAACGTTGAAGACGCCGCCAGTTTTGACTGCCGCTGAGGTGGCCGCTCAGGCGTCGGTTGAAGCGCCAGTTGAGGCTTCCATCAGCCAGGTCGACACGGCGTTTTTGGAAAGCCTCATGGGTTACAACACCCGGCGGGCGTCATTGGCCATCATCGAACGGTTCCTGCGCGAAATGGCTGTGTTTGACCTGCGACCGGTCGATTTCTCGGTGATGTCGTTGATCGTGCACAACCCCGGCATCACCTCGCGCCAGCTTTGCACGACCCTCGGGCTGTTGCCGCCCAACTTGGTGGGCATGCTCAATCACCTGCAGGAGCGCGCTCTGCTGGAACGCCGCGCGCACCCCACCGATGGCCGCGCATTGGGGTTGCATCCAAGCGCCAAAGGCCGCCAAATGATGCTCGCCGCCGAACAAACCGCCGCCCGGCTGGAAGCTGACGCGACTGCCGGTTTGACAGCCGCCGAGGCAAAAACACTGCGTAAGCTGTTGCAAAAAATCTACCTTTAAGCTAGCACCAAACCCAGATTTGGCGGGTATTTGCCACGCTTTTTCACTTGAAACGTGATTTTTTGGGCCATAATTGCGAGCAATTGCAAGGCCTATAGCTATGAATGTTGTAGCTATTGACTAATTGCGCTATAGTTTCTGCACAAATTCAAATTCGCCGAACGGCGCAATCTGACCCAACCTGACATCACCTGACATCAGCAACTAGGAGTTTCAACTCATGGCTTCCAAAGACAACGTCTCCATTCACCAACTCCTGAGCCTGCTGGAATCACGCTACGCCATCCGCGTCATGTGGGCGCTCAAAGACGGCCACCCGCAAACCTTCCGCCTGCTGCAAGATTCCGTCGGCGGCATCACGCCCAACACGCTCAACACCCGCATCAAAGAGCTTCGCGAAGCCACCCTGATGACCCACGGCAGCGAAGGCTACACCCTCACACCGGCCGGCGCTGACCTGATGAAACGCATGTCAGACCTGCAAGCCTTCTCCGTCAAGTGGACCAACAGCCTTGCCAAGAAGGTGAAGTAACACCTTTCCCGCCCGCCCGGGCAATCAATTCGGGCGACAATCAAAAGGACGGCATTGCTGTCCTTTTTTACGCCCCCGTCACAGTTCGTCGCCACACACGTTATCCATGATCAACCACCTGCACATCGACAAGGTTTTGCCCCAAGACGCCACCCAGGCAATGCTCATCACCCGCGCCTGGGTGGCTGGCCGTGGCGCGGTGCTGGTTCGGGTGACACCCGAAGCGGTGATCGACATCTCTGAGGTCGCGCCCACTTGCAGCGAGTTGCTGGAACTCAAAGGCGCCGCCGCAAAAGTGCGCAAAGCAACCGGCGCAGTGGCAACCACTGACAGCAAACATCTTGGCAACACCGCCGCCATCCTCGCCAACTCCGCGCAAGAGGCCCGAAGCACGACTCTGCCCTGGCTGATGGCCCCGTGCGACCTGCAGGCCATCAAAGCGGCTGGCGTCACTTTCGTCTCGAGCATGCTGGAACGCGTCATCGAAGAACAAGCCAAAGGCGACCCCACCAAGGCCGACGCCGTGCGCCAAGCCGTGGTCGCGGTGATCGGCGACAACCTGGGCAAAGTCGTGCCCGGTTCACCCGAGGCGGCAAAACTCAAAGAAGTGCTTATCACGCAAAAAATGTGGTCGCAGTACCTGGAAGTCGGCATCGGGCCCGACGCGGAAATCTTCACCAAATCGCAACCCATGAGCGCCGTGGGGGTGGGCGCCGAAGTCGGCATTCACCCCAAATCGCACTGGAACAACCCCGAGCCCGAGATCGTGCTGGCCGTGAACAGCCGGGGCGAGATCATTGGCGCCAGCCTGGGCAACGACGTGAACCTGCGAGATTTTGAAGGCCGCAGCGCCCTGCTCCTGGGCAAAGCCAAAGACAACAACGCCTCCACCGGCATCGGGCCCTTCATCCGTTTGTTTGACGAGCACTTCACGCTCGACACTGTTCGCACCTGCGAGCTGGCCGTCAAAGTCGAAGGCCCGGATGGTTTTGTGATGACCGGCAGCAGCGCCATCAGCAAGATCAGCCGCACGCCCGAAGACCTGGTCGGCCAGGCCATCAACGCCAACCACCAGTACCCCGACGGCTTTTTGCTTTTCCTCGGCACCATGTTTGCGCCCACACAAGACCGCCCTCTGCCCGGCAAGCCAGCGGGCGAAGGTTTCACCCATGTTGTGGGCGATGTGGTGAGTGTCTCGACACCGGCTCTGGGCTGCCTCGTGAACCGGGTGAACACAACCGACAAAATTGCGCCGTGGACTTATGGCGTCACGGCCCTGATGCGCGACTTGGCGCGGCAAGCCAGATAGGGGCGGCTGGCATAATTGCGCACGCCAAGCGACGAAGCCGCCGAAATTCCAGGAATAAATATTTTCGCACAATGTTGCGAAGACATTTAGGCTTCTAAGTCACGAAAAATAATCATATTTAGCTACTATTTTTGGTATCTATTTTGATTCTTAATTATAGTTTTATTTTTATAAAATACAAGGTAAACGCATGAACACCACCCCTTCCGGCCTCCAATACGACGACACCCAAATCGGCTCCGGCGACGAGGCCAAAGCTGGCCAAAGCGTCACCGTGCACTACACCGGCTGGCTGTACAACGACGGCGTGCAGGGCAAAAAATTTGACTCCAGCAAAGACCGTGGCGACCCGTTTGTGTTTTCGCTCGGCGCTGGCATGGTCATCAAAGGTTGGGACGAAGGTGTGGCCGGCATGAAGATTGGTGGCGCGCGCACCTTGATCATTCCCGCGTCGCTCGGTTACGGCGCACGCGGCGCAGGCGGCGCGATTCCGCCCAATGCCACCTTGAAGTTTGACGTGGAGTTGCTGGGCGTTCGTTAAGCGGATCGGCCGGGCTGCTGCCACACCGGCGCTGGCAGCTGCAATTTCTGATGCCCCTATTGCCGATTCTCAAAAAATCGGCGCTTTCCGAGTTGCCCCCTTGAATACCCCCAAAAGACCCCTATTTGGCAGGGGTATTCGTCGCTTTTTCACTTCCAGCATGTCCGAACCCACTCCCAATCCAAATGACCCGAAGCCTGGCTCACCAGCATCCAGCAGCGATGGCGCACAGAACCCAACGCCCATGAGCCCGGAAGAACTTGAAGCCGCCCTATTTGCCGAGAGTGACCCATTGACGGTCGCGCAGGCCGAATTGGCGGTGCTCAAAGCCAAATCCGCTGAGCTGGCTGACCAGTACTTGCGCGCGCAGGCCGACGTGCAGAACGCGCGCCGCCGCGCAGATGACGAGATCACCAAAGCGCGCAAATTCGCCGTCGAAGCGTTTGCCGAGAGCCTGCTGCCGGTGGCAGACAGTCTGGAAGCCGGTTTGGCCATCAAAGACGCCACCGTCGACCAGTTGCGTGAAGGCTCCGAGGCCACCTTGCGCCAGCTCACCTCTGCACTTGAGCGCAACAAGGTCATTGCCATCAACCCGCAAGCCGGTGCCAAGTTTGACCCGCATTGCCACCAGGCCATCAGCGTGGTGCCGTCGGAGTTGGACGCCAACACCGTCGTGGCCGTGCTGCAAAAGGGCTACAGCATTGCCGACCGCGTCATGCGCCCGGCGCTGGTGACGGTTTCCGCACCCCAATAAATCTGCGCACAAAATTTACGGGTCACTTGAATCAACCCAAGTTATCCACAAGTTACTAGACATCTGCAACCGCTAACAATTTCAGGAGAAGATCATGGGAAGAATCATCGGCATTGACTTGGGCACCACCAACAGCTGCGTCGCCATCATGGAGGGCAACACGCCCAA
Source organism: Rhodoferax sp. (assembly GCA_031428695.1). GTDB lineage: Bacteria > Pseudomonadota > Gammaproteobacteria > Burkholderiales > Burkholderiaceae_C > JANYCG01. The sequence continues at coordinate 7,380 of JANOYE010000242.1, read as the reverse complement.
GGTGATTGAAAACGCCGAGGGCGCGCGCACCACACCTTCCGTTATCGCCTACCAAGACGGTGGCGAAGTGCTGGTCGGCGCATCGGCCAAGCGCCAGGCCGTGACCAACCCGCGCAACACGCTGTATGCCGTCAAGCGCCTGATTGGCCGCAAATTCACTGAAAAAGAAGTGCAAAAAGACATCGACCTGATGCCTTACAAAATCGCCCCCGCCGACAACGGCGACGCCTGGGTCGAAGTGCGCGGCGAACGCATGGCGCCGCAGCAGGTCAGCGCCGACGTGTTGCGCAAGATGAAGAAAACCGCTGAAGATTATCTGGGTGAAGCCGTCACCGAGGCTGTGATCACGGTGCCCGCGTATTTCAACGACGCCCAGCGCCAGGCCACCAAAGACGCCGGACGCATCGCCGGCCTCGACGTGAAACGCATCATCAACGAGCCCACCGCAGCTGCGCTGGCGTTCGGCCTGGACAAACAGGAAAAGGGCGACCGCAAAATCGCCGTGTATGACCTGGGCGGCGGCACCTTTGACGTCTCCATCATCGAAATTGCCGACGTTGACGGCGAGAAACAATTCGAAGTGCTCTCCACCAATGGCGACACCTTTTTGGGCGGCGAAGACTTCGACCAGAAGATCATCGACTACATCATTGCCGAGTTCAAGAAAGAACAAGGCGTTGATTTGGGCAAAGACGTGTTGGCCTTGCAGCGCCTGAAAGAGGCCGCAGAGAAAGCCAAGATTGAATTGTCAAGCAGCGCGCAGACTGACATCAACCTGCCTTACGTGACGGCAGACGCTTCAGGCCCGAAACACCTGAACATCAAACTCTCGCGCGCCAAACTCGAAGCGCTGGTCGAAGACCTGATCGAGCGCACCATCGCGCCTTGCCGCACCGCCATCAAAGACGCTGGCGTGAGCACCGCTGACATCCATGACGTGATCCTGGTCGGCGGCATGACGCGTATGCCCAAGGTGCAAGAGAAAGTCAAAGAACTGTTTGGCCGCGAGCCGCGCAAAGACGTGAACCCCGACGAAGCGGTGGCCGTGGGCGCCGCCATCCAGGGCCAGGTCTTGAGTGGCGACCGCAAAGACGTGTTGTTGCTGGACGTGACGCCATTGAGCTTGGGCATTGAAACCCTCGGCGGCGTGATGACCAAGATGATCACCAAGAACACCACCATCCCGACCAAGTTCGCGCAGACTTTCTCGACCGCAGACGACAACCAGCCTGCCGTGACGATCAAGGTGTTCCAGGGTGAACGCGAAATCGCCGCTGTGAACAAGATGCTGGGTGAGTTCAACTTGGAAGGCATTCCGCCATCAGCGCGCGGCACACCGCAGATCGAGGTGAGTTTTGACATCGACGCCAACGGCATCTTGCACGTGGGCGCGAAAGACAAAGGCACCGGCAAAGAAAACAAAATCACCATCAAGGCGAACTCTGGCCTCTCGGAAGCCGAGATCCAGCAGATGGTGAAAGACGCCGAGCTGAACGCGGCTGACGACAAGAAGAAACTCGAGATCGTTCAGGCCAAAAACCAGGGCGAAGCCAGCGTGCACAGCGTCAAGAAGAGCTTGACCGAATACGGCGACAAACTCGACGCCGGCGAGAAGGAAAAAATTGAAGCCGCCATCAAAGACCTGGAAGCCGCGCTTAAAGGCGACGATAAGACCGCGATTGACGAAAAGAACACCGCGTTGATGAGTGCCAGCCAGAAGCTCGGCGAGAAAATGTATGCCGACATGCAGGCCAAGGAAGCGGCTGCGGGCGGGGGCGCTGCGGGAGGCGCGCCTGGCGGTGATGCAGGCGCCCAAGCCGGTGGCGCCAAACCAGCCGACGACAACATCGTGGACGCGGAAGTCAAAGAGGTCAAGAAACCTTAAATCTGGACACTCCGTGCCGTTTTAAGTCGCCGCGTTCGACCTGCCAGGATGGCAAGTCAACTTGGCGATTTTTGTTTAGCGGCACCTGATTCTCAAACCAACCGTTCCGACTGACCCTCTGCGACTGACCTGAATCCAAACATGGCCACCAAACGCGACTACTACGACGTCCTTGGCGTCCCCAAAAACGCCTCTGAAGAAGAAATCAAAAAAGCCTATCGCAAACACGCGATGAAGCACCACCCTGACCGCAACCAGGGTGATGCGTCCAAAGTGGCTGAAGAGAAATTCAAAGAGTCCAAAGAAGCCTACGAAATGTTGAGCGACGCGCAGAAACGCGCCGCTTACGACCAGTATGGCCACGCCGGGGTTGACCCGAACATGCGTGGCGGCGGCGGCCCGGGCGGCGAGGGTTTTGGCGGGTTCGCCGAGGCGTTTGGCGATATTTTTGGCGACATGTTCGGCCAGCAACGCGGCAGAGCCGGTGGCGGCGGGCGCCAGGTGTACCGGGGCGGCGATTTGAGTTACGCCATGGAAATCACGCTGGAAGAAGCGGCCAACGGCAAAGACGCGCAAATCCGCATCCCGAGCTGGGAAGCCTGCGAGCCTTGCAAAGGCAGCGGCGCCAAACCGGGCACCTCGGCCAAAACCTGCGGCACCTGCGCTGGCCAAGGCCAGGTGCAAATGCGCCAGGGCTTTTTCAGTGTGCAGCAAACCTGCCCCACCTGCCGTGGCGCCGGCAAGATCATCGCCGACCCGTGCGCCTCGTGCAGCGGGCAAGGCAAGATCAAAAAGCAAAAAACACTCGAAGTCAAAATCCCGGCCGGCATCGACGGCGGCATGCGCATCCGCTCCACCGGCAACGGCGAGCCGGGCACCAATGGCGGCCCGCCGGGTGACCTGTACATCGAAATCCGCCTGAAGAAACACGACATCTTCGAGCGCGAGGGCGACGACATCCATTGCTCGGTGCCCATCAGCATCATCACTGCCTCGCTGGGCGGCGAGATCGACGTGCCCACGTTGGCGGGCAAAGCCGCCATCGACATCCCCGAAGGCACCCAAACCGGCAAGCAGTTCCGCCTGCGCGGCAAGGGCATCAAGGGCGTGCGCGCCAGTTACCCGGGCGACTTGTATTGCCACATCACGGTGGAGACTCCGGTGAAACTCACCGAGCACCAGCGCAAATTGCTCAAGGAGCTGGACGAGTCGCTGAAAAAAGGCGGCGGCAAACACATGCCCTCGGGCGACTCGTGGACCGACCGGTTGAAGAATCTGTTCAGTTGACGCCTGGGTGAACTGTAGTGCCGCTACCACTTTGCTAGCTGCAATCTGTTACGCAGCAACGGTGGAATCTGCAACAATGGCGAAGATCAAATCCTTAAGCCATGGCCAACGTCAAACTGTTTCGCGTCACGGAATTCGCTGAATCGGTATTTCAGTCGCCGCTGGCGCACCGCACTTCCCCGCACCCGCTGTGGGTGATGCTGGGTGTTGCGCTGTGGATTGGCACCGTGGGCCACTGGCCGCTGTGGCACACGATGCTCTTGCAAACCGACCCCGGCATGACCAGCCCGGCCATGACTTTGGTGTTGGCCGCCCAGCTCACACTCGGTGCGCTTTTGTGGCTGGCGCTTTTCGGCTGGCGCTGGTCGCTCAAAACGGCCATCACCGTGTTGCTGTTTTGGGCCGCCTTGGGCGCCTGCGCGATGTGGCTTCAACGCACAGCGGGTGAGGCGGTGGCGCTGTCGCCCGGGCAACTGATGCAGTTTTTATTCAAAAGCGACAACTGGGCACGCCTGCAAAGTTGGCAATGTGTGGCCACGTTGTCAGGGGTTGCGGTGGTTCCTGCGCTCTTGGTCTGGCGCGGGCGCATCCGGCGCATTGCGCTGCTGCAGCGTTGGCTGATGGTCGCTCTGTTATTGGCAGGCTGTTACGCCTTATTGACGCTCCTTCGCGGCTATTTCAGCCACGCATTGCCGTCGCCAATGGACCCACTGGCCATCTGGCAAGCCTGGTTCGGCCGAGCGCCTTAAAACAAACTGCCCTGCCCCGATTGATGCCGCGCCAACGCGTCGGGGTCAAACTGGCTCAGGTCATGCGCCGTGCGCTCCCGGTTGAAACCCAGCTTGGCGCAGGTTTTCTCAAAACGCTGTTTGATCAAATCCGCCCACAAGCCCGCCCCTTTCATGCGCATGCCCCAGGCGGCGTCGTAGACTTTGCCGCTCTGCCGGGCCTCCCTGCCTGGCACATGCATTTCAGCCACACGCGCCATCACCCGCGCGGCGCGGTCGGGGCAATGCAAGGCCAGCCACTCCTGGAACAGGGGGTTGAGCTCCCAGGGCAGACGCAGCACGGTATAGAAAGCGCTGCGGGCGCCCGCCTCCCAGGCGGCTGCGAGCACGTGCTCCATGTCTTCGTTGATGAACGGAATCTGCGGCGCCACGCTTACGCCCACAGGAATGCCCGCCTCTGCCAGCGCACGGATGGTGCGCAGGCGCCGGCGCGGCGCGGCCGCGCGCGGCTCCAATTTGCGGGTGAGCGGGCCGTCGAGTGAAGTGATCGTCACGTACACGGTTGCCAGCTTGCGTGCAGCCAGAGGCGCCAGCAGATCAATGTCGCGCTCGATGCCGCTGCCTTTCGTGACGATGGCCAGCGGCTGGTTAGCGCGGGCCATCACCTCAATACAAGCGCGGGTGATTTTGAGCTCGCGCTCGATGGGCTGGTAGGCGTCTGTCACGGTGCCCACAACGATTAATTTGGGCACGTAACTTTTGGCCGTCAGTTCCGTGGCCAGCACCGCCGCGAGCTTGCGTTTGGCGGTGATCTTGGTCTCAAAATCCAACCCCGGCGAGAGGCCGAGGTAGCTGTGCGTGGGCCGCGCGTAGCAATACACACAGCCGTGTTCACAACCCCGGTAAGGGTTCAGCCCGTAGTCAAAATAAATGTCAGGCGAGTCGTTGCGGGTGATGGCGCTTTTCGCGTCTTCAAACGTCACCTGTGTTTGCAGCGGCAAGTTGTCTGCGGCTTCGGCAGCGCCTTCTTCAAGTGTGCCCCAGCCGTCGTCAAACGCGGCGCGCTCGTCACGCGAGAAACGGTGCGCGATGGCGCTGGCGCTGCCCCGGCCTTTGATGGATTCGACGCGAATAATTATTTTTGAAAAATTATTCAAGATATTTCAAGCCATTAAGTCACATAAATTTTAAGTTTAATGCTATATAAAGTATATTATTATTGATATTAATTTAATCAATTTTTACCGTAGGATTATTTTTAAGCCACTGCCGCATGGCATCATTCACCCGCGTTTGCCAGCCCTTGCCGGTGGCCCGCAGGCCGGCCAACACGTCGGCGTCGAAGCGGATGGCGGTGGCGACTTTGGGGGTCTCAAGTGGCGGACGGCCGCGCGCACGGCGCAGCTTGGCCCAGGCTTCAAAGAATTCGGGGGGTTCCACCTCGTGCGCCGGACGGGCACGCTTGAACCAGTCGGCGTCAAGCTCGCGCGCATCGGGGTCAGCAGCAATGCCGGCGTTGATTTGGGCGTTTTCTTCAGCTGTCGGCAACTCGACCCAGCGCCCGGATTTAGTTTGAATTCGCATGAGTTTTGATCTCCCTTTCATTGGCCTTGCGCAAACTGATAATCCGCCGCTTGATGCCGCGTTTGCAGTAGATAACGACATGCAAACGTTCACCCAGCCAACCCGTCGCCTCAAAGCGCTTTTCCGCATAAATAAAGCGCAAATCCTGTTCAATTTGCGCCGTGTCCCAATCGAATTCGACCACCTGCGCCAACGAAACACCATGCTTCGCAACGTTCATCCGGTCTTTGCCAGGGTCAAATTCGATTTCCATTTAATTATCGTATAAACAAATATTAAATTCAAGCAGCTGACACTCCGATCAAGCCGACAAAAGCGCATCCAGCGGGCTGGCCGTTCCGCCCGCTGCCACCTTCAAGACGTGCGTGTAGATCATGGTGGTGGACACATCGGAATGCCCCAGCAGCTCTTGCACCGTGCGGATGTCGGTGCCCGCCTGAAGCAGGTGGGTTGCAAACGAGTGGCGCAGTGTATGGACGGACACTGGCTTAACAATGCCCGACAGAGGCACGGCCTTCTTCAGGGCCCGTTGCAGCCGCTCCTCAAACAGGTGATGTCGCCGCTCCACGCCACTGCGCGGGTCAACCGACAGCGTGGGCGACGGAAACATCCAGAACCAACCCCAGGTTTGCCCCACTTTGGGGTATTTGGCCTCCAATGCGTGGGGCGTTTCAACCCCGCCGCGCTGGGCCTGGCGGTCGGCCTCCCACACGGCGCGTGCCGCCAGCATTTGACGGCGCAACGCCGCCGCCAACGAACGTGGCAGCATCACAACCCGGTCTTTGCCACCTTTGGCCTCGCGCACGATGATCACCAGGCGGTCAAAGTCAACGTCTTTGACCCGCAGCCGAATGCCTTCCATCAAGCGCATGCCGGTGCCGTAAAGCAGGCGGGCTAAAAGCGCCGTTTCGCCTTCCATCTGAGCCAGCAGGCCAGCCACCTCGTCACGGGTCATCACGCTGGGGATGCGGCGCTTTTGCGACGGGCGACCAATGTCATCCAGCCAAGGCAACTGGATGGCGAGCACTTCACGGTACAAGAACAAAATGGCGCTCAAGGCCTGGTTGTGGGTGGACGCGGACACCTTGCGCTCAGTCGCCAGCATGGTCAAAAAGGCTTCGACTTCATGCGGACCCATGTCGCGCGGATGCTTCATGCGACCATCGCGCCCATGCCAGCGGATGAAAAATTTCACCCAGTAAAGGTAGACTTTTTCCGTGCTCAGGCTATAGTGCAAGTACCGAATGCGCTCCCGAACCTGGTCCAGAAGGCGGATTGACTTCAGCGGGGCGTTGCCGGGTTTCATGGTTTAAATTATAACTGGATAAATAAACAGTTATACGGGTTTAAACCCTTACGGGATAACGCTTTTGGAAGATTTTTATGGATGCATTACATTGCAACGGGTGTTTTAATTTGCAGGTTTTGCGGTGTACATTACGTTAGAGGCTTGCCTTTCCCCATGGAGTATTGATGGACGAAAAAACCAGAGACGAACTCGGCGTACTGCACGCCCGCATAAATTACCTTGGACTGATGGTGAGTGAATTGCTTTCGCGGCTGACACAAGACGAGCGAGTAGAGATCGCAGTGACCGTAATGAACCATTCCATAAAACTACAAGACGAGGCGCTGAACTCGACGTTTCCAGACTCATACATTCGGGAGGCGGAAAGGTACGCGATAGCCCAGCAGGCCAACGCTTCAAATAGAGCTCTCGCTCGTCCGCTGTCAAAGCAGGGCTGATCCACTGAAAGTAGGCCCTTCGTTGTTCGTCGGTTACATGCGTCATACCATGCCTTTCATTTCAGCCCCTAACCTGTTGATCGACGCGGACAACCATCCGCAGGAGGCCGCTGCGCGGCTTTGTCTGTTTGCTGGTCATCGCCAACGTTA
>JANOYE010000241.1:0-16374 GCA_031428695.1 Rhodoferax sp. | reverse complement strand
CCACAGCAAGTACGCCAGCGCGCTGGAGAGGAGGCCGACGACGGCCAGGGTTTGCGGCGAATAACGTTTGAGCAATTTGCCCAGCACGAAGCCCTGCATGATGACCGAAACCACGCCCACCACGGCCAGGCTCCATACATTCTCCAGCGGGCCCAGCCGAATTTGAAGGTGGTGTACAGAACCCAACTCGTGTACAGCATGAATTGCGCCAGGCCGCTGAAGGCGACCACGCCGACGAGCGAGCCAACGCCGCGCAGGGCGGTTAGGGTTTTAAGAGCTGTCCACGGGTTCGCCGCCTGCCATTTGAAGGGTTTTCGCTTGTCAACCGGCAAAGATTCGGGCAAGACGAAGTAGCCGTAGATCAAATTGACGGAGGCCAGAATGCCGGCCACCAGAAAAGGCAGGTGCAGGTCGATGGCGCCCAAAAGGCCGCCCATCACCGGGCCGATGATGAAACCCAGGCCCTGCATCGCGCCCAACATGCCGAAGCGTTTGGTGCGTTGCTCGGGCGGGGTGAAGTCGGCCACGTAGGCATTGGCAATCGAGATGTTGGCCTGCATTGCGCCGCCCACCACGCGCACGGCGATCAGCACCCATAGGGTGGTGGCCATGGCAGTGCCGAAGAAGCTGATGCACAGGCCCAGAAATCCCAGCAGCAAGATCGGCCGCCTGCCGTATTGGTCTGAAAGTGCGCCCAAAATCGGCGACGAGACGAAGTTCGCCGCGCCAAAACTGAACGCCACCACGCCGTACCAATAGGCCTGGTCTGCTTGCGAGCCGGTAAAGCTGCCGACCATGGCGGGCAACACCGGGATGATGAGCCCAATGGCCAGCATGTCGATCAACATGGTGGCCATGATGAACGGCATGGCCGCCTCGCGGGCGCGGGCCGGGCGGTCTGGGTGCATTGAGGGGTTCTCCGGATGGGGGAAGCGGGCAAGAGCAGCTACTCTATGCCAGTTCGTCAACCTCTTTTGCACCCGGGGGCATACCGCCATGAATTTTGTCAAAACCACCGCCTGCGCGGCGCTTTCGTTCAGCTTCGCTTTGGGGCTGCCGCTGGCGCAGGCTCAAACCAGCGCTTCGAGCACAGCAGCCTGGCCCAACAAACCGATCAAATGGGTGGTGCCCTACACGCCGGGCGGCATTACCGACAACGCCACCCGCATGGTGGTGCAGAAGGTGCAGGAGCAGACCGGCTGGCAAATCGTCATTGAAAACAAACCCGGCGCCAACTCCATGCTGGGCGCCGACACGGTGGCCAAATCCGCGCCCGACGGCTACACCATGCTCACGGTGATCGCCGCGCACGCTGCCAACGCCACCCTGTACGCCGGGCGCATTCCCTACGACCCGGTGAAGAGTTTCGCGCCTATTTCGCTGGTGGGCATCGCGCCCTTGATCATGACAGCCGGCAACAACTTTGCGCCCAAGGACATGAAGGAACTGGTCGCCTATGCCAAAGCCAACCCGGGCAAGATCTCATATGGCTCGTCCGGCGTGGGCGCGGCGGCGCACCTCACCACCGAGCTGTTCAAACAGACCATTGGCGCGGACATGGTGCATGTGCCCTACAAAGGCACGGCGCCCGCGCTGCAAGACTTGATGGGCGGCAGCATCCAGATTCTGGTCGATGTGCCCAGCACGCTGATGCCGCATGTGCGCGGCGGCAAAATCAAGGCGCTGGGCATGTTCTCAGACAAACGCCTGGCCAGCGCGCCCGAGGTGCCGACCATCGCCGAAGGGGGTGGCCCGAAGCTGGAGTCTTCCACCTGGGTGCTGTTCCTGGCGCCTGCTGGTGTGCCGCGCGACATCGTCAACCGCATGGCCTTGGAGACCGCCAAGGCCGTGGCGTCACCCGAAATCAAGGCCAAGTTTGAGGCGCTGGGCATCGAGGCGGTGGGCAACACGCCGGTGCAGGCAGCAAAGTTTCTGGACGAAGAAATCGCCAAATGGGCCAAAGTGATTGGCGTGGCGGGCGTAAAAGCGGAGTGACGCAGTCGCGTCAAAGCTGCCCAATCAGGCCGGTGTCCAGAATGTGGTTGGCACAGTCCCGCAGGGCCGAGCAATTTGAATCAAGCGCCAGGTTGAGCAGCGTTTTGGCGTAAGCGGCGTCGGATTGGAAGCGCGCAGAGTCAACGTGCCAGCCTTGCCCGGCCATCAGCCACTTGAAATCCACTTCGGTGAGCAGCGATATCTGGCTCGATTCTGCAGCAGCAGCTGCGCCATCCGGGTGGGGGGCCGCTTCTGACGCCCCCGGCTGCGAGACCGAAGACAAGACGTTCGAAGAATGGCGAGTGGCGGACTGAACCATGGATTGCACTGTTTGCCCAAAGTTTGTAACGAGGATTTCATAACGTTTCACGCCTGATTCAGGCTGACACGGCTTGTCAGGCGGCTGTCAGGAGCCTGTCTCAGCCTTGAAAATGTGTTTTGTAGAATTCCGGCACAACAAAAACTCCAAGGGATGCATGGCAACCGCAAAAAACGAAAAAAACGAAATAAACGCAAAAAAAGTGATTAGTGCGCCAGAGTCGTCCAAACTCTCCCGCGACGATTGGCTCGACGCCGCTTTCAACGCCGTGGTGGAAGGCGGTTTCGACGCCGCCCGCGTGCTCGCGCTGGCTGACACGCTTAAAGTCACCCGAGGCAGTTTTTACTGGCATTTTGCCGATCATGCCGATTTGATTTCGGCCCTACAGGAGCGCTGGCGGCAGCGCGAACTGGCAGCTGAAGCGGCCTTGCGCATCGACTCATTGGCCAACCCCATAAAGGACCTCGATCGCCTGCTTGAAGCCGCGTTGACGCACGCTGGCACTGACCTGAAAAACACGCGTTTTGAGCTCGCCCTGCGCGGCAAAGGCCGCCGCGACGTGGCGGTGGCCCAAATGCTCGACGAAATTGACCAGGTTCGGCTGCGTCTGTTTGAGTCCAAATTTCTGCGCCTCACCGGTGACAAGACTGCCGCCCGGGATTTGTCAGCCTTGTTCTACTTGGCGGTGGTCGGCGCCCACCAGGCGCTGGCCCGGCCCAAAAACGCGCCGCAGTTCAAAGAATACCTGCGCGGCATCATGTCCACCTTCCTGATTCAACGGCAGGCGCCCGTTGCCGCAAAGCGTGTGAAACCATAATAAAAAGCCTCAAGCTGCCACCATGGCGCCCATGCGTTGGTTGATGATGGTGTGGGCTTCGCGCATGATGCGGTCGATCAGCTCTTTCACCGTGGGAACGTCATGGATCAGCCCCGCCACCATGCCACAAGACCACACGCCGGCGTCCATCGCGCCGTCGATCATGATCTTGGGGTAGACGCCAGCCACTTGTTCAATGATGTCTTCGAACTTCAAGTTGGCACCCAATTCACGCTCTTTCTCCAACAGGCGGGCGGTGGCGGCGTTCATCAGCACACGTTCGGTGTTGCGAAGCGGGCGCATCACCAGGCGGGTGTCGAGCTCGCTGGCGGCGACGATGGCCTGTTTCACGTTGTCATGGATCGGCGCTTCTTGGGTGGCCATGAACCGTGTGCCCATGTTCATGCCTTCTGCGCCTAGCGCGATGGCGGCGACCAAGGACCGGCCATCGGCCATGCCGCCAGAGGCGACAAACGGAATTTTGAGTTCCTCTGCGGCGCGCGGCAGCAGGACGAAGTTGGGAATGTCATCTTCACCGGGGTGGCCGCCGCATTCAAAGCCGTCCACACTCACGGCGTCACAGCCAATTGACTCCGCTTTGAGCGAGTGGCGCACCGAGGTGCATTTGTGGATCACCTTGATGCGCGCCTCATGCAGTGCGGGCAGCCACTTCTGCGGATTGTTGCCAGCGGTTTCCACCACTTTGACGCCGCCGTCAATGATGGCCTTGATGTAGCCGGGATAGTCCGGCGAGCTCACGGTGGGCAAAAACGTCAGGTTCACGCCAAAAGGTTTGTCCGTCATCTCGCGGCAGCGGCGTATCTCGTTGGCCAAAAGCTCGGGCGTGCGTTGTGTCAGCCCGGTGATGATGCCCAAACCGCCGGCGTTGGAGACAGCGGCGGCCAGCTCCGCCAGGCCGACAAAATGCATGCCGCCTTGGATGATGGGGTGTTCGATGCCAAAGAGTTCGGTGATTTTGGTTTTCATGGGGATAGGTGCAGTGAGTTTTGCTTAGGTTAGGTTAGGTTGGGTTGGGAACAGGGTTGACGGTCAAGCGGGTGTTTTGCGTAGCTTGGCAGCGTGCGGGGACGCGGCCGGTGCGGCTTTAGACGTTCGCGCAGGCGACTTTTGGACGGGAGTTTTGCGGGCAGTGGCTGCGCGGGCGTCAGGCGGGCAGAGCGACGCCTCCAGCTCGGCAATCGACTGCTCGGTGTAGTCCAGCAGGCGCTGCCTGGCGGGCACTGAGCGGCGGCAGGCGATGTAACCAAAACCCAGCTTGTCGCCATAACCCGATATCGTGATGTTCAGCGCCAGGAAGTGGGCGGGGATCGACACCGGGTACACCTCGTCCAGCCGCGCGCCATTCAAGTACAACAGGTCTTGCGGGCCGGGCACGTTGGAGATCACCACATTGAAAAGCGGGCGTTTGCGCGCGTCGCCCGAGAGCACGCTCGGCGCGGCCGGGGCCATCAAGGCGGCCGCGTGGGCGACCTTTTCCAGGCGCGACATGCGTTTGAGTTTCTGCTTGGCGGCGCTGGTTGATTGCACAATTTTTTGCAGGCGCGCCACCGGGTCGGCCACATCGGTGGCCAGATTGGCCAGAAGAATGCCGACCTGGTTGCCTCCTTCTTCAACACCGTTGCCAGCTTCGCCATGCAGCGACACCGGCACCATGGCGATCAAGGGCGCTTTTGGCAGCGCTGCGTGCGCAAGCAGATGGCGGCGCAGGGCGCCCGCGCAAATGGCGAGGGTTACGTCATTCACCGTGGCATTGCCCGCCTTGCCGATGGCTTTGAGCCGCGCCAGCGGGAAGGATTGCGCTGCAAAGCGGCGCGAGCCCGAGATGCTGACGTTGAACGGCGTCGGCGGCGCCTGAAACGGCCGCGCCGCCGCACTGTCGCCGGTGCCACGCCGCAGCAAATCCAGCAGGCCGCTTTTGATGCCTGGCAGGATTTCGCCGCCGATGCGCGCTGCATCCGCCAAGGCGTTGAAAAGGCTGGCCGTGGCGGCGGACTCAGCGGGCCGAGGCTGCTTGCCCAAAACCTGGGCCCACAGCGGTGGTTTTTGCAGTCGAGCGGCAGGGGCCAAGGCCTGCGCCATCATTTTTGCGCCGCTCACACCATCTATTAAGGCGTGGTGCATTTTTGAGTACGTGGCGAAGCGCCCGCCCGGCAAACCCTCGATCACATAAATTTCCCACAGCGGGCGGTTGCGGTCGAGCAAGGCGGCGTGTACAGGTTGAGACCCGCCACGTGCATCGGCTGGCTGCGGGTTTCGATCCACAGGAAGACCGAGTCAGTGGGGCTCAGGGCTTTCATGGATCATCACGCGGCCACAGGCTTGGGTATTGCGGCGACATATTGGCAGGCATTGTCAACCAGCCACTGGCGCGAAACCTGTGCGTCTTGTTGGCTCGGGTGAAAACTGGGCGACAAATAGGCGCGCCAGTGCGGGTAGTTGCCGCGGATCATGCCGTCTTTGGCAAACAGCAAGCGCCAGCCGCTTTGCCAAGTGCGCCACTGGAAAAACGCCTTGTCTTGCCAAATGTTGAGAAGGGTTTGGCGCGCGACGTCGCTCAAAAACTGAACCGTGACATATTTGAATATGCGCGTGCGCCAGCTGTGGTCGCCGCTGGCGGCTGTGTAAACGTCAAAAGCCGTGCTGCGGTGCTCTGACTCTTCGGCGGCATGCCATTGCCAGAGGGTTTGCAGCCTGGGCTCGGCACCCGCGAAAGCCTCCGGGTGGCGCATGATCCAGTGGGCAAAAATCGCGGTGAAGTGCTCGGTGGCGGCAGTGGCGGCCAGGTGCACGCGGTAGTCGTGGTGGGCGTTGTCGGTGAGCCGTTTGGCGCCACGGCGCTCGATCCAGTTGTCTAAACCCTGGGTCTGCAACTGGCCATTAAACAGGCTGTGGATGCGCCGGTGGGTGGCTTCCTGGCCAATGAAGCCTGCCGCTTCTGCGGCGAAATGTCCGCGTTGGTCTGCCGGCAATTGTTTCAAGCCGTTGCGCACAGAATCAATGAAATATTGCTCGCCGACAACAAAACTCATCGACAACGCGTTGAAGAAAGCCGTGCGAAAGGCGTCGCCGCCGTTCCAGCGCCGCGCGAAGGGTGTTTCAAGGTCCACCAGAAGGCGGCGCACGGTAAGGTCGGTCATGGTTGCATTTTCCCTGAAGAATTATTGTCGGCAGATAGAAACATACACAAGTGTATTGTGCCACGCTTTGTTGGGAATTCACCCAACGATGGTTCACCCTTGCGGTTTGTCATTCGGCCGAGTGCCTGCACGCGTTAAAGTCGCGCGATGGCCTCCAGTTTGCTTGCGCTCATTGACGACATTGCGACGATCCTCGACGACGTCGCCCTTTTGACCAAGGTCGCCGCCAAAAAAACGGCGGGTGTGCTGGGCGACGACTTGGCGCTGAACGCGCAGCAAGTGGCCGGCGTCAAGGCTGAACGGGAGTTGCCGGTAGTGTGGGCGGTTTTCAAGGGCTCGTTCCTGAACAAGGCGTTTCTGGTGCCCGCCGCCTTGTTGATCAGCGCCTTTGCACCCTGGGCGGTGACACCGCTTTTGATGATCGGTGGCGCGTTTCTGTGCTTCGAGGGTTTCGAGAAACTGGCCCATAAATACCTGCACAGCCGTGGCGAAGACGACGCGCGCCGCGAGGAACTGGCGACCGCGCTGGCCAACCCGGCGGTGGATATGGTGGCGCTGGAAAAAGACAAGATCAAGGGCGCCGTGCGCACCGATTTCATCCTCTCGGCCGAGATCATTGTCATTACCTTGGGCACGGTGCAGGATAGCCCGTTTTCGACCCAGGTGGCGGTACTCAGCGGCATTGCGGTGTTGATGACGGTGGGCGTTTACGGGCTGGTGGCAGGCATCGTCAAGCTTGACGATGCCGGGCTGCATTTGAGTCTCCTGGAAGGGCGCAGCGGCTTGCGTCAGATGCAACGCAAGCTGGGCGGAGGAATTTTAAAAACCGCGCCATGGCTCATGAAGGGCCTCTCCGTGGCTGGCACGGCGGCCATGTTTTTGGTTGGCGGCGGCATCCTGTCGCACGGCTGGCCAGCGCTGCAACATTTGCTGGAGAGGTGGATAGCGCAGGCCGCCCAGGCCGGCGGCGCCGTGCTCAAACAGTTGGTTTCACTCGGGCTGGATGCGGGCGTGGGTTTGTTGGCCGGTGCCCTGGTGCTTGTCGCCGTGACTGCGTACCAACGCGTAAAGGCCCGCGTCTGAGGTGTGTCACATTGGTGCAGTAGTTACAACCATGTTAATTATTAGGCTCAATCTGGTGTATTTTTCAAAAAGTCAAGCTTTTCGGGGGTGAAGTCACGTAAAATATTAATAGTTTGCTATATTTAACATAGCAAACTGTGGCAAGCCCTGTTTCAAGTCAATTGCGACAGGTAGCGGGCCTCAAGTTCCTTGCATGGCAGGGCCTTGCTGATCAAAAACCCTTGCATCTCGTCACAGCCCAGGAGGCGCAAAAGGCGCTCCTGTTCCTCGGTTTCAACACCTTCGGCCACCACCTTAAGCTTGAGCGCATGGGCCAGGTTGATTTTGGGTTGGCAATGCAGCACTAATTCCTGTCGGTCCAGCGCCTGGCGCAATTCGCTCTCCAGACTGAGATTGCCCGAAGTGCGCCGGGTCATGCTCTCGTTATAGAACAGATAAGGCTCGCCGCGCATCTTGGCCTTCTTAAGCGCCGCTTCGGCATTTTTGTACAGGGTGGCGGCATCGGTGCCGTCCACCGGAAAAACGGCAGCGCCGGCTTTGATGGATATCCGGAACACTTCTTCATTAAGGTGAAACGGGTGGCTGGAGAAGTTCTTCAGTTGCCCTTCTACCAGCGCGTCGAGTTCATCCGAGTCGCGTAACTCTGGCCGCACGATGGCAAAGTGGTTGGTGCCGATCCGCGCGACCAGGTTGCTGTCGCCCACGGTGTGGGTGAGCCACTGCCCAATCTGCTGCAACAGCGCGTCACCCGCGTCTTGGCCCAGGCTGTCGTTGATGTTCTTGAAACGTTCCACGTCCGCCAGGTACACAACCAGGCGGTGACCAGCGTTGGCGGCGCTGTGCAGGTATTGGCTGACCCTGTCCAGAAACAGCGTGCGGTTGGCCAGCCCCGTGAGAACGTCGAAATGGGCGAGGTAAGCCAGGCGTTCTTGCTTGTCAATATGATCGACGGCGAAGGCGATGTCCTGGGTCAAATTCAGCAGCAGCTTAAGTTCCTCGCCAACGAAAAAATTCACCTGGGTGGAGTAGAGGGCCAAGACGCCCACCGCCACATTTCCCACCATCAGGGGCAACATGGCCATCGACCGAATTCCCGCACTGAGGTGCCGCTTTGCATGAATGGCGTTCGGGTCGCCCGCCAGATCGTTGTTGAGGACGGTCTTTTTACCCAAAATGGCGCGTTCGGCCATGGTTTGCCCGGCCTTGGGTCCGCTGGGGTAGATTTCGTCAGAGGCAAAACGCTTGGTTAACCCGGCAAGAACATCGGAGGGGAAGCCATACGACGCGACCGGGACGAGCTTGCTGGTTGCTCGGTCCAGCCAGGCGATCATGGTCATGGGAAAGCCGCCTTCCTTGCCGGCGATGCGGCACGCCGTATCGAAAAGCTCCTCGCGCGTGCGCACCCGCAGGATCAAGGCGGTGATGCCGCTTTGCATGGCGTACACGCGATTGAGGTGGACGATCCGAGCCTGCGCGTTTTTGGCCTGCGTGATGTCGCGCGCGAAGCTGACAATCAACCAGCGGCCACTTGCAAACACCGGGTGTCGGCGCAGTTCGTACCAGCCCATTTGGCCGCCTTTGCCGAGCCGCATGATTTCGACCGGCTCTGCCGGCGTGCCACGGGCGATGATGGCGTCCAGTGTTTTCTCGATCTGCGCAGAGGGCATGGCCAAGGCGCCTGAAGATCCGGCTGCAATCAGCTGATCACGTGTCAAGTTGTGCAAACGGCAGGCGGCATCGTTGACGTAAACAATGGCCATGCTGGCCCGGTCTACCAGGTAAATGGCATCGGAGTGGCGTCCAGCGCCTTGAGGATGATGGCCTGGCGCGCCATCAATTCCGCAATTTCCTCCTTCTCAGGCCGCAAATCAGAGGCTGGCGTCTCAACACACAGAGGCACGGGTGATGAGACCGTCATGTTGAAAGTGTCCACAAGCTCTCCCTTGGGCAATGATTGAAATCGCGTAGTCCTTCAACAATGTGCAGACCGCCGTCGTTTCGATTCTTCCAATTGGCTGCATTTTTGAACAGGCGAGGGCCAGTGTCCGTGCGTTGGCGCACATAAGACACCCTCAGGGTTTCTGAACCCGGCAGCTGTTACGTAGAATCAGCGGCAAGTCGAATTTTCAAGGAGTGATTTCAATGAACAAGGTCTACCCGAGCGCCGCGAAGGCGCTTGAAGGTGTGGTCAAAGACGGCCAATTGCTCGGCGTCGGCGGTTTTGGCCTGTGCGGCATCCCCGAAGCACTGATCGATGCGCTCAAAGACAGCGGCAAACAAAACCTCACGGCCATATCCAACAACGCGGGTGTGGACGATTTCGGCTTGGGCAAACTGCTGCAAACGCGCCAGGTCAAGAAGATGATTTCTTCTTACGTCGGTGAAAACAAAGAGTTTGAGCGCCAGTACCTCGCGGGTGAACTCGCACTGGAATTCACGCCGCAAGGCACGCTGGCCGAGAAGCTGCGCGCGGGCGGCGCAGGCATTCCGGCGTTTTTCACCAAAACCGGCGTCGGCACACAAGTGGCTGAAGGCAAAGAGCTGCGCGAGTTCGACGGCGAAACCTATGTGATGGAGCGCGCGCTGGTGCCCGATGTCTCGCTCGTCAAAGCGCAAATCGCCGACAAAAGCGGCAACCTGCGCTTCAACCTCACCGCCCGCAACTTCAACCCGGCCGTGGCGATGGCCGGCAAGGTTTGCATTGTGGAAGTGGAGCAGATTGTCGAAGTCGGCGAACTCGCGCCCGATGACATTCATTTGCCCGGCATCTACGTGCACCGCATCGTGCTCAATGCCACACCTGAAAAACGCATCGAAAAGAGAACAATTACCGAAAAGGCAGGGGTTTAATCATGGCCTGGAATCAAGATCAAATGGCCGCCCGCGCGGCGCACGAACTCGAAGACGGGTTTTACGTCAACCTCGGCATCGGCATCCCCACTCTGGTCGCCAACTTTGTGCCGGCTGATAAAGAAGTTTGGCTGCAATCCGAAAACGGCATGTTGGGCATCGGCGCGTTTCCAACGGAAGACGAGGTAAACCCAGACCTCATCAACGCCGGCAAACAAACCGTGACGACCATCAAAGGCTCGTCCATTTTCGGCAGCCACGACAGTTTTGCCATGATTCGCGGCGGCAAGATCAACCTCTCCATTCTCGGCGCGATGCAGGTGAGCGAGAAGGGCGACCTGGCCAACTGGATGATCCCCGGCAAAATGGTCAAGGGCATGGGCGGCGCGATGGACCTGGTCGCCGGTGTCAAACGCGTCATCGTGTTGATGGAACACGTCGCCAAGAAGAAAGACGGCACCATCGATCTGAAAATCTTGCCCAAATGCACCTTGCCCCTCACCGGCGTGGCCGTGGTGGACCGCATCATCACCGATTTGGCCGTGATGGACGTGACGCCGCAGGGCCTCAAGGTGGTCGAGCTGGCACCGGGCGTGACGCATGAGGAGTTGCAGTCCAAAACGGGTGTGGCGCTGATCTGAGCCTGCACGGTGCTTGCGCTCTGGGGATGTTTGTTTGACCGCTTGTTGACCTTCGATTGATCAGCCGTTGAGCTTCGACCTCGGGGTTTTGCAAGCCCCTTCATTGTTGGCGTTTGCCGTCGCCGCCTTCGTGCTTGGCGGCCTGGTCAAGGGCACACTGGGCGTCGGTTTGCCGCTGGTGGTGGTGCCGCTCTTGAGCCTG
Organism: Rhodoferax sp.; assembly: GCA_031428695.1. Classification (GTDB taxonomy): domain Bacteria; phylum Pseudomonadota; class Gammaproteobacteria; order Burkholderiales; family Burkholderiaceae_C; genus JANYCG01. Next base: position 5,309 of record JANOYE010000241.1, on the reverse strand, counting down.
GTGGCACCCAGCCCGACGGCCATCGCGCTGGTATCCGTGCCGGTGGTGGCCTCCAACATCGTGCAGGTGTGGCAGGCCCAGCCGGGCAGCCGGCAAATCAAGCGCTTCTGGCCACTCATCGTGTGTTTGGTCATTGCCACGGCGCTGACGGTGCCAATGACATTGGCACTTTCGCCGCGCGCGCTCAACGCCATGCTCGCCGTTGCGGTACTGCTGGCCGTGGTGGCGATGGCCTTCAACCCGACGCTGACCATCCAACCCGGCCACGAGAAATTAGCCAGCGCAGGCGTGGGGCTGTTGTCGGGCCTTTTGGGCGGCGTCTCGTCGCTCACCGGGCCTGTGGTCATTACTTATTTGAGTTCGCTGCGCCTATCACGTGAGCAATTTGTCGGGACGATCAGCGTGATCTACCTTTTTGGCATGTTGCCCTTGTATCTCGCGATGGCGGCGGTAGGAAGGCTCGGTGTGTCTGAGCTGGGGCTGTCGCTGGTCGCTTGCCTGCCTATGTTTGCGGGCATGGCCGTTGGCAAACGCCTGCGTTACCGGCTCAGTGAGGCTGTGTTTCGCAAGTTGCTGCTGGGTTTTCTTGTGATTGTGGCGATTGCTCTGCTCTTTAAATAGTAGCAAATTAATTAATTTTTACGCGACCTGCAGGCATTATTTACTTAAATTGAACGCCCCCAGGGGCACGGGAGTGCCATTGAGCAGAATGTCCACTGGGTGCCGGCCCGCGAAGTGTTTGCGTGTTGTCATCTCGCGCAGCGACACGGTTTTTTGCAGGCGCACATGTTCACCTGCCGCCAGCGTCAACGCCTTAAGTTTGAACACCTTGGCTGCCGTGGCACCATTGGCTTTGACGTAATGAATTTGAAAATCGACCATCACGTCTTGCGCGCGTTTGGTGGCGTTGGTTAGGCCAAATTCAATTTTGACCGAACCACCCACACGCGCGCGGGCGGGCGAAATAGTCGCATCGCCCAATGCCACCTCGGCCTTGGCGCCATAACCCAGCGCTTTCAGCGCGCCCGGCTCGCCTTGCTTCACAGCCCAGCGCAAGGCGTGGCGCACCACCCAGGCGCGCTCGGGTGAAGCACTTTTGAGCCACCGCTTGGCGGTGTTGGCCAGCACATCGGGATGGTCTTTGCCGATGTCATTCAGGTTGTTGGCGACCGAGCGGCGCACGTACAAAGCGGGGTCGTCTTTGAGCAGCTCCAGCAATTCAATCACGGGTGACGGGTCGGCCTGGAACGCGGGCAAACGCATGGCCCAGGGCAGGCGCGGGCGTGTGCCCTCGGAGACCAGGCGGCGCACCTGGTCGCTTGGGTCGCTGGCCCAGCGGCGCAACTGCGCCAGTGTTTTTTGCGTGTGATTGATCAGGAAAGGCCGAATCGAAAACTCGCAGGTGAAGCGCTGGGTGAGCACATATTGCGCCGCCATTGATTCGTCAAAATGGTCGAGTCCGTAGTCCGCCGGGCGACCATCGACGCGATGGCTGCTGGCACATCAGGGCCGAAGTGATTTTTGAGAGGTTCTGCCATGTGCAATGTGAGGATTTGGAAGCTATTGTGCCGTTGCCGGGTTCAGGGCGTTTTTTGCCAGTATGATGAATTTTCAACTCACTGCTGACAGGGATATTCATGCACATTGGCATCGCAGGCACGGGAAAAATGGGCAGCGCCATGGCGACCAGGCTGGCTTCATTGGGAGAACGCGTCACCGTCTGGAACCGCACGCAGGCCAAGGCGCAGGCGCTGCTGGACGCTGGCATCGGTTGGGCTGCAACGCCGCGCGAACTGGCCGAGAAGGCTGATTTGGTGATCACACTGTTGACCGACGAGGCGGCGCTGGATGAAGTGTTCCTTTCGGCCAATGGTTTGTTGACGGGCCAGGTGGCCGGTAAGCTGTTTGTCGAGATGAGCACGGTTCCACCGGCCAAACACCAGGCGCTGGCTGCTCGCGCCAAGGCGGTTCAAGCGGCCTACCTTGAATGCCCTGTGGGCGGCAGTGTCGGCCCGGCCAAAGAAGGCAAACTGATTGGTTTTGTCGGCGGCGCGGCAGAAGACCTGGCGCGTGCCAGCAAGGTGCTGAACCAGCTTTGCCGTCGCGTCGAACACGTGGGCGGGCATGGCGCTGGGGCCGCCATGAAACTCGCCGTCAATTTGCCGCTGATGGTCTATTGGCAGACTCTGGGCGAGGCCTTGTCGCTGGTGGCGCCGTTGGGGCTGGATCCGGCTCGGGTGATCGACATCCTGGCCGACTCCTCGGGCGGCCCGAACATGCTCAAAGTGCGCGGCCCAATGATCGCCAATGCGCTGGGCGGCGCCAATGGGCCCGTGACAGTGGACGTGGCGACCATGCGCAAAGATGTTCGCATGATGCTGGCACAGGCTACCAACAATGGGCGCCAGTTGCCGTTGACGCAAGCCACGCTGGAGAATTTTGACCGGGCTGCCGCAGCGGGCTTGAATGCGGCTGATTGCGCGCAACTGCCGGTGTGGTGGCTGCGCGAAGGCGGGCGGGCTTAACCTGCCGGGTTTTGTCTGCCTTCGCCAGTCCAGCGTGTTACTGGAGTTTCATGTCCGCGATGACCGGGCGGAACTGATCCATCTGGCGGCGCAACATCGCGTCTTGCTCGGCGGAGCTGGAGCCGACGGATTCAGCGCCCATGTCGGCAAACCGTTTCACCACATCGGGGTGGCGCACAGCGGCTGACACTTCCTTTTGCAGGCGCTCAAGGATGTCCTTGGGCGTTTTGGCCGGCGCGAATACGCCGTTCCAACCCTCCAGCTCTAGGCTGGGGTAGCCCAGCTCGCGCACGGTGGGCACGTCGGGCAAGCCAGCGATGCGTTTGGAGGCGGTGGTGGCAATCGCCTTCAAGGTACCGGCCTTGATTTCGGCAAGTGAGGTGGACAACTGGTCGCCGCCAATTTGGATGCGGCCCGAGAGCAATTCTTGCTTCAGTGGGGCCGCGCCCTGGAAGCCAATGTGCTCCATCTCGACCTTGGCTTCGCGTTTGAAGGCTTCACCCAAGACATGCACCGCTGAGCCCGGCCCGGTGGAGCCGTAGTTGTATTGGAGTGATTTGTTGCCACGCAGCAGGTTGGCCACCTCGCGCAGGTCTTTGGCGGGCACGCTGGGGTTGGCTGTCAACACAAATGGCACATAGACGGCGATGGAGACACCGGCAAAGTCGGTTTCGGCATTGAACGGGGAGCGTTTGGCCAGCGTTTGCGCCACTGACGACAGCGGGAAGGTGAGGTTGTGCATCAAGATGGTGTAACCGTCTGGCGCGGCCTTGGCCACGAGGTCAGCACCAATCGCGCCGCCTGCGCCGCCACGGTTTTCCACCAGCACCGGCTGGCCCATGGCTTCACTCATGCGCTGGGCCACGATGCGCGCCACCACGTCCGTCGTGCCGCCTGCAGGGAACGGCACGATCATGCGGATGGGTTTGGAGGGGAAACTTTGCGCCTGCGCGGCGGCCAGGCCTGCCGTGGCCGCCCACAAGCCGAACGCGCAACCCATTACACCGGCGATTTTTACCAACTTTCTTCCGGGCATCTTGTCTCCAATGGTGTTGTGGCGCGAGAATGTGTGGTGCGGAAACAGGTGAAGCGGGAGTGCCTGGAGCGGGTGAGGGGGATCGAACCCCTGTCTAAAGCTTGGGAAGCTTTCGTTCTACCATTGAACTACACCCGCCCTTGGTCTCAATTATGGCCGCATGCGTGCTCAGGGCCGCACGTAACTCCAGCCCAGTCCCTGCAGCCGCATGATCTCCACCACGCCAGAGCGCGCGTAACTGATGTCGGCGTGCATGTCGGCCTTGGTCAGCTTCAGGATGGTCATCGTGTTTTCGCAGGCCACCAACTGCACGTCCGCCTGCCTGGCCTCGGAAATGCGGTTGCTGATGACGGCATCCGCCTTGAGCATGCCGATGCCAGGGCCATAGGCCACGATCGCGATCTCCACTTTGTTGGCGCCCAGCTCCTGCTGCACGTTCTTGGCGTTGTTCAACGCCATATTCCATTTGGCCGGATCGCCATCGCTGACCTGAATGACGAGCTTTTGTTTGGCGGGCGACGCAGTTTGCGCCACGGCCCCCCATGCCAGGGCGGCGCCGAGCGCCAGCACGCCGGCGTGAATCCATGTTTTGCGTTTCATTTTTGAATGTCTCCAATGCACAGGTACTTGATTTCGACGTAATCGTCCATGCCGTGGTGCGAACCTTCACGGCCCAGGCCCGATTGTTTCACACCGCCAAAGGGCACGTGTTCCGTGGCCAGAATGCCCACATTGATGCCGACCATGCCGTATTCCAACGCTTCACTCACGCGGAAGATGCGGCCTACATCGCGGCTGTAGAAATAACTCGCCAAGCCGAACTCGGTGGCGTTGGCGGCGTCAATCGCCTCTTGCTCTTTGCTGAAGCGGAACACCGGCGCGAAGGGCCCGAAGGTTTCTTCTTTGGCGCACAACATGTCGGCGCGGGCCTCGCTGATCACCGTGGGCTCAAAAAACTGGCCCTGCAATTTGTGGCCGCCCACCACCACTTTGCCGCCTTTGGCAATGGCGTCGGCGACGTGTCGGGTGACTTTCTCGACGGCAGCGTCTTCAATCAGCGGGCCTTGCGCCACGCCCTCGTCAAAACCATTGCCCACTTTGAGTGCTTTGACTTTGGCTGCGAACTTCTGCACGAAGGCGTCGTACACGCCGTCCTGCACATAGAAGCGATTGGCGCACACGCAGGTCTGCCCGGCATTGCGGTATTTGCTGGCCATGGCGCCTTCAACGGCGGAGTCGATGTTGGCATCATCAAACACGATGAAGGGCGCGTTGCCGCCGAGTTCGAGCGACATTTTTTTCACTGTGGGCGCTGACTGCGCCATCAAAATGCGGCCCACTTCGGTGGAGCCGGTGAAACTCAAATGCCGCACCACGTCGCTGGCACACAGGGTTTTGCCAATGGCAATCGAGTTGGCGGAGTCGGCGCTCAAGATGTTCAACACACCAGCCGGAATGCCCGCTCGCAGCGCCAGTTCACCCGCAGCCAGCGCAGTAAGCGGCGTGAGTTCCGCTGGTTTGATGATCACGGTGCAGCCCGCCGCCAGCGCGGGCGCTACCTTGCGGGTGATCATGGCCAGCGGGAAGTTCCACGGCGTGATGGCCGCGCACACGCCGATGGGCTGCTTCACCACGATCAAACGGCGGTTGTTGTCAAACGTCGGCAGCGTTTCGCCATTCACGCGTTTGGCCTCTTCTGCGAACCACTCGACAAAACTCGCGCCGTAGGCGATTTCGCCTTTGGCTTC
>JANOYE010000240.1:0-1510 GCA_031428695.1 Rhodoferax sp. | reverse complement strand
GCCGGATCCAGATCGGGCCCCGGCGTGAACTCTTCATCGTCAATCGACAAAATGAAGGCGCTGGCCCGGCTTTGCTGCTGCGCGAACTGGCTCAGGTCGCCATAACTGGTCACGCCCAACACTTCAAACCCTTCACTCTCGATGGCCTGCGCCAGCGCACGAATGCCCAGGCCTGACGTGTTCTCAGAACGGAAGTCCTCATCGATGATGACAATGGGGAAACGGAATTTCATGGCGGGCCTACAGTCTGGGAAAAAAACAAACAGGCGCGAAGTGTAAGGAAATATCGCCAATCTGCCAGGCCGGGCCCTTGTGTTTGACTGGTTATGGCTCAAAATGTGGCTCCATGAACACATTGGCTCAATCCTCCATCTGGTGGCTGTTAACGGGTGCCGTTGTCGCCGTTGAACTGCTGACGGGCACTTTCTACCTGCTGATGGTTGCGGTGGGCCTCGCGGCTGCCGCCATCGCCGCGCATCTTGGCGCTGGGCTCGCCGTCCAGCTGGGCGTGGCTGCAGTGGCAGGAGGCGCCGCGGTGTTGATCTTGCGCAAAGTTCGCGGGCAACAACCGCAGCCGGCCAAGGCCAGCGAGAACCGGGATGTCAATCTTGATATTGGCGAATCCGTTTTCGTTGGCGCTTGGCAATCCGATGGCACGGCCACAACCACCTACCGGGGCGCAAAGTGGCGCGTGGCCTTGCGCGCCGGCGCGGCGGCCACCTCGGGCACACATCGAATCGTCGAAGTGGTCGGCACCTGTTTGATCGTTGAAAAAACCTGAAAGAAATACATGACCACTGGCATCATTTTGCTCATCATCGCGGTGATTTTCGCGGCGCAATCCATCAGAATCGTGCCGCAGCAACACGCCTGGGTGGTCGAACGCCTCGGCAAATACCACCAGACCTTGACCCCCGGGCTGAATTTTCTGATTCCGTTTGTCGACAAAGTGGCCTACCGCCACGTGCTCAAGGAGATCCCGCTGGACATCGCCAGCCAGGTTTGCATCACGCGTGACAACACCCAGTTGCAGGTCGATGGCATTTTGTATTTTCAGGTGACAGACGCCATGCGCGCCAGTTACGGCTCCAGCAACTACATCATCGCAATTTCGCAATTGGCGCAAACCAGCCTGCGCTCGGTGATCGGCAAACTCGAACTCGACAAGACTTTTGAAGAGCGCGACATCATCAACGCCCAGGTGGTGCAAGCCATCGACGAAGCGGCGTTAAATTGGGGTGTGAAGGTGCTTCGGTATGAGATCAAAGACCTGACGCCGCCAAAGGAAATCCTGCACGCCATGCAGGCGCAGATCACTGCGGAACGTGAAAAACGCGCCTTGATCGCCGCTTCGGAAGGCCGCCGCCAAGAGCAGATCAACATCGCCACTGGCGAGCGCGAAGCCTTTATCGCCCGATCAGAGGGCGAAAAGCAGGCGGTGATCAACAAAGCTGCGGGTGAAGCGGCCTCCATCACCGCTGTGGCGGAGGCCACCGCCGGTGCGATTGAA
>JANOYE010000239.1:0-5195 GCA_031428695.1 Rhodoferax sp. | reverse complement strand
GAGCCGAAGGCGAAACCGATCAGCGGGTTCAGCAGTTTGGCCAGGTTGCTGCTGGCGTTCAGGTTGCCGTTGCCGACCAGGAACCAGTAGAAGGCGGTGACACCCAGAAGGCCCAGGCCCACCACCAGCATGCCGGTGATGGCGCCGCCCCGGAAGGCCACGTCCAGCGCCGGGCCGATGCCTTTGGTCGCGGCTTGCGCGGTGCGCACGTTGGCGCGCACGGAGATGTTCATGCCGATGAAGCCGCAAGCGCCCGAAAGCACGGCGCCGACGACAAAGCCGACGGCCGACATGCCATCCAGGAACAAACCGATCAAAACCGCCAGCACCACGCCGACGATGGCGATGGTTTTGTACTGGCGGGCCAGGTAGGCGGCTGCGCCGGTTTGGATGGCGGCAGCAATTTCTTGCATGCGCGCGTTGCCTGCGTCTTGGGAAAGAATCCAGCTGCGCGCCCAAAAGCCGTAAGCCACGGCAATGAACCCGCAAACGAGCGCCAGAATGAGCGCCGAGTTGCCAATCATATGAAGTCTCCTGATGTTGTTTCGCTAGGGCGGGGACGGCTTCAACCTTGCGCCAACGCAATGGATCGCTTTCCCCCGTTGCGTTGCTTCCTCGCCGAGAGCGCCAGTGCAGGACAGGCTGGGGCGATTGGCCAACGCGCGGACTGTACATTGAAAATAGGGGATTCCCTGAGAGGCCGGGCAGTCTGGCCCTTAAAATCAGGGTTAGTCCTAGGTTGCTTTGAAATTCACCAAACGGTCATCAAAGCACCCTTCCGATTCACAACAAAACCACCAGAGAAGCCTATGTCCCTCGACAAAGTCAGCCCCGGCAAAAATGCCCCGCACGAATTCAACGTCATCATCGAAATCCCGATGAACGCCGACCCGGTTAAATACGAAGTAGACAAAGAAAGCGGCGCCATCTTTGTAGACCGCTTCATGAGCACTTCCATGCACTACCCGACCAATTACGGCTATGTGCCCAAAACCTTGAGTGGCGACGGCGACCCGGTTGATGTGCTGGTGATCACCCCCGTGCCCCTGATCCCCGGCGTGGTGGTGACCTGCCGCGCCATCGGCATCCTGAAAATGCAGGATGAAGCCGGCGAAGACGGCAAGGTGCTGGCCGTGCCCATCGACAAGAAATGTTCGCTTTATACCCAGTGGCAAAAGCCGGAAGACCTGAACTCGCTGCGCCTCAGAACCATCTCCCACTTCTTTGAGCATTACAAAGACTTGGAAGACGGCAAGTGGGTGAAGGTGGTGGGCTGGGAAGGGCCCGAAGCGGCGCAGAAGGAAATTAGCGACGGCATTGCGAGTTACGCCAAAACGCGGGTTTGACCAAAACCTTGAAGCTTCTGGGCCTCCAAGTCACGAAAATAAAGCCCTAGAAGCTATATAAAACATAGCAAATAAAATTCCGAAAATTCCGAAAATTCCGAAAATTCCGGAATTTCCGGAATTTCCGGAATTTCAGAAGTTACCGGTGTGGATTCGGAAAAATCAGCCCGTGTACACCGGGCTTGCGCTCAAACGGCTTCCACAGCCCCTCGGGTTGGGCCAGCCGGTCTGCCACCACCCACCAGGCGGCTGGGTTCACGCCGATGCCGATGTGGCTGGCCAACACTTCAACGTTTTCGGTTTGCGGGTTCACCAGGCACGGCGACTGAATGCTGCCGCGCCAGGCCACCACGCCATCAGTGCGTGAAAACAGCGACGTCGTCGGCACCGGAGGCGCACCGGGCAAATCGTATTTGCCGTGCTCGGAGTGCGCGCGACGCCCGCTGGTCAGCTCGTAAATGCGCCAGGCGTTGGTGCTGCGCGGGTTGCCGGCGAAGGGCGTGCCCAACGTGACCACGCCGCGCACTTCGTTGGGCATCATTTTGGCCAACTCACGCGCATAGACGCCGCCCAGGCTCCAGCCGAGCAAGCTCACCTTTTTGCCGCTGGCATCGGCTGCCGCCATCACTTGGCGCTTGCAAGACTCCAACACACCCGCGCGTGCGCCGAAATTCGCGCCCTGATTCCAGCCGAAGGTTTGGTAATTGCGTGAATCAAGGTAGCGGCGCAGCGGGTAGGTTGAGCCGTCGCTGGCGGCCAAGCCCGGAAACACGATGACCGAATGCCCGTCGCCCATCGGCGCACGTTTGAGCGCGGGCCAAGCCGGCAACAGCGCACCAAATTCCCAAAAAACGCGGAATTCCAGCGCCATCAGCAACGCACTGGGCGGTGCCAACTCCTTGGCCGGCGTGTAGGGTTTTGGGCTATCCGTCGCAACAGTGCTCATGAGTAAATCAATGAATTTGACATAGATCAGACAGTACCAGTTAATGGCGATTTGCATCTTGACAAGAGTGGTAAAACCGCACGTCTGCTACGAAATTAGGGGCAATCCTCTGGAATTGGGTCTCAATGGGGACTCGCCGAGTATGTGGGGGGTAATGGTTACTACCGATTTTTCGATTCGGCTTGGATCTTGCGTGAAACTCAACTGGGTTCGCGAGGCAGTTATTCATGTGCAGTTGCGGGCGAGCCGGTGAGGCCGCTGCTGCACTGGTTTCCGCGTCGAAGGCGGCAATGAATCCGCGCACGCCGGTTTCTCCGCCTGAGGAGCCAACCATGATCTTGCCCTTCGACGCCAGCGGCGCGGGCCTTCGTCGTGGCATCCATGTCGGCTTCAGCAAGCTTGAGCAGGACGATCCTGTTTAGCCTGGATTCCTTGCGCACGATGCCTTGTTTGGCATCAAAGGGATAAGCCACCACCGGCTTGCCCGCACGTAAATCCGAAGCCTTCAGTGGCACCGGAGTGCCTTCGGCATCGTCGTCTACCAGGCAGTCGCCTCGCGTGATTGCCGCATGCGCGAGACCACCCGCCACAACCCAGGGCACGGCCATGCCCGCCACGGCAATTTTGATCACCTTGCGCCGCTGCTCGCTGTCTGGCCGCGCACCAGCATGAGGGCTTACGCAGCCAAAGGCTTTCGGTAGATCCGGCAGGGACATCTTTCAACTCCTTTGCGACGGGCAACATTTTTGGGAAGAGCGAATTCGGTTGACTGAATCAAACTCAAACAATATTAAAATAGCGTTCTGAATTCAGAGTTCAGTAATCAGTATAATTTGGAACTGCTTTCGGAATTCATTTTTACGTTTTGTGACGCTTGGAATCAGACGCGTCGGCTGCTCGCCAAGGCCTGCGGCAGGCGCGCCTAAAATGGGAGCGAGCAACCCACAGAAATGAGCACCAACCCATGAAAACGCTGTCGACTCAGCCCAACCTTGTGGAGCAAGTGCGAGCGGCACTGCTGGCGGAAATCGCCTCCGGCAAGATGGCGCCGGGTGATCGCGTGGTGCAAGAACGCGTTGCGCAAGCACTTGGCGTGTCGCGCCAACCGGTGCAGCAGGCGCTTCAGCTTTTGCTTAGCCAGGGCGTGCTGCGCGACGCGCCGGGCAGCCGCCTGGTGATTGCGCCGCTGGATCCCGACCACATCCGCCACATGTACGACATGCGCGCCGTCATTGAGGGTTTGGCCTGCCGCAGAGCTGCTGAGCTGAGCGCCGAAAAAGCGGCGCGCCAGGGGCCGGCCCTGATTGAAGCAGGCCGCAAAGCAGTGGCCACCGCCCAGGTGCCAAAAATGATCACCGCTGACATGCGTTTCCACGATTTCATCCACACTTTGTCGGGCAATTCGCTGATTGCGCCAGCGCTGAGCCCGCACTTGACCTACATGCAGTGGGTGATGGGCCAGGTGCTGCTGCGCGACGAAAAGCCGCGCGATGTGTGGGACGAGCACGCGGTCATCCTCGAAGCCATTGCCGGCGGCGACGGCAACCGGGCGGAAGCCTTGGCGCGGGACCACATCACCCGCGCTGCCGACTTCATGATTGCCCGGCTGGCGGATGGTTCTGCCGGGATTCCTTAAGCTTCCTTCAAACTACCCGGCCAGGCGCTCTCGCAGCGCCCGGTGCAGCAGCTTTCCGGTGGCGTTGCGGGGCATATCCGAGTCGTCCAGAAACAGTACAGACTGGGGGCGCTTGAAGCCGGCCATGCGGCCTTTGCACCAATCCAATACCTCGCGCTCGCTTAAGTTGGCGCCACCGTGCAGCACCACGACCGCCTTCACCGCTTCGCCCCACTTGTCGTGGGGTACGCCGACGACGGCGACATCTTTCACTTGCGGGATGGCACCGATCACGCTCTCCACCTCGGAAGGGTAGATGTTCTCGCCGCCGCTGATGATCATGTTGCTCTTGCGGTCCACCAGGTGGATGTAGCCGTTTTCATCGCGCCGCGCCATGTCGCCCACCGAGCACCAGGCGCCGCGCATGGCTTCAGCGGTTTTTTCGGGGTTGCGCCAATAACCGTCAAACACATAAGGCGTGCGGGCGTAAAGCTCGCCGACTTCACCGTCTGGGACTTCCTGCCCGTGCTCGTCAAGCAGCTTGATCGGGCCCGAGCCAGCCCATTCACGGCCGACCGAGCCGAGCTGGGCAATTTGCTCCTCGGGGCGAAGCAGGGTGGCCCAGCCCAGCTCGGTTGACCCATACAGCTCGTGCAATTTGCCGTTTCGAAAGAACTCCAAAATCGCCAGCTTGGTGTCTTTGCGGGCGGGGGCGGATGAGATCATCAGTTTGTCCACCGCACTCACGTCATACCGTGCCTTGGTCGCCTCGGGCAGGCCCAGCATCATGATGTAGTGCGTCGGCACCAGCGATGTGAAGGTGACGTGTTCGCTGGCCAGCGTGCGAAGCAGGGCCTCGGCATCAAAGCTCTTGCGGTCGTCGATCACACAGGTGGCCCCCAGGTGGACGAAGGTGTGGCTGAAATACAGTGAGTTGGCGTGGCACATGGGCATCACCAAGAGGCCGATGTCGGCCTTGTTGAAGCCCATTTCAACGGCAGTTGCCAGCGCGATCAATGTGTTGCCTTCATGGCTGCGGATGGCCCCCTTGGGTCGCCCGGTGGTGCCGGAGGTGTACATCAGCGCGCAGCAGTCTTTTGGCGCCACCTGCACCGATGGGGTCGCATTGCTGGCGCGGTCGATCAGATCTTCGTACCCGGCCCAACCCGGCGGGGTAGGGGCGCCGAAGTGGATGTAGGCGCTGTCCTCAATCTCCAGTGTTGCACGCAGTTCGTCCACGCGGTCGCGCAAGTCGTCCTGCACAATGAAAGCCTTGGCCTCGCAGTGG
>JANOYE010000238.1:0-1546 GCA_031428695.1 Rhodoferax sp. | reverse complement strand
CAATGCTGGAGCCGGGCGATTTCAGCTCGTAAATGGCGGCTTGGTCAAAGGCGCCGGCAATGGCAACCCGCGGGCCAACGGGGGGGATGACGATGATGTCGCCCGAAGCCAGTTGCAAATCACGCGACTTGTCGCCACGGGAAATGAAATCATAAAGGTCGAGCGTGCTGATGGTGCGGCCACCACGCTTGAGCTCAATGTTGCGCATAGACCCGTTGGCGCTGGGGCCACCGCTGGCAAACAGGGCGTTGACCAGCGTGCTCAGGCTGGAGAGATGAAACGTGCCTGGGCGGTTGGCTTGGCCCACCACATACACCTGAATGCCGCGCAGGCGCCCTAAGTTGGCGTTGAGCTGGTAGTTGGTGAGCACTTTGCTCAGGTGGCCGCGCAAGGTTTTGTCCAGGTCTCGCACGGCAATGCCCGCCAAAGTGACCACGCCCACCCTGGGGATGTTGACCTGGCCGTTGCGGTCGATCACCAGGCTGGCGTTGAAATCAAGTGGGCCCCATACCTGGAGCTGAACTTCGTCGCCGGGGCCAAGCAGGTAGTCTGATGGCGCAGGCAGCATGCTGTCTGCCGCATAAGCCTGGGGGGAATCAAACAAGTCGCGCCCGTACATCGGCAGCATCCGGCCAGTGGTTTCCTGCACATAACGCTGGAACTGGGTGGGCGCGGCTGCTTTGGCTGGCGGAATTTTGACATCTGCGGCGGGCTCGGTCGATGACTTGGCCGCCTCTGCATTACCGGGCTGCTGCGAGCCAGGCTGGTTGCCCTGGCCGCGAAGCGAATTGAGCAGGTTGGCGGCCGGGGCTGCATCTACTGGCGCTGCGGGTGCCGCACTCGCACCTGAGCTGATGCTGCCACTTGACATGGCGCCAGACGCGCCACCCGAAAACTGGGCTTGGGCACCGCCAACGGTGGTCAGACCGAGGGCGAAAAGGACAACAAATTTGGAATGAATGGAACGCATTTATTTGGAAAACCTTAACGAGCGGCGCGCAACTGGCGGACGACAGCTTCGGCAAGCTCCGGGCTGGAGCTGCCAAAACGCCGGTCGCGGGAGCCAAACCAGTCGATGGCTTCGTCCAAAACCTTCGCGTTGAATCCGGGCCACAAAACGTCGGTGAAAAACATTTCGGTGTAGGCCATTTGCCATAGCATGAAATTGCTGACGCGGGATTCGCCGCCAGTGCGGATCAATAGATCAGGCTCGGGTGCGCCGCGCAAGCTCAGGTAGGGGCGCAGATTCTCTTCGTCGAGGCTGTCGATGGACAAAGCTGGGTTGGCGGCTTGCCAGGCCTTGACGCCGCTGATGATGTCTTGCCGTCCGCCGTAGTTGGCAGCGATGGTCAGGTTGATCGTGTCGTTATGGGCCGTGTTGGCCTCAGCATCGCGGATCAGCGCCTGAATGCGTTTGTCAAAGCGGGAGGTGTCGCCGATCACACGCAGGCGCACGCCTTTGGTGTTCATGTCTTTGACTTCTTTTTGCAGGTACAAAGCCAGTAGGCCCATCAGGCTGGAGACTTCTTCCTGGGGCCGGCGCCAG
>JANOYE010000237.1:0-17006 GCA_031428695.1 Rhodoferax sp. | reverse complement strand
AGCGTTTGGGGGGCCTATTTTGGCGGTCTCATTGTTGGGGTGGTAGAAGCGCTCGCTGGCTACTACATCGACCCGGCATTCAAGACTGCTATTTGGTTCATTATTTTCTTGGTTGTATTGATCGTTCGTCCCTCCGGCCTGATGGGCCAGGTTGGTGCGGAAGAAGTGGGGTTCCGTGAACAAAATTGATCCAGACGCGCGAGTCGATGCCATCGATCTCGCCAAACAATCGGGCATTGAGTCCGGCAACCGGGCACTGCTGAAATATTTGGTGGGGATGGCCATCGCATTCCTGCCGTTTGTCTTGATGGTGGACGATGCCCATTGGCTAAACATCATCGCGTTCACCTATTTGATGGGCGGGCTGGCGGCAGCCTGGAACATCATCGGCGGTTTTGGCGGTCAGTTTTCCTTGGGTCATGGGGTGTTTTTCGGCATCGGCGCGTATGGGTCGGCCAAGCTCTATGTTGCTTTTGACCTGTCACCGTGGCTGACGGTGATTCCCACCGCGCTTTTTGCTGCACTTGTGGCGGTACTGATTTCGTGGCCAACCTTTCGCCTGCGTGGGCCGTTTTTTGCCATTGCCACCCTGGCGTTCAACGAGGTCGCGTTTGTGATTGCACACAATTTCGAGTCGGTCACTGGCGGCCCGCGGGGCATCATGATCCCGTTCAAGGCGGGTCTGGCCAACATGATCTTTCGCGAGCGCTGGCAATATGCGCTGTTAATGTTCGGGTTTGTTGCCATCGTCATCGGCATCACCGTGGTGTTGCGTCGCAGCCGCCTGGGGTATTACCTTCTGGCGGTGCGGGAGGACGAAGACGCGGCACGGGCGTCGGGCATCAATGTATTGGCGGTGAAATTGCGGGGCATGGCATTGAGTGCTGGACTGACCGCCGTTGGCGGAACCCTCTTTGCCATGTATTTGCGGTTCATTGACCCGCCGACCATCTTTAACCTGCAGGAAGTGGGTGTCAAGTTTGCGCTGCTGACGCTGATTGGCGGCATTGGCACCATCGCTGGCCCCTTGCTAGGTGCTGCGCTGATCGTGCCTTTTGAGAACTTCTTGCGGGCTGAACTCGCCAACGCGTTGCCGGGGATGAACTTGGCAATTCTGGGGCTGCTGATGGTGCTGGCGGCGCTTTTCATGAAGCGCGGGATAGTTGGGGCCATCGAAGATTTGCTGGCCTGGTTGCGTCGCAAGGGGGGCAAGAAGCATGAGTGAACCCCTTCTGGTCGCTGCTGGTGTCAGCAAACACTTTTTGGGCCTTCGCGCGGTAGACGAAGTCTCGCTGTCGGTCAACAAGGGAGAAATCGTCAGCATCATCGGCCCCAATGGTGCTGGGAAAACGACGTTCTTCAATCTTCTCACCGGGCAATTGGCCCCAACCACAGGTGATGTGCGCCTGCGCGGCAAAGCAATCAACAGCCTTCCGCCCCATGCGCGTGCCCAGCTGGGCATGGGCCGCACTTTCCAGATCGCCAAGCCGCTCATTGCGTTGAACGCGCTGGAAAACGTCATGATTGGTGCCTTCATGCGCCATGCGGCGTTGTCTACCGCGCGTGACAAGGCCATGGCAGTACTTGAAAAAGTCGGCCTGGTGCAGCATGCGGCCCGCCGGGCGGGAGACTTGACGTTGAGCGAACGCCGCAGGCTGGAAGTGGCCCGCGCGTTGGCGCTTGAGCCAGAAATCGTCCTGTTGGACGAAGTCATGGCCGGCTTGAACCAGAGCGAGGTCGGGCAAGCCATTGAGTTGCTGCAAGGTTTGCATGCGACGGGCCTGACCTTCCTGATCATTGAACACAACCTGAAGGTGGTTCGGGCGTTCTCTGAGCGTGTTGTGGTTTTAGATCGGGGGCGGACGATCGCTGAGGGCACGGCCGATCAAATCCTCAGCTCGCCCGAGGTTATTAAGGCCTATCTTGGGGAGGGGCACCAATGAGCGCCACCGAAGCCATTCTCAGCATTGACGCCTTGTCCTCGGGTTACGGCGAGTTGCCGGTGCTGCAAGGCATCACGCTCGAAGTCGGGCGCGGTGAAATCGTTTCCGTGGTCGGCGCGAATGGTGCTGGCAAAACAACCTTGCTTTTAACGATTGGCGGGCACCTGCGCGCGTTTTCAGGCAAAGTGAAGTTTGACGGCCACGACATCAGCCATATCCCCGCCCACGCTGCTGCCGAAATGGGCTTGGTGATGGTGCCGGAAGGCGGGCGCTTGTTTCCCTTCATGACGGTGCTTGAAAACCTGGAGTTGGGCGCTTTTCACCCTGGCGCACGCGCGCAGTTGGGCGAATCGCTCGACGAGGTAATGACCTTGTTTCCGATCCTGGCCGAAAGGCGCACCCAGTTGGCGGGCCGCCTGTCAGGCGGGGAGCGCCAGATGTGCGCCGTCGCGCGCGCCATGATGGCCAAGCCGAAACTGTTGATGCTCGACGAGCCCTCGCTGGGCTTGGCGCCGATCATGGTCGATAAAGTATTCGAGATGGTGAGTGAGCTGGTTCGAAGCAAGGGGTTGTCTGTTTTATTGGTTGAGCAAAACGTCGGCAACGCATTGCGGTTGTGCCAACGCGGTTGCATCATCGAACATGGCCACATCCTGAAAATAGCGACGGGCGAAGAGTTGTTGCGTGACCCCGATGTGCGTCGTTCCTATATGGGCCTTTGACACTATGGCTTCAGCTCGCGATGTGGTTTGCCGAATCGGCGCCGGTGCTGGGTTCTCTGGCGATCGGGTTGACCCGGCAGTCAAGCTGGCAGCGTCGGGCAAGGTGGATGCAGTTGCGCTCGAATGCTTGGCAGAGCGCACACTTTTGCCTGCGCTCAAAGCACGGGCCGAGAATCCAAAAGCGGGTTTTGATCAACGTCTTCGCCGGCGGCTTTCGCCGCTGCTGCCTGTGGCGCAGTCCAACCATTGCCGCGTCGTCTCCAACTTAGGCGCTGCCAATCCGCGTTCCGCTGGGCAGGCGATTGCCAAACTTGGCGCTCACCTAGGTTGTGGCGGTTTGCGGGTTGCCGCCGTGCATGGCGACGACGTGATGCATCTGCGCGAGCATATCGCCTGGAACAAACCCATTGCAGGCGAATTGCTCGGTGCGCACGCCTACCTTGGTGGTGGCGCGTTGGCTGAAGCGCTGGAGCAGGGGGCCAACGTGGTGGTGAGTGGCCGTGTCGCCGACTCGGCGCTGTTTGCCGCGCCTGCAATGCTGCGGCTGGAGCCAGGCGATGAGGCCTTGGCTGGCGCCATCGCAGTTGGGCATTTGTTAGAGTGCGCAGGGCAGTTGACCGGGGGCAATTTCGACCCGGTGGGAGGTGGTTTGCTTAGCGCCGCTGACTACGCGAACCTGGGTTATCCGTTGGCGCATATTTTTCGCGACGGCACTGCAGAAATCAAGCTGTTGGATGGAGCGCCGGGCATCCTGACCCCCGAAACCTGCACTCTGCAGTTGCTCTATGAAGTGCATGACCCATCGCGTTACGCCACGCCCGATTTGGTGCTGGATTTCACCGCGATCCAGTTTGAACAAATCGGCCACAACCGGGTTTTGATGTCGGGCGCGCGCTCTCGCGGCGCGCCGCCGACCCTCAAGGTGGCGGGGTTCATGGAATTGCCCGGGTTCATTGCCGATGCTGAAATCGGCTATGCCGGCACGGGTGCGATGGCGCGCGCGCAACGCACGGCTGAGGCGTTGAGGTTGCGCCTGTCTGATTGGCGTGACGACGATATCGCCATTGACTTGGTGGGTGTCAATTCAATTTTGCGCGCAGGTTCCGCCAACAGTTTGACGGCACCCGCCGAACTGCGTGTGCATGTTTCCGCGCGCTGCGCTGACCTGGAGCAGGCGCAAATCATCGAAGACGAAATTTACGCCATGACCTTGTCTGGCCCCGCAGGCGGCTGCAGCGTGCGCAGCGAGCGCCGCGCGCGCATTGAGGTGCTGGACGGGTTCATTCCGGTGGGCCTGGTACGGCCAGAAATCGAATGGAGCCAGCCATGAGGGTCGGCGACATTGCCACCGGCAGAGCGGGCGACAAGGGCGACGTGCTCGACCTGACTTTGGTGGCGCGTGACAACGCTGCCTTTAACCGTTTGAGCGCAGCGCTCAGCGCCGAGGCCGTGCGTGAGGCGCTCAACCGCGTCGTGCCGGGCCCGGTTGTGCGTTATGAAATACCGGCACTGCGCGCGCTCAAATTTGTGGCGCCCGAGGCCTTGGCTGGCGGCGTCTATGCCACTTTGCGGCCCGGCCTGCATTGGCAGAAAGCGGCTATTTGGCTGCTGCTGGATATGCAAATTCAAGACGCCGCATGAAACTTCAAACCATTGTCTGGCCCTCAATGCGCCTAGAGTCGCACTTTGGCGACCGCCTTGTGCGGTGTTTTGCCGAGCGGCCGCGCAGCTTGTATGCGTTGCTGGAGGCGGCGGCGCGCGATCATTCAGAGCGCGAGGCCATCGTCTGTGGCTCCGAGCGCCTGTGTTGGCGGGAGCTGGCGTTGCTGGTGTCAAAACTGGCGGCGGGGCTCGCGCAACGCGGTGTGCAGGCGGGCGATCGGGTTGCATTGTTGGTGGGCAACCGCATCGAGTTTGTCGCCGCTTTGTTTGCCGTCGCCCGTTTGGGCGCGGTCTCGGTGCCCATCAGCATTCGCGAGCAAACGCCAGGGCTGGCTTACATGATCAACGATTGCGGGGCATGCCTGATCGTGCATGATGCCGATTTGGTCGAGCGCTTGCCAGATGCTGCGGCAATCTTGTCCGTTCGCCACCGAGTGTCGGTTGGCCATTGCGATGAGTCCGAAGAGTTTACCGCCCTGCTCGGCTCAGCCAGCGCGGGCGCGCCTGCGGCTGTGCAGGAAGAGGATGTGGCCGTGATCATGTACACGTCCGGCACCACCGGCAACCCGAAGGGCGCGGCGCTGACGCACCTGGGCATTGCCCATTCAGTGATGCATTACCAGGTCGGCATGGGTCTCACGGAGCAAGACGCGTCCATCGCCGCCGTTCCCCTGAGCCACGTCACCGGCTTGGTGGCGTTGGTGGCGACGATGGCCCATTGCGCAGGCAAGCTGGTGATCATGCCGGCCTTCAAGGCGGCTGATTTTTTGCGGCTTGCCACGCAGGAGCGCATGAGCCATACGCTCATGGTGCCGGCGATGTACAACCTGTGCCTGTTGCAGAGCGACTTCGACCAGCACGGTCTTTCAAGCTGGCGTGTGGGCGCCTATGGCGGCGCGCCGATGCCGGTGGCAACCATCGAGGGGCTTGCCAAACAGGTGCCCAGCCTGGTTTTGATGAACTGTTATGGCGCGACCGAAACCACATCGCCCGCCACCTTGATGCCGCCGGGCGAAACTGCCAACCACAACGACACCGTGGGCCGCAACTTGCCGTGCGCTGAGATCATCGTGGTGGACGATGAGGGTCGTGAGGTTCCCTTCGGCCAGCTCGGCGAGATCTGGATCAAGGGCCCCATGGTGGTCAAAAACTATTGGGGCAACCCTGGCGCGACCCAAGCCAACCTCACAGGCGGCTTCTGGCATTCGGGTGACATCGGCTCGGTAGATGTGGATGGTTACGTGAAAGTGGTAGACCGCAAAAAAGACATGATCAACCGGGGCGGCTACAAGATCTACACCATCGAGGTTGAAAACGCCTTACACGCACACCCTGGCGTGCTGGAATGCGCGGTGGTGGCCAAGCCCTGCCCGGTGTTGGGGGAGCGGGTTCACGCCTTTGTCGCCGTGCGCGAGCCGGGTGTTACGGGCGAGGCTTTGGCTGAGCATTGCAAGGCGCGCCTCTCCGACTACAAGGTGCCTGAAAGTTTTACGCTGTCTGAAACTCCTTTGCCCCGCAATGCCAATGGAAAACTGGTCAAACGCGCGTTGCGTGACCAGGCGGCGGCGATGGTAGAAGCGAGGGTGGAAGCGATGGTTCAGGCCCGCTGAGAATGCTGCCTGCCCTATTCACCCAGAACACATCTTGACACAACACAACGCCTCTCAACGCAACACACCACCACCATGCCCTCAGCCGATTTCAGCACCCTTGAAAAACTCCGCGCCCAGGTCGGCAAAGAATGTGTGGTCACCGAATGGGTGGACGTAACGCAGGAACGCATTGACCTGTTCGCCAAAGCCACGGGCGACTTTCAGTGGATTCACGTCGATACAGCGCGCTCAAAGAAAGAGTCTCCCTTTGGCGGCACGATCGCCCATGGTTTCCTCACACTCTCACTGCTGGGCAAGTTCTACCTCGATGACATTGACATCCCGTTTTGTGATGTCGGCGTGAACTACGGCCTGAACAAAGTCCGGTTCACCAACCCGGTGACGGCCGGCAGCCGCGTGCGTGGGCGCTTCGTGCTGGCGCAGCTGGACGATGTGCCCAACGGCATACAAATGACGTGGGCCATCACGTTTGAGATTGAAGGCGTGGCGCGACCGGCTTGTGTTGCCGAACACGTAGTACGGCGTTACTTTCGCGAAGGCTACGTGGTTGCCTGAACCTGAATTCGGCTGGCTCGAAGCGCGGCGGCGCTGCTGATCACCACTTCAGGCCAAGTTTCAAAAACAGCTTCGACAAGACGAACAGCGGCCCCACCAGCAAATACTGCAGGTCTTCGAAGAACGACGGTTTCTTGACTTCAATTTTGTGGCCGATGAACTGGAACACCCACGAAACCACGAAGATTGCCAAGGAGACTGGCAGCAACGCCTCTCCCAAAAGGCCTGCAATGTAGAGGCAAAGCGCCGCAACAAGTGTCATGGCGACCATGAAAATATTAGAGAGCCTCGCGTAATAGACGATGGAGCCGGCGATGGTGATCAAGGCCAGGGTGGGGTGAATCCAATGCAGCACGCCAATCAAACTGAAGACGATCAGCGGAATGGCAATGTAGTGAATCAACTCGTTGCGCGGGTTCTGATGGCTCTCGCCGTAGTGCGTGAGCAGGGCGTCTATCTTTCGCGTCATCTGGCCATTGGCGCGGGGTGTGTCGGTGGTTTGGGGGTTGGTGGACATGGCCGGCTCTTATAGAACGAAAGACTGTAGTTTGACGCGTTTTGGTGCTCTAGCGATGACACCTGAAGCAAAAAGGGGTATTGCAGAAAAGTTGTTTAAATAGCATTATTTTATAATTAACGTATTATTTTTAATCAAAAATTAAAAAATAAAATAGCATATTACACAACAAATACGTGACTTAATGTCATATTAAACTTAAATGTAGTATGCACTATATATATTCTAGTGAGTTGCATTGCTGACGCCTTAAATTTTGGTTCACCCGAAGCGCCAAGTCGACAACGCCCATCCACGCCAAGTCACGATGGCCTGGTGATTGTCAACGCGCAGCGTTTGAAACCGCGCGGGAGACTGAGCTGCCGCCGGTTGGCGAAACATGGCGGGTTGTTTGCCGTCTATCACGGCCTGCAAGCTGGCGGCGAGTATTCGGGAGCGTGCGTCCACGGCATCAACACCCTCCGAAGCAAACACGTAGGCGTGGCTTCTCGAGCCCTGCCCGCCATCGACATCAACGTGGCCTGTTCCGCTAAGTGTTAGCCCGCTTTGGGCAAGCAACGGATGCGCTGGGGCTTGCAGGGCCAGCAGCGGCACGTCACAGGCCAAGTGCGCGCCGCTTTGAAGCACTATCTCGCCGGCTTGGATTGCGTTGGCGGTGTCTACAAGCACGGTGATGCGGTGTTTCCTCAGGGCCGATTGAATGCAGGTGCGCAACGCCGGGCTGGTTTGTGCGGCGATGGGCTGGCCACCGGTGATCAAGGTGACGGCTGAGGCTGTGAACGCCTGGCGCACGGCAAAGGCCAGCTCGAAGGCGAATTTCTCGTGTTGCCAATCAAGCGCAGGGCTGGCTGGGGTCAGCGAGGTTGCCGGTGTGGGTGCGGGTGGAGGCTGCAGGGCGGCATCGCCATCCAGCGGCATCGGAGCCGTGACATCCGTGTTCGTGGTCGCGTTCCCGCTTCCGCTGGAGCGCTCAAGGGCCGCGCTGCTGCAAACGACAGCCACCCTCAGCGGCTGCGTTGCAGCCAACTCGGCCACACGCGGCCAGAGTTTGCAAAAAGCTTCACGCGGGCGCACAAACATGCCGTTGGCGCGGGCGCCGGGCAGCTGACGGTCTACGAGATCGCGGTTTTGCGCCGGTTCCAGGTCGACGCTAAGCCAGTCGAAACGCAGCTCTCTGGCATCGTCGAGCAGCAACACTTTGGCGCTGGCGTCAATGGCCTGCACGTTCTGGTCAAGCCAGTTCACGTGGGCACTGTGCAGCAAGGGTTCAATCAACTCGCCACAATTCGCCATTGGCAATTGACCAGCGATTGCTCGCAAGAGGTGTGCCGTTTCAATGTGCAGTTCCTGCCGCGTGATGAGTGTGATGGCGATATCGTTGTGGCGTTTCTTTTGCAGGCTCAGCAAAAAGCGCTGGTGCCCAGGGCCAGCGCCGAGCAGGACCAAATGACGGATCATGCGGGGTGAATCATGTTGTCTGCATCAGGTCGTGGGCGTCAAGGCTTTTTCCTTTGAGCGTCTGCTTTCAATTTCAGAAATCCGCCGACGATGCGTGTGGCAATCGTAAGCAAACAGAGTACTGAAAATCCGTAGGCGAGCTCGGGAAAATATCTCGGCCAAAAGCACATGGCAAGAAAACACACCAAGGTTTCCGTGGCTTCCGTCAAACCGCCGAGAAAATAAAACGACTTGCTTGGGTAGGCTGCACTGTGCAAGCCGCGCTTGGCAGCAAGTGTCGCGAAGGCGAGAAAACTGGAACCCGTGCCGATGAATGCCGCCAGCAACACTGCTGCGGGAAGCGCGTTTTGCAACGGGTCGGCAAAGGCGAAGGCCAACGGTATGCTGGCGTAAAAGAGAAAGTCAAGGGTGATGTCGAGAAAGCCACCTGCGTCTGTCGGCGCAGTGAGGCGGGCAACGGCGCCATCGAGCGCATCGAGAATTCTTGAGGCAACAATCGCTACAGAACCCAAAAGGTATGCGTGAGAAGCTATTAGAAGCATAGCGGATAGACCCACGCCAAATCCAACGATGGTGATGGCGTTGGCGCTCGCGCCCGTGGCGTGAAGCGTGCGCGCCAGCCGGTTGACGGCCGGGCGTATCAATGCGGTGGCGACTCGATCAAGCAAGTTGCATCCCTCGTCAATTGGCTTGAGCCAGGGGTGGTTGCACTGGCAGTTGAAGGTGCGTGACACGGCTGTTGTCGAAGATGTCGGCGTCATCGTGGGTGACCAGCAGCACTGGAATTTCACGCGCGATCACGCGGTCAAAGACAAACTTGCGCAGGCGCGCACGCAGGGCCATGTCGAGCTTTGAAAAAGGCTCGTCCAGCAGCAACGCCAAAGGTTCAGCGAGCAAAGCGCGCATGAGGGACACACGGGCGCGTTGGCCGCCCGACAGCGTGGCCGGGTCGGCCTCTGCAAAATCTTCCATTTCGAGATCGAACAGGCCTTGTCGCACTTTGTCTTCACGGTGCTGGTGGTCACCGCGGGCAGCCGCAGGCACGGCAAAGAGCAAATTCTCACGCACGGTCATGTGGGCGAAAAGCAGGTCGTCTTGGAACAAGATGCCGACCTTTCGCTGTTCGGTGGGAAGTTGGTCGATGCGGTGGCCGTTGAGGGAAATGACGCCGTCAAACGCCATACCGGCTCCTAAGGTGCCGCACACCGCCGCCAGCAGGCTGGACTTGCCCGAGCCACTGACGCCCATCACGGTATGAATAGCGCCTGGTGGAACTCGCAGGTTCAGATCCTGTATCAATACCTGGCTGGGCGTGCGCAGCGAAGTGACACTGACCTCCAGCGCCTTCAGTTTTTCTGCCCCTCGGGCAAGCGCGGGTCTCGAAGCATGACGTTGAGAACACGGCGGTTGAACAAATGGCCAGTCAGGATCATGTGGCAATTGTCTCGCAAATTGCGCTGTGGCAGTGGCCCTTGGGAAGGTGCGAGGGTGCAGGGGATAATGTCAACCTGCCGACGCCTGCGCGCGTTTTGAATCTTACTGAATGGGGGTTTGCATGTTCAAAAAAATTATCGGGTGTTTGCCAATGCTGGTTTTACTGGCAGTTCCAATGGGGGTTGCCGGGCCCGCCCTGGCGCAATCGTCCCCGGCCAAAAATGAACTGGTAGTGAAAATTCTTCAGCTCCAGCGCCCTGCCATTGAAGGCTTGGCGGCCACGCTTGTGCAACAACCCGCGCAACAAATGATGCAAGGTGCAACGGTGGCACTGCAAAGCCGGATCGCGCCAGAAAAGCGGCAAGAAGTTGCCAAGGAAATTCAGGCTGATTTTAAAAAGTACGCGGAAGACGTGGTGCCGATTGCGCGCGAACGCGCAGTGAAACTGGCACCCAGCACGATTGGCGCGTTGTTGGAAGAAAAGTTCACCGAAGACGAATTGCGCGAACTCCTCAAAATCATGGAATCGCCCGTTAACAAGAAGTTCGGTCAAATGAACGTTGAGTTGCAGAAGTCCTTGGTTGACAAGCTGGTGGCCGAGACGAGGTCAATCATTGACCCCAAAGTCAAGGCGCTGGAGGCGAGCATTTCCAAACGACTGGGCATCCAGCCAGCGGCTACAGACTCGGTGCCTGCCAAACCCGCCAGCAAGTAGATTGGGGCGGCGGCGCCCGCCGGTCAGGCGCTGGCCAGATCCAGAAGCGCGGTGTCTTGGGGCGTCAATTTCAATTTTGTGGCTGCTACCAATTCATGAAGCTGCGCTACTGACGTGGCGCTCGCGATGGGTGCCGTGATGCCGGGGCGGGCGATCTGCCAGGCGATGGCGACTTGGCCGAGTGTCGCGTTGTAACGCGGGGCGACTTCATCCAGCGCCGCCAGTATTTTCAACCCGCGCGCATTCAGGTATTTTGCCGCGACACCTTTGCCGCGTTGGCTTTTTGCGGCGTCCGCCGGTTCACGGTATTTGCCCGTTAAAAAACCAGCGGCCAGAGCGTAAAAGTTGATCACGCCGACGTCGCTGGCAAGGCACAGGGGCCCGAGTTCGTCTTCAAACACCGCGCGGTCATAGAGGTTATAGAGCGGCTGCAGACTGTCATATCGCGTCAAGCCCAGTTTGGCGCTGGTTTGCAGGGCCTCTTGCAAGCGCGTGGCAGTGAAGTTCGAAGCGCCAATGGCGCGCACCTTGCCAGCTTTGACGAGGTCGTCAAACGCGCCGAGTGTGTCGGCCATCGGTGTGTTGGCGTCGTCGTCATGCGACTGGTAGAGGTCAATCACGTCGGTTTGCAGCCGCTTGAGCGAGGCTTCCACCGCCTCTCGGATGTAAGCAGGTTCGAGGCCGGTTTTGCCCGGCCCCATGGGTTTGCCGACCTTGGTGGCGAGCACCACCTGATTGCGTTTGCCGGTCTTTTTGAACCATTTCCCAAGCACGGTTTCAGATTCGCCACCCTTGTGGCCGGGCACCCAGGCTGAGTAAACATCTGCCGTGTCGATGAAGTTGAACCCGGCGTCCACCCAAGCGTCGAGCAAGGCGAAGGAGGTGGCCTCATCGGCCGTCCAGCCGAAGACGTTGCCGCCCAGGCACAAGGGAGAAACTTGCAGCGTGCTGCGGCCGAGTTGACGTAATTGCATGATGTTCCCCTTATCCCCTTATCCAGTTTTCTCAATCGATGGCCATGCTGGCCGCAGCCGCAGAAACGCCCGGCCCGAACGCCAGGCCTTGCACCGTCATCGCCGCTTCGATGCCGCCCAGGCACCCCAGAATCATCGCTTCGTTGATGTCGCCCAGATGCCCGATGCGGAAGATTTTCCCAGTGAGCGGGCCCAGGCCGCCTGCGAACGCCACCTGAAATCGCTCTCGCGCGACGGTGCGCAGGGCTTCAACGTCAATGCCCTCTTTGACCGAGATGGCCGTGACTGAAACTGATCGGGCCGCCTCAACTTTGCTGAAAAAACCGAACAAACCGCCTTTGCTCCAGCATTGCACGGCAGCCTGCGTGGCCCTCGCGACGCGCCGATGCCTGGCAAAAACGTTTTCTACGCCTTCTTGGTCAATCAACCCAAAGGCGGCTTGCATGCCCATCAACAGATTTTGTGGCGCCGTGCCGCAGAACTTCTGGTACGCGTATTCGCCCAACCGGCGCTCCCAATCCCAATAGAAACGCGGGTTGGGGTTGCGCCGCGCAATCGCCATCGCGGTTGCGTCCACCGCGCAAAGCCCGAGGCCAGGCGTACACATCAGGCCTTTTTGCGACGCGCCAATGACGACGTTGGCCCGCAACGCGGTCATATCAAAGGGCGTGGCACCCAATGACGCGACCACGTCCACCACAAACAGGGCGGGGTGCCGCGCGGCGTCGATCGCGGCGCGGATGGCAGCCAAGTCGTTGGTCATGCCGCTGGCGGTGTCGGTGTGGACGGTCAGCACGGCCTTGATGGCCTGTGTTTTGTCAGCTCGCAGCGCGGCTTCGATCACGTTCGGATCGAGCGGATAACCTTCCACCCAAGGCGTGCGAACGACCTTGGCCCCCAAGGCTTCCGACTGCGCCGCCCACGATTCAGAAAAGTGCCCGGTGCCGGGGATCAACACCGTGTCGCCCACCTCAAAAAGGTTGGCATGCGCCGCTTCCCAAGCCCCGTGACCATTGGTGGCGTACAGGAAAACATGGGCGTCAGCGGTGTTGAGAAGTTTCTCAATGCCGCGCTCGCATGCCGCCACGATTTCCAACAGGCGCGGGTCGCCGTGGTCCAGCGGTTGGCGGCTCATGGCCTCCACCACAGCGTGGTGCAAGTGGGTCGGGCCGGGCGCGTGCAGAAAGCGGTGGCCGGGGATGTGCGGGTTGGAGCTCATGGGTAAACCGTAGGAGAAATGTTGCGCGATGAAGAGGTGATTGTGGCAATGATAGTTTGTCGGTCGCGTTACTCAGAGCGGGTTGCGCCACCCGCCAGGCGAGAAAACCGGCGCGGCTGGCCAATCCATGCGGCCAAGCCAAATCCCACCACCGGCAGCAGCCACTGCAGCGCCGCGTAGGCCGAGCTGAGCGAGCGTTGCGCGCCTGACGCCAACGCCACAGCTTCGGTGGTGATGGTGGAATAACGTCCAGCGCCGATAAACAAAGTGGGCAAATACTGCGCCACACTCACGGCGAAACCTACGGCAGCGGCAGCCGACAGCGAGGCGCGCAAGAGCGGCCATTTCACGCGCAACAGGAACTGCCAGCGCGACCTACCCAATGACGCCGAAACGGCCCAGTAGCGCGCGTCAAACCCAAGGTAGGCCGGGCTCAAGGCGATCAACACGTAGGGCAGGGTGGCCAGGCAATGGGCCAGCCACACGCCGCTCCAAGTGGCGTCAAGGCCCCAATGCACTGTCAGACGGTGCAGGCCCACTACCCACAAAATCGAGGGCAATACGAGTGGCAAGTAGATCGTTTTGCGCAGGAGATCGTCCCATCGCGGCGGTGCAAACTCAAGCCAAGCGATCGACCAGATTAACCCGGCAGCTGCGCTGGCTAGAGCCAAGGTAAGGGTGGTGCCGACATTGGCGGCGCTGCGCCCGACTGATGCCCAGGCGTCGGGGGTGAAGGTCTGCGGCAACAATTCGGGAAAGGCCCAAACCCCCGAAATGCTGCCCAACAAAAGCGCTGCCATCACTGCCAGGTAAACGGCGATGAGGGCGGTCACGCCCGCCGGCGCCAATGTTGACGGGCGGCGCGGTTTGGCATTGAGGTGCCGGCCACGAACGCCGCTCGTCCAGCGCGCGCGCCACAACGGCCACTTTGGAGTCATCCACAACAGGCTCGCCACCAACGCCACCAGCAGGGCCAAAACCCAGGCTGCAGCCGCGCCTTGCGCGTTTTGCGCCAAATCCGCGTCTTGCAACCATTGCCAGGCCAGCACCGCCAGGGTCGGCGGCGATGTCGGGCCGATCACCATTGCTACATCAACCACCGTCAGGCTGTAGCCCAACACGGCCAGCATCGGCCAGCGCAGGCGTGGCCAGAGTTGCGGCCAGACCACTCGCCACCAGGCTTTGCGCGGCGTGTAGCCCAGGCTGCGCGCTACGTCCAGTTCGCGGGCCAGGCGCTGGCTTGCGTCACCGCGCTGCAATTGAGTGGCGGCCGCCCACAGCAAAAACGGCACCTCCTTGAAGATCAGCACGGCGATCAAGCCCAGTCCCCACGGGTCTTGCGTTGTGATCCAGCCCGGCGGCGCAGTAAAACCAGTCGCCCAAGGTGACACGGCGCGCAGCAACCAGCCACTTGGCGAAATCAAGACCACCAGGCCAATGGCAAATGCGACGTGTGGGACGGCCAATAGAGGGCCCAGACGCCGCACGGCGCGTGACCAGGCGGGGCCTGGAAACACGCTCGACAACAAATGAGCGGTGATGGCGGCTGCCAACAAGCTCGACACGGTGCCCGTCCAGAGCGTCATTCGCGCGGCATTCAAGAATTGGGAGTCCGAGGCGAGCGCCAACCAGGCCGAAACGCCAAGACCGGCTGACAGGGCCGCCGCAAATGCTCCAACCATCGGTACACCGAGCAGCAGAATCAGCAGGCTCGCAACCGCAAGGTTAGGGCGCATCGAATCAACCAGTCTGAAGGGCTGTCACAGCGGCGCGCAGATGCGCTGCCATCAGGCGGCGATCTCGGGCGTCCACTGGTTGGGGCTCGCCCAAATGGATGCACACAACAACGCCAGAAGAACACAAGGTGCGCCAAAACGAACTCAGAAAATGCTCGTCACCGATGTAATTCGGCACGCTGCTTGGCAAGCCCGTCGCTGCGTCAAGGTATTGAATCAGCAGAGGTTGGACTGGCGCGTCGGCCGAAATTGCCGCTTGAAACAGGTTGGCATGAAAGGGCAAGACTTGCGTGCCATCACTCGTGGTGCCTTCCGGGAAAACCGCCAACACATCGCCTGCGCGCAGGCTGTCGGCCATGTGGTGCACCACACGCATGGCATCCCGGCGCGATGCACGTTCGATGAACAAGGTGCCCGCGCGGTCGGCCATCATGCCGATGACGGGCCAGTGGCGCAGGTCGGCCTTGGCGACAAACCGGCAAAATCGCGCCGCATGCAGCGATGGAACATCCAGCCAAGAGATGTGGTTGGCGACGATCATCAAGGGGCCGGGCGGGAGGAAGTTGCCGCGAACTTCGAGCGTCACCCCGATGCAGGCGAGCAGCTCTTCCGCCCATTGGCGCACACATTCCTGCCGCTGCGGCACACCCAGCGCCGGGAAGCGCAATAACAGCGTCAGCAACCCAGCGAACACGTGCACCAGGGTTCGCAGCAACCGCCAGAAAACGATCAACGGGTTCATTCAGCGGGCGATGGTGTCACGAAATGCGTGCGGACACGATGGGCCGCGCAGGTTCAAAGATCCGGTGCAGCTTCAAATGCGATGCGACCGCCCACCACGGTGAACCGCACACGCCCCGGCAGTTCGTACCCCGAAAACGGCGTGTGTTTGCCTTGGCTCCTGAGCGCGGTGGGAACCACGTGCCAATGCGCCTTCGGGTCAAAGATGCAAATATCGGCGAGCCCGCCGACGCGCAATTGGCCCAAGCCAGCTCTGAACTCAAGCGCTAAACCGTTGCCCAGCACCGCAGCGGGCCCGCTGGTCAATCGGGCCAACGCAACTGGCAGCGGCACGGCGGCATCGCTGCTCCACTTCAGCGCCAGGCTCAGCAGCAACTCCAGCCCGGTCGCGCCCGGTTCGCTTTCCGCGAAAGGCAAGGCCTTGGCGTCGTCATCCACCGGGGTGTGATCAGAGACCAGGGCGTCGATCGTGCCATCGGCCAGGCCCACACGCAGGGCGTCGCGGTCGCGCTGCTGGCGTAGTGGTGGGTTCAGGCGCATGCGGCTGTCGAAATAGCCGACATCGGTGTCTGACAAGTGCAATGAGTTGATGCTGACGTCACAGGTCACTTTGAGACCATCCAACTTGGCCTGCCGCACCAAGGCCACACCTGCGGCGCTGCTGATGCGGCACAGGTGCACGCGGGCGCCGGTCGAGCGCATCAACTCGAAGATGGTGTGCAGCGCAATGGTCTCCGCCGCCACTGGCACGCCAGCCAGGCCCATGCGTGTGGCCAACGGGCCACTGGCTGCCACGCCTTTGCCCAAATGAATTTCTTGCGGGCGCAGCCAGACGGCAAAGCCAAACGTGTTGGCGTATTGAAAGGCGCGCAGCATGACTTGCGTGTTTTCCAGTGGCACCTCGGCCTGGCTGAAAGCCACGCAGCCGGCGTCTTTCAAAGCCAGCATTTCGGTGAGCGATTCACCCTTGAGCCCGCGTGTCAATGCGCCCAGGGGATAAAGCCGCGCGGCGCCTTGGGTCTCGGCGCGAAATCGCAACATCTCGACCAAGCCAGGTTCATCGAGCACCGGGTCAGTGTCTGGCGGGCAGACCACACTGGTGACGCCGCCTGCTACGGCAGCCGCCAGCTCGCTGGCCAACATGCCCGCGTGTTCGTAGCCTGGTTCGCGCAACCGAACGGCAAGATCGACCATTCCAGGCATCACAACGCAGCCACCAGCGTCGATGATTCGATCAGGAGAAAAACCAGTCGCTATACTATTTATAGCTGTCAACGCACCATTTTCGAGACTTAGATCGGCCTTTTGATCAAAACCGCTGGCCGGATCAACGACCCAGCCGCCTTTGATGAGTATCTTGGGTATCTTGAGTATCTGGTTGGGGTTCATTGTTCAGGCCTCATTGCCGGCCACGATGCTCATCACGGCCATGCGCACGGCGATGCCGTAAGTGACTTGCGGCAGGATCACGCTTTGCGCGCCATCGACCACGGCAGAGTCAATCTCTACGCCCCGGTTGATCGGGCCTGGGTGCATCACGATGCAATCGGGCTTGGCCAACAGCAGCTTCTCGGGAGTCAAGCCGTAGGTTTTGAAAAATTCCTGGCTCGACGGCAAAAGCGCGCCGCTCATGCGTTCATTTTGCAGCCGCAGCATGATCACCACGTCACAGCCTCTGATGCCTTCCTCCAGCGAGTGGCAGACCCGCACGCCCATC
>JANOYE010000236.1:0-19458 GCA_031428695.1 Rhodoferax sp. | reverse complement strand
TATTTGGAAATGTGGACGTAAATCTCATTGGGTTTGACCATGCCCAGCTCCTGCCGGGCACGTTCCTCGACCATTTCCAGGCCCTCCTTCAAATCGCGCACCTCGGCCTCAAGCCGGCTGTTGGCGAGTTGCGCCTGGGCGTTTTTTTTCTGCTGCTGGTCGAGCTCTTGCGTCATGTTATTCACGCTGGGCACACTGCCCCGTCCAAACCACAACTGCGCATGCAGGATCACCAACAGCGCGATCAGGAAAGCGGGAACGACGCGGTTTGCCATCTGGAGTCGCTATGTTTACAGGAGCTGCCTACGCATGTTGTTCGTGACTTGGAGCCGTACTATGCTTAAATTTTATCAGCGGAGGTTGTACCTGAAGCTGGTCAGCGCAGGTTATAGAACGCCGCACGGCCGGGGTAGGTGGCGATGTCACCCAAGTCTTCTTCAATGCGCAAGAGCTGGTTGTATTTGGCCATGCGGTCAGAACGGCTCAAACTGCCGGTTTTGATCTGGCCCGCGTTGGTGCCCACGGCGATGTCGGCGATGGTGCTGTCTTCGGTCTCGCCTGAGCGGTGGCTGATCACGGCGGTGTAACCCGCGCGTTTGGCCATCTCGATGGCGGCGAAGGTTTCCGTGAGTGTGCCAATCTGGTTGATCTTGATCAGGATCGAATTGGCGATGCCCTTCGATATGCCTTCTTTGAGGATTTTGGTGTTGGTGACGAACAGGTCATCACCGACGATTTGCACTTTTTTGCCCAGGCGATCTGTCAGCAATTTCCAGCCGTCCCAGTCGTTCTCGGCCATGCCGTCTTCTATGCTGATGATGGGGTACTTGTCCACCCAAGTGGCCATGATGTTGATCCACTCTTCGCTGGAGAGCACGAGGCCTTCGGCCTCAAGGTGGTACTTGCCATCCTTGTAGAACTCGCTGGCGGCGCAATCCAAGCCGAGGGCGATTTGCTCGCCGGCCACAAAACCTGCCGCTGCAATCGCTTCCAAAATCATCTGGATCGCCGCTTCGTGGTTCGGCACATTCGGCGCGAAGCCCCCTTCGTCGCCCACGGCCACACTCATGCCTTTGTCGTGCAAGATTTTCTTGAGTGCGTGGAACACCTCGACGCCGTAACGCACCGCTTCACGAAAACTCGGCGCGCCCACGGGGATGATCATCAGCTCTTGCAAATCGAGGTTGTTGTTGGCGTGCGCGCCGCCGTTGACCACGTTCATCATGGGCACCGGCATCTGCATGCCGCCCATGCCCCCGAAGTAGCGGTACAAAGGCAGGCCGCTTTCTTCCGCCGCCGCGCGGGCCACAGCCATGGACACGGCCAGCATGGCGTTGGCGCCCAAGCGCGATTTGTTCTCCGTGCCATCGAGGTCGATCAAAGTCTTGTCGAGAAAACCCTGTTCTGAGGCGTCCAGCCCCAACACGGCTTCAGAGATCTCGGTGTTGATGAACTCCACCGCTTTGAGCACGCCCTTGCCGCCGTAACGGCTCTTGTCGCCGTCACGCAGCTCAATAGCTTCGCGCGAGCCGGTGGACGCGCCCGAGGGCACGGCAGCGCGGCCCATGGTGCCGCTTTCCAGCAGTACGTCACATTCCACGGTGGGGTTGCCGCGCGAATCCAGAATTTCACGGCCGACGATGTCAACGATTGCACTCATTTCAGGTCTTTCTTAATTTATACAGGTATCCAACTATTGAGCTCACACGACCGCCTTCACACGCCTTCGACAACCACCATGTTGAAGTATTCAGCGGTGCCTTCGCGCTGGGCTTTGGCCGCTTGGTATTTTTCGCTGTTGTAAAACGCGCGGGCTTTGTCCAGGCTCTCGAACTTCAGCAGCGTGAGGCGGCTCGGTTTCCAAGGGCCCTCGAGGGTTTCGAGCTTGCCTGCGCGCGCGATGTATTCGCCGCCACCCGCCGCCACAGCGCCGGGCGCCGCCGCCATGTAGGCTTTGAACTTTTCCATGTCGTTGATCTTGATGTCGGCAATGATGTAGGCGCAGGGCATGTCAAATTCTTTCTAAGGTGTTGAAGAGCGTGGGTCAGAAGCGATCAGACAGTGAACCGGGTTTCAAGAAAACCGTTTTTCTTGGTAACGCGATCCAGTTCAAGCAAAGTTTCAAGCAAGGCGCGCATGTGTTTCAGCGGCACAGCATTGGGGCCATCGGAGAGCGCCACAGCCGGATTGGGATGTGTTTCCATAAACAAACCCGCGACTCCCACAGCAACGGCGGCGCGCGCCAGCACCGGCACCATCTCGCGCTGGCCACCGCTGCTGGTGCCTTGCCCACCCGGCAACTGCACAGAATGGGTGGCATCAAACACCACGGGCGCATGGGTCTCGCGCATGATGGCCAGCGAGCGCATGTCGCTCACCAGGTTGTTGTAGCCGAAACTCGCGCCGCGTTCACAGGCCATGAAGTTGTCTTCAACCAAACCCTTCTCGCGCGCAGCGGCGCGGGCTTTGTCGATGACGTTTTTCATGTCGCCCGGCGCGAGGAACTGGCCTTTTTTGATGTTCACCGGTTTGCCCGACTGCGCCACCGCGCGGATGAAGTCGGTCTGGCGGCACAGGAATGCCGGCGTTTGCAACACATCGACCACGCTGCAAACCTGTGCGATTTGCGATTCGTCGTGGATGTCGGTCAACACTGGCAACTTCAATTCACGCTTGACCTTGGCCAAAATTTCCAGGCCCTTGTCGATGCCCGGGCC
Source organism: Rhodoferax sp. (assembly GCA_031428695.1). Taxonomy (GTDB): domain Bacteria; phylum Pseudomonadota; class Gammaproteobacteria; order Burkholderiales; family Burkholderiaceae_C; genus JANYCG01. Next base: position 16,741 of record JANOYE010000236.1, on the reverse strand, counting down.
ACGAAAGGTGGCGCCGCTGGAGCGGTTGGCTTTGTCGAAGCTGCTCTTGAAGATGAAGTTGATGCCCAGCGAAGATGTGATCTCTTTGAGCGTGCCCGCCGTGTCCATCTGCAATTGCTCGGACTCAATGACGCAGGGGCCCGCAATGAGGAAAAACGGCTGATCCAGCCCAATCTCAAACCCGCACAAATTCATTTACGCAACCGCCTTGAGATTGACACCAGCAACTTGGTGTTCCAAAGCTGCCTTCACAAAAGCGTTGAAGAGCGGGTGGCCGTCCCACGGTGTTGACTTGAACTCGGGGTGGAACTGCACGCCGACAAACCAAGGGTGCACCGTTTGCGGCAATTCGATGATCTCGGTGAGTTGCTCGCGCTGCGTGAGGGCGGAAATCTCCAGCCCAGCGCTGCGCAGGCGGCCCAGGTAGTTCACATTGGCCTCGTAACGATGGCGATGGCGCTCGGTGACGACGCTGCCATAAATCTGAAAAGCGATGGTGCCCGCCGCCACGTCTGAGCTTTGCGCGCCCAGGCGCATGGTGCCGCCCAAGTCGGAGTGTTCGTCACGTGTTTTGATGCTGCCGTCGGCGTCTTTCCATTCGGTGATGAGGGCGATGACAGGGTGGGCGCAGTCGGGGTCGAACTCGGTGCTGTTGGCGCCTTCGAGGCCGGCCACGTGGCGGGCGAATTCAATGGTGGCAACCTGCATGCCCAAACAAATGCCGAGGTAGGGCACTTTGTTTTCGCGGGCGAATTGCGCGGCGCAAATCTTGCCTTCAATGCCCCGTTTGCCGAAGCCGCCCGGCACCAGAATCGCATCAAACTTGGCGAGTTGCGAGACGTTTTTGTTGGAGAGCGATTCGGAGTCGATGTAGTCGATCTTCACCCGCACCTGGTTTTTCATGCCGGCGTGGCGAATCGCTTCATTGAGCGATTTGTAGCTGTCTGACAGGTCAACGTATTTGCCGACCATGGCGATGTTGATGTCGCCCTTGGGGTGTTCGGTGGCGTAGACCAAGTCGTCCCAGCGCTTGAGGTTGGCGGGCGGTGTGTTCAGCCGCAGTTTGTCGCAGATGAGGCCATCGAGGCCCTGCTCGTGCAACATGCGTGGCACTTTGTAGATGGTGTCCACGTCCCACATGGAGATCACCCCCCACTCGGGCACGTTGGAGAACAGCGAGATTTTGTCGCGTTCTTCTTTGGGAATCGGCCGGTCTGCACGGCAGACCAGCGCGTCGGCCTGGATGCCGATTTCGCGCAATTGTTTGGCGGTGTGCTGGGTCGGTTTGGTCTTGAGCTCGCCCGCGGCGGCGATCCACGGCACGTAACTCAAATGCACGAAGGCTGAGTTGTTCGGGCCCATTTTCAGGCTCATCTGGCGCACGGCTTCCAGGAAGGGCAAGGATTCGATGTCGCCTACCGTGCCGCCAATCTCGACGATGGCGACGTCAACGGCTTCTGCGGTTCCAGGCTTTGGCGAATCAACGCCTTGCGCGGCGGTGATGCCCGCACCACGCTTCACAAACTCCTGTATCTCATTGGTGACGTGCGGAATCACCTGCACCGTTTTGCCGAGGTAATCGCCCCGGCGCTCCTTCTCCAGCACCGACTTGTAGATTTGCCCGGTGGTGAAGTTGTTGGCCTTCTTCATGCGCGTTTCGATGAAACGCTCGTAGTGGCCCAGGTCCAGATCGGTCTCGGCGCCGTCGTCAGTCACGAACACCTCGCCGTGCTGAAACGGCGACATCGTGCCCGGATCGACGTTGAGGTACGGATCCAGCTTGATGAGGGTGACTTTGAGGCCGCGCGATTCGAGGATCGCAGCAAGGGAGGCTGAGGCGATTCCCTTGCCAAGGGAGGACACCACACCGCCGGTGACGAAGACAAATTTGGTCATGTCAGAGGAGCTTTTGACGCTCTTGGGTGGGAAATTGTGATTATAGCGACGAGGGAGGCTCTCCAATGACGAAATGACCTCGCTTTGCTTTGATGACGCGGCGTTGCCGCATGATGATCGATGCCAAAGCGGTGCCGTCCGAGATCATTCCGTCCTACAGGCCAAAGGCCAAATCATTTCGTCATTAAACTTGCACGTTATGAACGACCTCGCTGGAAAACACATCGTCTTGGGCCTCTCTGGCGGCATCGCCTGCTACAAGGCGGCAGAGCTGTGCCGTGCGGTCATCAAAGAAGGCGCCACGGTGCAGGTGGTGATGACGGCAGCAGCCGAGCAGTTCATCACACCGGTGACGATGCAGGCGCTTAGCAACCGCACGGTGTATGGCTCGCAGTGGGACAGCCGCGAGCCGAATAACATGCCCCACATCAACCTCTCGCGCGAGGCTGATGCGATTCTCATCGCGCCTGCGAGTGCCGACTTCATGGCCAAGCTGCTGCACGGGCGGGCTGACGATCTTTTGAGCCTGATGTGCCTGGCCCGGCCCATTGGCAAAGTGCCGCTGTTGATCGCCCCCGCGATGAACCGCGAGATGTGGGCGCACCCGGCCACGCAACGCAACATGGCGCAGTTGCAGGCCGATGGCGCAACGCTTTTCGGCGTGGGCACGGGCGACCAGGCTTGTGGCGAGACGGGGGACGGCCGCATGCTGGAGCCGCAAGAGCTGCTCGAAGACTTGATCGCCTTCTTCCAGCCCAAAACACTGCGAGGCCAGCACGTGCTGGTCACCGCAGGCCCGACATTTGAAGCGATTGACCCCGTGCGCGGCATCACCAATTTAAGCAGCGGCAAGATGGGTTTTGCGATTGCCCGGGCGGCGCATGAGGCCGGTGCACAGGTGACGTTGGTGGCCGGGCCCGTGCATTTGCCAACACCGCGCGGCGTGACCCGAATCAACGTGACTTCTGCGTTGAATATGCAGCGGGGTCTCGAATTTCCTGCTCAGTCAGCTACTGTATTTATAGCGACGGCAGCGGTGGCAGACTGGCGGCCAGCCAACGCAGCCGACCAAAAAATCAAAAAAGTCGGCTCTGGCGCCGTGCCAGTTTTGGAATTTGTCGAGAACCCTGATCTCTTGGCCGGCATCGCCTCCAGCGAGCGCGCCAAAAGCGGTAAATTATTCTGTGTCGGCTTCGCCGCCGAAAGCCATGACCTGTTGAACTACGCCACCGCCAAACGTTTGAAAAAGAAGGTGCCGCTCCTGGTCGGCAACATCGGCCCGGCCACGTTTGGGCAGGACGACAACGCGCTCTTGCTCGTTGATGAACACGGCGCCACCGAGTTGCCTCGCGCGTCCAAACTCGTGCTGGCTCGCCAACTGGTAGCGGACATCGCGCGGCGTTTGGCTGCCCGCCGATAGGCATTTACTGAGACACGAAGAAAAGAAGAAACGCACCCATGAATGTCGATGTCAAAGTCCTTGACCCCAGGCTCATCAACAACCTGCCCCAATACGCCACGCCCGGCAGCGCGGGCTTGGATTTGCGTGCCTGCCTGAACGAACCGCTCACCCTGCAACCCAACGCCTGGCAGCTCGTGCCCACCGGCATCGCGATCTACCTCGCCGATACAAACTACGCCGCGCTCATCCTGCCGCGATCCGGCCTGGGCCACAAACACGGCATCGTTCTGGGCAACCTCGTCGGGCTGATCGACAGCGACTACCAGGGGCAATTGATGGTTAGCGCCTGGAACCGAAGTGATGTTGCCTTCACCATCGAACCCATGGAACGCATCGCGCAACTGGTGATCGTGCCGGTGGCGCAGGCGCAGTTCAATGTAGTGACCGAATTTCCGGCGAGTGTGCGGGGTGAGGGCGGGTATGGCTCGACGGGGAAGGCCTGAACCAAGCTGCTGCAATAGTGATCGTTGTTGATATGGGTATTAACAAAATTGACTAGAACGCGAATTTCGCGATAGTTCAAGACATTTCAGGCCTCTAAGTCACGAATAATGTGCGTAAGCAGCTATAAAAACAGTAGTGACTCAAATTCATCCAATTTGGCGCAGCGATATCAGTGAAGCGTCGAATTCCCCGGCAAGTCGCTGTGCAGCGGCTGAATCTTGAAAAACCCCGTGCCCGCCGTGCCCGCGCCGATTTCAGCTTCTGTGGCTTCGCGCACGCCTTCCACCTTGATGGCGATGCGCAGCGCGATGCCGGCCAGCGGGTGGTTGCCGTCCAGCACGATGTGGTCGGGGTAAATTTCGCTGACGGTGAACACCACGTCTTTGGGCGCGGCGGGGTTGCAGCCTGCGGGCAGGGAGGCGCCTTCAAACTGCATGCCGGCTTCAACGTCTTTGGGGAACAGAGCGCGCGCCTCTAAAAATACTAGTTGGTCGTTGAAATCGCCAAAGGCGTCTTCGGGTTCCAGATGCAAATCAAGCCGGTCGCTCTTTTCGTGCCCTTGCAGCGCCTGCTCGATTTTTTGCAGCAGGTCGCGGCCACCCACCAGGAATTCGACCGGGTCGTCCAGCACGTCAAGCACTTCGCCGAGCGTGTCCTTCAGCGTCCAGGTCAAAGCCACCACACATTGTTGAGAGATTTCCATAGGAGAATTGTCGCAGTTTGAAGCCCTGTTCTTCAACGCTGAAGTCAGGATCTCTGGATGGACACCACTAAACCGCTGGCGCTGCTGGGGCAATTGAGCCCAGCGGCCTTCATGAAGCGCCATTGGCAGAAGAAGCCGCTGTTGATTCGCCAGGCGATTTCTGGTTTTTCGCCCCTGCTGGCGCGTGCCGGGTTGTTTGATTTGGCCGGGCAAGACGGTGCGGAATCGCGGTTGGTGTCGCTTGACTCAAAAGGCAGCTGGAAGCTCAAGTCGGGCCCGTTCACGCGCCGCCAGTTGCCCAGCCCCAAGCAGCCCAATTGGACGCTGCTGGTGCAAGGCGTGGATTTGCATGTGCAGACGCTGCGGGACTTGATGGACCAGTTTCGTTTTGTGCCCGATGTGCGGTTGGATGACGTGATGATCAGCTTCGCCACGGCAGGCGGCGGCGTTGGGCCGCATTTCGACAGTTACGACGTGTTTTTGCTGCAGGCCCAGGGCACGCGGCGCTGGCGCGTGAGCCGGCAAAAAGACCTCTCGCTGCAACCTGGCGCGCCTCTGAAAATCTTGCAGAATTTTGAGCCCGAGCAGACGTTTGATTTGGCTGCCGGCGACATGTTGTACCTGCCCCCCAGGTGGGCGCATGACGGCGTGGCGCTGGACGAATGCATGACGTACTCGATCGGATTTCGCGCGCCGGCCAAGGCGGAGCTCACGCGTGATTTGCTGCAGCGCCTGGCAGACGACGCTGCTGATGAAGTGGGCGCCGCAATGTACCGAGACGCCGGCCAAGCGGCCACCGGTGCGCCTGCAGAGATTCCCGCCAGCTTGCAGGCGTTTGCGCAAGAAGCGTTGCGTGAAGCGGTGAAAAACGCCGACACGCTGGCGCGCGCGTTGGGGGAGAGTTTGACGGAGCCCAAATCAAACGTTTGGTTTGACGCGGCAGAGGTGCCGCGACTGCGCGGCGGGCAAGGCGGCACGCAGCTGGACCGGCGCAGCAAGATGATGTTTGACGCGCGCCACATCTTCATCAACGGCGAGAGCTTTTTGGCGTCAGGGCGCGACGCGGCGCTGATGCGGCAATTGGCGAACCAGCGCTTGCTGAGCGCCGAGGTTGTCAAAAAGGCCAGCCCGGGCGCAAAATCACTGCTTCAAGACTGGATGCAAGCGGGGTGGCTTCATGAACTCTGACGTTGGGCAAGGCATTTCCGCCGGCGCGGCGGGCGCTTCAGGTGCTGTGCCTGGTTTGGCCGCGCCCGCGCCGTTGCGCTCGGGCCGTTTCCAGGGTCGCGCCGACTTTGAGCAGCTGGTGCGTGACGTGTTCAGACGCGCGGCAGACGAAGGTTGGCCCGAGATCATCATCAGCGACGCCAGTTTTGAAGATTGGCCGCTGCGTGAGCGGGTGGTGGTGGACGCCTTGCAGTCCTGGTCTAAAACCGGTCGGCATTTCACCATGCTGGCCAAGCGGTATGACGGCGTGTTGCGCAACCAGCCGCGTTTTGTGAGTTGGCGCAAAACCTGGAGCCATATCATCGAATGTCGGCAATGCACCAGCGCTGACCCGCTGGATTTCCCCAGCGCCCTGTGGAGCCGGGGCTGGGTGATGCAGCGCCTGGATCTGGCCCGAAGCACCGGCGTGAGCGGACCCGAGCCTGAGCGCAGAGTGGCCTTGAGAGAATTGCTCAACGAGCGCCTGCGCAGCAGCTCACCAGGCTTTCCTGCAACAACGCTTGGGCTTTGATTAATCGTATAATCCGAGGCTAAGCAAAACCGGCCGGGCACAATGGGTTTGAAACCCAATTTGTCTCAAGCTTCGTTTTGTTTCAGTCTTTGCGGAGTTTCTGCAATGACCTATTGCGGAAATCGTTAATACTTTTTTCTTTAACTTTACTGGAAACCTCAAATGAACAAATCACTCGTTTTAGCCGCTGTTATCGCTGCCGCCGCTCTTGCCGCTTGCGGCAAAAAAGAAGAAGCCAAGCCTGCCGCCGCGCCAGCAGCTGCTGCGCCCGCTCCTGCCGCCGCTGCCGCGGTTGACGCTGCCAAAGATGCTGCGGCTGCCTCCGGCGCTGCTGGTGCTGCTTCTGCCGCTGCTGGTGCCGCAACCACCGCTGCAACTGCCGCGACCGCTGCCGCTTCGGCCGCAACCGGTGCTGCTACCGCTGCCGTTGAAGCTGGCAAAGATGCCGCTGGTGCTGCCAAAGACGCTGCCGGTGCCGCCGCTGCAGCCGCTGCTGGCGCTGCTGGCGATGCTGCCAAGAAGGCCGCTGACGCCGCCACCGGCGCTGTCAAGAAGTAAATTGACGTAAATTGAGGTAACTCACCTCAGTAGAAAAAGCCACCTTCGGGTGGCTTTTTTCTTGCCTGAAAACGTCCAGGCGCGGATGAGGCCGCGTGCTTCGGCGGTTGCCCTATACACAGTGCCAGTCGCTGCCCAGAAACTGGTCTGCCACGGGAACGTCGGCCTCGGCGCGGCCCAGCGCTTGCGCCAGCGCCGCGCGCGCCAATTCAGGCCGGTTGTTTTGCCGGCTCAGGTGCGCTGCTACAACGTGATTGAGCCCGGCGTGGTTGAGCGACGCGGCAATGCCGGCCGACTGCGCGTTCGATAAATGCCCAAACTGCCCGCCCACGCGGTTTTTGAGGAAGGGCGGGTAGCGGCCGTTTTGCAGCATGTCGCCATCGTGGTTGCATTCAAGCAGCAAAGCCTGGCAGGCAGCCAGCTGGGCCAACACGTGGGGCGTGGCGTGGCCCAGATCGGTGAGAATGCCCAGATGCCGCGCGCCATCGGAGCAGCGCAATTGCAGAGGCTCGCGCGCATCGTGCGGCACCGTGAAGGGGGTGATCTGCAGCTCGCCAAGGTCAATGGTTTGCGCGTCTTGGGCGCAGCGGAACGAGTCGCCGGGGGCGACTTTTTTGCGGGGTTCGAACAAAGAGCCGGTCTCGGCTGGGAAGCAGGCATCGTGTGTGCCTTGGCTCATCCACAGAGGCGTGTTGAAACGGCGGGCAAACTGGCTGGCCGAGCCGATGTGGTCACTGTGCTCGTGCGTGATGAAAACGGCGTCAATTTGCTCTGGGTTGACACCCGCCAGCGCCAGCCGCTCCAGCAGGGTTTTGAGGTTCAACCCGCAATCGACCAGCAGCCGTGACGTGAAGGCGCCGCTGCCTGCTTCAACCAGCGTGGCATTGCCGGCGCTGCCGCTGCCGAGGTTCTTGAATCGCAGCATGCGCCGACTCCCTTAATTCAGCGCCTGCAGCAAATCCTACGTCAGGCCTACCTCAGGTCGTCAGCGATAACCTTCACAATGCGCTGCGCATTGGGCGAGGCGTCAGGCGCGCCGGCGGCGTCCAGCACGGCCACGGTGGTGGATTCGCCCTGGCCCTTGACGCTGATCTGGTACTTCATGGGCGTGTTGACTTTGGCACTGCCGCCAAACAAGCGGCTGAAGAAACCCGGCTCGGCCTTGTCGGCGTTGGGTTCGACATAACGCACAAAATACATGCCTTTGGCGCGGTCGCGGTCCTCCACGGTGAAACCAGTGCGGTCGAGCGAGAGGCCGACACGGCGCCAGGCGCGGTCGAAGTTGTCGTCCACGATCACCACGGGCCGACCGTTTTCCGTCGCCACTTTAGAGGTTGCCCTGCCGCCAGCGGTGGCCACCAAAGCTTTGGATTGCTCTTGGGTCACGCCCAGGCGCAACATCAGGCGGCGCAGGAACTCGGTTTCAAGTTCCGGGTCGGCGGCGCGCGGCACCCAGACCGTCTGGTCTTTGTTGTTTGAGTTGTAGGTTTCCACCATGCCACGGTGGCTGATGTAGATCTCGGTGCCGCCTGCGGCATTGCGCTCCAAGCGCGTGCGGAACTTGTCGCGCTCGCCGGTTGAATAGAGTGAGTCGAGCACCTTGCCCAAGGTGCGCCGGATGACGTCGTCCGGAATTTTGGCGCGGTTTTCGGCCCAGTCTGTTTCCAGGATGCCGAGGTCAGACTGGTCTACCGTCAGCAAAAAGCCGTTTTCTTGCCAAAAATCACGCACGCTGTCCACAACTTGTCGGCGGGGCGGTTCACCACCAGCCAGCGTTGGTTGCCAGAGCGTTCAATGCGCACGTCTGCCACACTGCCGGCGGCAACCGGCTGGGAACTTGTGGTTTTCCCCGCCTCGAAACCCGAGGCCGTCACCGCCACACCAGGCACGTTGTAACGCGATTCGCGCGAGAGCTGAGTCAGGTCGGGCGGGACATCCAGTGAGGGCCCCTTGCCGGCGCTTTTGTAATCGACCCTGTCGCTCTCAAGCACCGAGCAGCCAGCCAAGGCCAATGCCATACACGCGGCCAACAAGCCAGTTTGCAATTTCAAAATTTGTTTCACCAATGTTTCCTTGAATACTTCTAGTCGGATCAGAGCAAACCACAGTCGCGCAGGGCAGCTTGCACCACGGCTTCATGGGTTTTGGACAGTGGGGTCATGGGCAAGCGAAGCGTGCCGCCGCACAGGCCCATTTTTTCCATCGCCCATTTGAGCGGGATGGGGTTGGGTTCGACAAACAGGTGTTTGTGCAATGGCAACAACGCCAACTGGATTTGCATCGCCATTTTGGCGTTGCCGGCAATGGCGGCCATGCACAACTCGTGCATTTTGCGCGGTGCGATGTTGGCGGTGACACTCACATTGCCCTGGCCGCCGCAGAGCATCAGGGCGACAGCGCTGCCGTCATCCCCCGAATACACCGCAAATGATTTGGGGGCCTCGCGGATCAGCCACTGCGCCCGCTCGATATTGCCGGTGGCTTCTTTGATGCCGACAATGCCGGGCACTTCAGTGAGGCGCATCACGGTGTCGTGCGCCATGTCGGCCACGGTGCGGCCAGGCACGTTGTACAGAACCATTGGCAAATCGACCGCTTCAGCGATTTTTTTGAAATGCTGGTACTGGCCTTCTTGCGTCGGCTTGTTGTAGTAGGGCACCACTTGCAACTGGCAGTCAGCGCCGACGCCCTTGGCGAATTTGGTGAGTTCGATGGCTTCTGCCGTTGAATTGGCGCCGCAACCGGCCATGATCGGCACGCGTTTGGCACCGTGGGTTTTGGCCTGCTCCACCGAGACGCGAATGATCTCGCAGTGTTCTTCGACATTGACCGTGGGCGACTCGCCCGTTGTGCCGACCACGCCAATGCAGTCGGTGCCTTCGGTGATGTGCCAATCGATGAGTTTGCGAAGTGTTGGGTAGTCCACACTGCCGTCGGCATGCATGGGTGTGGCCAAGGCGACGATGCTGCCGGTGATTTGGCTGAAAGAAGATGTCATTCGCTCATTTTACCTAGACCCGCAACACTAAACCGGTCCTGCTGCTGGGGCGGACGATTCATGCAATCCGGTACCGCGCCGGGGGCAGGTTTGATTCCCCCGCTGCGGGCTCGTTCACTGCCGCCAAACGCTGCACAAACCGCGCTGGGGCATCAATGAAACCGCACTCGTAACTCACCACGCGCAGCGTTGAAAACCCGTTGAGCAACTCGCCGTCGCGCAGCAGAAAGTCGGGCCTGGAGGGTTTGCCGACGCTTTCGTTGCCCGCGCTGAAGGTTTCATGGATCAACACGCCATGGGGTGCCAAGCTTCTCAGGATCACCGGGAAGAGCGGCCGCCAAAGGTAATTGGTGACAACGACGGCATCGAATTGGCGAGGTTGCCCGCTGCGATTTAGATCGCTCAAAGGCCAGGCCCCGCTTTCGACATCGGCCAAAACTGCTGTGCCGTAAAGGCCAGCTGCCGCTATCGCCTCAGGTGAACGATCCACCCCGGTGACGGTGTGCCCCAACCCGGCCAGGTACTTCATGTGGCGGCCATGTCCACAGGCCAGATCCAACGCCGTGCCGCCAGGTCGGATCAAGTGCGCCCAGCGCCGCACCCAGGGCGATGCATCGCCGCTGCCATGAGGAAAAGCGTTCAAAAACAAGCCCAAATCTGGTCGGCCAACATGACCAGAAAATCCGGGCGGGTGTAGATGCTGAACACTGCCAGCAGCGCTGCGACGGCCAGCCCATGCATCCAGTATTTGCGCAAAATGTTCATTGAGGCTTCAACCCGCAGTCAGGCTGGCACCGGCTTCAGTGAAGGCGTGCGCACAATCGGCGCCTCTTTCACTGGCCAATTGATCAATGCGCCGAAGACGCCCAGCGCGATGCAGAGGTACCAAACGATGTCGTAACTCCCGGTTTTGTCGTACAGCACCCCACCCAGCCAAGCGCCCATGAAGGAGCCGATCTGGTGACTGAAAAACACAACACCGCCCAACATCGACAAATGCGCCACGCCAAAAATTGACGCCACCGCCGCCGTGGTGGGCGGCACGGTGGACAGCCACAACAGGCCCATCGTCGAGGCAAAGATGTAGACCGACAGCGGAGTCAGCGGCGCCAACAAAAACAGGCTGATCACAACGGCGCGGGCCAAATAAATGAACGAGAGAATGTTCTTCTTTGGCATGCGCTGCCCCAGCGAGCCCGCAATGTAGGTGCCAAACACGTTGAAGAGGCCGATCAGCGCCAAAGCGTAACCCGCCACTTGCGGCGACAGGCCTTTGTCTTTCAAATAACTCGGCATGTGCACGCCAATGAACACCACTTGGAAGCCGCAGACAAAATACCCGGCCATCAGCAGCTGGAAACTTGGGTATTTGAAAGCCTCTTTGAGCGCACTCCAGATCGATTGGTCTCGCTTGGCCATTCCGCCGCCGGCAAACCCCGGCTCCCGCAGGCCAAAACTCAAGGGGATGATCAACAGCACAACCACGCTCAAGACCGCCAGCGCTTGTTGCCAGCCGAAGTTGGAGATCAAAAACCCTTCCGCCGGCACCATCAAGAACTGGCCGAATGAGCCCGCCGCCGCCGTGACACCCATCGCCCAAGAGCGCCGCTCAATCGGCACATTGCGCCCCAGCACGCCGTAAATTACGGCATAGGTGGTGCCAGCCTGCGCGGCGCCAATCAACACGCCAGCGGTCAATAAAAAGAGCCCCGGCGTTGGCGAATTCGCCATGCCCCAAAGGCCCACCGCATAACAAAGGGTGCCTGCGATGATCACCCGAAAAGCGCCGAACTTGTCAGCCACCATGCCGGCAAAAATGCCAAAAATGCCCCAACTGAGGTTCTGCACGGCGATGGCCAGGGCGAAGTTCTCACGTGTCCAGCCCTGCGCCTGGGTGATCGGTTGCAGCCACAGCCCAAAACCGTGGCGGATGCCCATGGACAGGGTGACGATGGCGGCGCCGCAAACCAGAACTTGGGTGAGGGAGAGGGTGGCGGGGCTGAAGGCTGAATTCGGGTTTGTACGCATGGCTGAACTTTATCCAATCTGCCCGGTCATTGCTGTCTCGCAGGTTGAAAATTTTGGTGCACGCGAGAGATGTCTGTATAAAAAAACAGTGTTTTTGCGCTCAGCTATTACAATGGTCGGTTATGGCCGTCAAACCCAGCGCTTCCCCATCGCAATATTCCGAAAGCTCAATCCGCGTGCTCAAAGGCCTGGAGCCTGTCAAGCAGCGCCCGGGCATGTACACCCGCACCGACAACCCGCTGCACGTCATCCAGGAGGTGCTGGACAACTCGGCGGACGAGGCGTTGGCCGGTTACGGCAAGAAGCTTAAAGTCATATTGCACAGCGATGGCTCGGTCACCGTTGAAGACGATGGCCGGGGCATCCCCTTCGGTATGCACCCGGAAGAAAAAGCGCCGGTGATCGAGCTGGTGTTCACCCGTTTGCACGCGGGCGGAAAGTTCGACAAAAAAGGCGGCGGCGCTTACAGCTTTGCCGGTGGGCTGCACGGCGTGGGGGTGAGTGTCACCAACGCCTTGGGCAAACGGCTGGAAGCCACCAGTTACCGCGAGGGCCAGGTGGCCACACTGGTGTTTGAGGGCGGCGATGTCACCGTGCCGCTGAAACTTCGCAAAGCGGGCGAGGGCGACCGCAAATCCGGCACCACGGTTCGGGTCTGGCCAGACGCCAAATATTTCGAGTCTTCTGTCTTGCCGATGGCCGAGCTGGCGCATCTGCTGCGCAGCAAAGCGGTGTTGATGCCGGGCGTCACCGTCACCTTGTTTGTCGAGAAAACCAAGGAAACCCAAACCTGGGTTTACAAAGGCGGGCTGACAGACTATCTGATGCAAACCTTGACCGGCGACCTGGTCATCCCCCTCTTTGACGGCGAAGGGTTTGCCGACGCCCAACACGACAACTTCGCCGAAGGGGAGGGCGCGCAGTGGTGTGTTGCCTTTACCGAAGATGGCCAGCCGGTGCGTGAAAGTTATGTCAATCTGATCCCCACCAGCGCTGGCGGCACCCACGAAAGCGGCCTGCGTGATGGCTTGTTCACCGCCGTGAAGAGCTTCATCGAGCTGCATTCACTGCTGCCCAAGGGTGTGAAACTGCTGCCTGAAGACGTGTTCGCCCGCGCCAGTTACGTTTTGAGTGCCAAAGTGCTTGACCCGCAGTTTCAAGGCCAAATCAAAGAGCGGCTCAATTCGCGCGATGCGGTGCGCCTGGTGTCAAGTTTCGTGCGCCCGGCGCTGGAGCTGTGGCTGAACCAACACGTTGAATACGGCAAGAAACTCGCCGAATTGGCGATCAAAGCCGCGCAATCCCGCCAAAAAGCCGGGCAAAAGGTCGAAAAACGCAAAAGCTCGGGGGTGGCCGTGTTGCCCGGCAAACTCACTGACTGCGAAAGCCGCGACATCAACCACAACGAGGTGTTCCTGGTGGAGGGCGACTCGGCCGGCGGCAGCGCCAAAATGGGGCGTGACAAAGAAAGCCAGGCGATATTGCCACTGCGGGGCAAGGTGCTCAACACCTGGGAGGTCGAGCGAGACCGCCTTTTTGCCAACACCGAAATCCACGATATTTCCGTGGCCATTGGGGTAGACCCGCATGGCCCCAACGATTCACCCGATTTGAGCGGCCTGCGTTACGGCAAAGTCTGCATCTTGAGTGATGCTGACGTCGACGGCTCCCACATCCAGGTCTTGCTTTTGACGCTGTTTTTCCGCCATTTCCCGAAATTGATCGAAACCGGTCATATTTACGTTGCGCGGCCGCCTTTGTTCCGGGTGGACGCCCCGGCGCGTGGAAAAAAACCGGCTTCGAAGAGTTATGCGCTGGACGCCGGTGAATTAACCGCGATTCTGGATAAACTGCGCAAAGAAGGCGTTCGCGAAGGCGCCTGGAACATCAGCCGCTTCAAAGGCCTGGGTGAGATGAATGCCGAGCAGTTGTGGGACACCACGCTGAACCCCGACACGCGCCGCCTATTGCCAGTGGCGCTCGGTGCCATGGATTTCATCCAAACCGAGAACCTCATTGCCAAACTGATGGGCAAGGGCGAAGCGGCCTCGCGGCGCGAGTTGATGGAGATTCATGGCGATTCGGTTGAACTCGATATCTGAAAACTATTCCAAGACCCAAGACAAATTAGTGGCGACCCAATGAACATCTGATGAACAAATTAGCGCGTTTCCTCTCGTTGGCATTGTGCAGCCTGCTATTTATTTCGCAGCAAGTTGCGCGCGCTGACGTGTGGGGCTACATTGATGAGCGCGGTGTTGCGCATTTTTCAGACCAAAAAACCGACGACCGCTACGAGCTTTTTTACAAAGGCGGTGAGAGTTTTGACACCACCAAAACGCCAAAAGGCACGCCCGACGACCCACCGCCCCGGCCCATGTCCGTGCCCAGCGTACCCGCTAAATTGGTGACCTTCTTTGACGTGTCGCCCAATTACAAGGCCATCAAACACCATATTCGAGACGCCTCAAACACCTACAAGGTCGATTACGAACTGCTGCAGGCCCTGATCGCCGCCGAATCCGGCTTTGACGTGGGCGCGGTGTCGCCCAAAGGCGCCATCGGCCTGATGCAACTGATGCCCGGAACGGCGCGGCGTTATGGTGTTGAGGGCGACAAGAAGTTGTCGCTGGAGCAAAAGCTGAATGATCCGAAAATCAACGTGCGGGCCGGCACGCGTTACCTGCGCGATCTCATCGCCATGTTCCCTGGCCAGCTGGATCTGGCCTTGGCCTCGTACAACGCGGGTGAAGGCGCCGTCATCAAAGCCGGCAACAAAATTCCGAATTACAAAGAAACGCAAAACTACGTCAAAACCGTGATGCAGTTGTACCAGGGCCTGAAACCGCCTAAAGCGGTGACCGCTGAAAAACTCAAAATGGCCACCCGCGTGCGCATGGAAATGTTGGGCGGCGCCACCGGCAGGCGCAACATGCTGGCGCCATTTCCGCCCGACAGCGACCCATCCGGCTCGACGCCGGCGGGGGCCTTTCCCAACTCCGTGCCGGGCAGCGGCCTGCTCCAGCCAACTCCAGTCACATCACCGGGCTGATATTTTCAATCAATGACCGATCTCTTCGACGCTGCACCAGGCAGCGCAACCGCCGCTGATGGCGATGACAACCTCAACCTGGCCACTTACGCACAACGCGCCTACCTCGAATACGCCCTCTCTGTCGTCAAAGGCCGAGCCTTGCCGGATGTGTGCGACGGTCAAAAACCGGTGCAGCGGCGAATTTTGTACGCCATGCAACGCATGGGTTTGGGTTTTGGCGGGGCCAACGGCAACGCCGGAGCGAAACCGGTCAAAAGCGCACGGGTGGTGGGCGATGTGCTCGGCCGTTTTCACCCGCACGGCGACCAGTCGGCTTACGACGCGCTGGTGCGCATGGCGCAAGATTTCTCGCAGCGTTACCCGCTGGTCGATGGCCAAGGCAACTTTGGCTCGCGCGACGGCGACGGTGCGGCGGCGATGCGTTACACCGAGGCGCGCCTGGCCAAAATCACGAGCTTGTTGATGGGTGAGATCGACGAAGGCACGGTCTTGTTTCTCCCCAATTACGACGGCTCCACCGAAGAGCCGTCGCAACTGCCCGCGCGCCTGCCGTTCAATTTGCTCAATGGCGCCAGCGGCATCGCCGTCGGCCTGGCCACGGAGATACCGAGCCACAACCTGCGCGAAATCGCCGACGCTTGTGTGGCCATGATCAAGCAGCCGAATTTGAGCGAGGAAGAATTGCTCACACTGGTTCCTGGGCCGGACTACCCCGGCGGCGGCCAGATCATCAGCGCCGCGAGTGACATCGCCGACGCTTACCGCACCGGCCGTGGCTCGCTCAAAGTGCGGGCGCGCTGGAAAATTGAAGAACTCGCGCGCGGCCAATGGCAACTCATCATCACCGAGCTGCCGCCGGGAGTCAGCACGCAAAAAGTGTTGGAAGAAATTGAAGAGCTGACCAACCCGAAAGTCAAAGCCGGCAAAAAAGCCCTGAGCCTGGAGCAAAACCAGGCCAAGGCGACGATCCTCGCCGTGCTCGATGCGATCCGCGACGAGTCGAACAAAGACGCGGCGGTGCGCCTGGTGTGCGAGCCCAAAACCAGCCGCATCGAGCAGCAAGAGTTGATCACCACACTCTTGGCCCACACCAGCCTGGAAACCTCGGCGCCGATCAACCTCACCATGGTCGGGCTGGACGGCAAACCCACACAAAAATCGCTGCGGCAAATGCTCAGCGAGTGGATCGAATTCCGCCAGACCACCATCGAGCGGCGTTCGCGGCATCGCCTCTCCAAGGTGCAAGACCGCATCCACATCCTCGAAGGGCGGCAAATTGTGCTGCTCAACATTGATGAAGTGATCGCCATCATCCGCAAGTCGGACGAGCCCAAACCCGCGTTGATCGCCCGCTTCAAATTGAGCGCCGCCCAAGCCGAAGACATTCTTGAAATTCGCCTGCGCCAGTTGGCGCGGCTCGAAGCCATCAAGATCGAGCAGGAACTCAAAGAGCTGCGCGAGGACGAGAAGAAACTTGAAGAGATTCTGGGCAGCCCGGCGGCGCTCAAACGTTTGATGATCCGCGAGATCGAGGGTGACGCCAAAACCTTTGCCGATGCAAGGCGCACCTTGATCCAGAGCGAGAAGAAGGCCGTGCTGGAGGTCAAAGTGGTGGACGAGGCCGTCACCGTGGTCATCAGTGACAAAGGCTGGGTGCGGGCGCGCACCGGCCACGGCCATGCGCCTGACAGCTTTGCCTTCAAAGCCGGCGACGTGCTTTACGGCACGTTTGAATGCCGCACGGTCGATACCCTGTTGGCCTTTGGCAACACAGGTCGCGTGTACTCCGTGCCTGTGGCAGCATTGCCCGGCGCGCGTGGCGACGGCCAGCCGATCACCACGCTGATCGAGCTGGAAGC
>JANOYE010000235.1:0-2312 GCA_031428695.1 Rhodoferax sp. | reverse complement strand
GGGCAAACAACTGACAGACAAACCCCTGGTGCGTGTCAAGACCCTGAACCGGCTGTTGGCGCTGCAATCGCAGCCCGATGGCCAGGTTACCGTTGACATGGAAGCACCGGTTTTCACCCTCAGCAGCATCCCCTTTGTGCCACCAGGATTGCTTTCACAACGCTCGGAACCATCAGGCGGCCACAGAGGCATTGACCTGCTGGTGTGGCCGCTGATGCTAGACGCCCGGGACGTGGATCGCGTCGAATCGTCGATTGTTTCGGTCGCGGTGGTGTCGATGGGCAATCCGCACGCGGTGATGCAGGTCGAAGACGTTGATACCGCCGCCGTCAGCGTGCTGGGCCCTCGGGTGCAGCGGCACGCCAGTTTTCCCCAAGGTGTGAACGTTGGTTTCATGCAAGTTCTCGGCCGCGCCAACATCCGCCTGCGGGTGTACGAGCGCGGCGTCGGCGAAACCCTGGCCTGCGGCACCGGCGCTTGTGCGGCCGTGGTGTGCGGCATCCGCCTGGGCCTGCTCGACCAGCGGGTGCTGGTGCAAACACGCGGCGGCCCGTTGACGATCACCTGGGCTGGCGGTCAAGCCCCGGTGATGATGACCGGCCCGGCGACCGCGGTTTTTGACGGCGAGATCGACGTTCCCGAAACCTTTTGACACGCCGCAACTGGCTTTGCAGACCAAACTACCCCCACACCATGACCCAAGCCCTCGCCCATCCCATCACTGAAGACGACATCGCCAATTACCTGGTCAACACGCCCGATTTTTTCGAGCGCCACGCCGCGCTTCTGGCCAGTGTGCAGCTGACCAGCCCGCACGGCAAACGCGCGGTGAGTCTGCAGGAGCGCCAGGCCGAAATGCTGCGCGACAAGATCAAGGCCATCGAACACCGCATGATGGACATGATTCGCAATGGCAATGAAAACACCCTGTTGTCAGACAAACTCTTGGCCTGGACGCGCAGCCTGTTTCTCGCCGCCGATTCGGCGTCCATGCCCGAGCTCATCGTCAACGAGGTGCGCGACCACTTCCTCGTGCCGCAAGTCGCCATCAAGGTCTGGGATGTCGAGCCGACGCTGCTGGGTGCCGAGTTTGCCAAAGGCGTGAGCGAAGACGCCAAAGTTTTTGCCTCCAGCCTGATGGAGCCCTTTTGCGGCCTCAACACCGGCTTTGAAGCCGTGAGCTGGCTGCCCGAGCCGCAAACCGCGCTGTCTCTGGCGCTGCTGCCTCTGCGCATCGCCACGGTTGGCGGCCCCACGCCGGCATTCGGCATGTTGGTGCTCGCTTCCAGCGACGCGCAACGCTTCAACAGCGGCATGGGCACCGACTTTCTACAGCGCATTGCCGAGATCGCCAGTGCGGCGCTGTCAAGATTGAGGTAGCTGCGATGGCTGGCGACGAAGGACTTGTCCAGAGGTATCTGGAGCACGTCCGCGTCGAAAAACGCCTGGCTGGCCGCACTGTCGAGCTGTATCGGCTCGATCTGCTTAAGCTTTCCGAATTCGCCAACAAGGCCAGCGTGGAGTTGCTGCAAGTGCAGACCACCCACATCCGCCAGTGGGTCGCCCGCATGCACGCAGGCGGGCGCAGCCCGCGCGGCATCGCGCTGGTGTTGTCAGGCTGGCGCGGGTTTTACGCTTGGCTGGGGCGCGAGAGCCTGGTCCAACTCAACCCCGTGATCGACGTGCGCGCCCCGAAAGCGCCCAAACCGCTGCCCAAGGCCTTGAGTGTTGACGACGCCGTGCAACTGGCCAGCTTCAAGCGCGATGCCACCAACCCCTGGCTCGAAGCGCGTGATGCGGCGATGGTCGAGTTGCTGTACGGCAGCGGCCTTCGCGTGGGTGAACTCACCGGCCTGGACGTGGCCGCGAGCAAGGAGGCGCGCGGCTGGCTGGATCTGGCCGGCGCCGAGGCGCACGTCTTGGGCAAAGGCTCAAAACGGCGCAGCGTGCCGATGGGCGCGAAGGCCATTGAGGCACTGGGCGTTTGGGTGGCCGTGCGGGAGCAGGGTTTCAACAACGCTAGCCCCCCGCAAGCCGCTCTCTTCATCGGCCAAAACGGCACCCGCCTCACCGCCCAGTCAATCTGGTTACGCTTGCGCACGCGCAGCCTGCAGGCTGGTTTGCCGATGCCGGTGCATCCGCACATGTTGCGCCACTCATTCGCCAGCCACGTGTTGCAATCGAGCAGCGATTTGCGCGCCGTGCAGGAGCTTTTGGGCCACGCCAACATCAGCACCACGCAGGTCTACACGCGGCTGGCGAATGAGTGGCGCAACATGTGCGGATGCACCGGCATCGGCAAACCAGCCTGC
>JANOYE010000234.1:0-1639 GCA_031428695.1 Rhodoferax sp. | reverse complement strand
AGTTTTGTGCCCACCGACAAGGCGCGCGCCAGAGCCACCATTTTTTGCTGCCCGCCCGAAAGCAACATGGCGCGGCGCTCGCGCATCTCCAGTAGCTCGGGCAACACGCTGTAAACAAAATCAAGCCGCTCCTTCAGGGGCAAGGTTTTCGACACCCAAAGCGGCAGGCAGATGTTTTCTTCCACCGTGAGCTCAGGCACCAGGCCGCAGTCTTCGGGCATGTAACCGATGCCCTGGGCAGCGCGGGCATGGGGCGGCGCGTTGGCTAGATCGGTCTCGTCCAGACGCAGAGTGCCGCCCAACAAAGGCAAATGGCCCATGATGGTGCGCATTACCGTGGTTTTGCCGGCGCCGTTGCGGCCGATCAAGCCAACCATCGCACCGGCTTCCAGGCGGATGGAAAAACCGCGCAGCACTTCGACGTTTTGGATCGCCACGCGGGCGCCTTCAAGCGCGATCATGCCTGCGCCCCGTGCGCTTCATGCGCCGGATGGGCCGAGCCAGTGACATAACGCTGCACATCAGGGTCGGTGAGCACTAGGGCGGCGAGGCCGTCGGCAATCACACGGCCACTGTAAAACGCGGCCACGCGGGTGGCGTAACGGCGCACGATGTCCATGTCGTGTTCGACGAAGATCACGGTGACGGGCGCGCTGCCTTTGCTGCGTTCAATGGCCAGCATCACGGTGTCCATGGTGGTGTATTTTTCATCGGCGCTGACGCCGCTGGTCGGTTCGTCAAGCAACAACACACGCGGCTGGCCGGTGAGCGCCATGGCAATGTCGAGCAACTTGCGCACGCCGCCGGGCAACTCCAATACCGGGCGGGCGGCGTGTTGGGCCAGGCCGAAGCGCCCGAGCAACTCCATGCCGTGGGCGACAGACTCGCGATCCCGCGCGTTCTTCAGGAACTGGCGATTGCCCAGGCCGCAGTGCAGGGCGGTCAAAACGTTGTCCAGCACCGTCATGGGCAGGCACAGTTGCGGAATCTGGAAGGAGCGGGCCACGCCTTTTTTGGTGATTGCGCGCGGGGTGAGTTGGGTGATGTCAACGCCTGCCAGAAAGATATGGCCCTCGGTGGGCTTCAAGTAGCCGGTGATCATGTTGACAAAGGTGGTTTTGCCCGCGCCGTTGCTGCCAATCAGGCACAGGCGCTCGCCAGCAGCGACGTCGATGTTCACATCGGCGGCGGCGACTACTGCGCCAAAACTGCGTTGCAGGCCGCGCGCGGACAGGACTGGCCCGGTCATGGCTTGTCGCCCCGCTTGAAACGGTCAGCGAGCGAACCCAGGCCGTCAGGCAGAAACCGGATCACCAACAGCAGGAACAACCCCAGCGCGAATTGCCAGGTATTGGGGAAATAGGCACTGGAAAACGAGCGCACCAGTTCCAGCAAAAACGAGCCCGCCAGGATCGCCACAACACTCTGGTGGCCGGCGAGAATCGCCACAAAAACGAACTCGCCCGAGGTTGTCCAGTAGCTGAAGTTGGGGTCGATGTGGCCCAGCGCCATCACACTCAACGCGCCACCCGCACCGCCCAGGCCGGCGGCGATTACGTAGTTCCAGGCGACGATGTTGGCGACCGACTGGCCCAGGTCCTCCACCCGCAGCTCGTTTTCGCGCACCGCCATCGACAAC
>JANOYE010000233.1:0-16260 GCA_031428695.1 Rhodoferax sp. | reverse complement strand
TTGGCGCCGGGCCGCCCCAAGCCAAAACGCGGCCCCCTCGGGGGGCAGGGAGCCACACGCAGTGGGCGACCGTGGGGGCAACCATGCTTGACCGCATCCGCGCCTCCCTCACATCGCTCGCCCCCGCCGAGCAACGTGTGGGCAAGCTGGTGTTGAGCGACCCGCGCTCGTTCACCCATTTGCCGGTGAGTCAGCTGGCCTTGCGCTCCCACGTGAGCAAACCCACGGTGGTGCGGTTCTGCCGCAGCATGGGCTACGACGGCCTGACCGATTTCAAACGCAAACTGGCCGGTTCCGTGAGTGAAGGTGTGCCCTTCATCCACCGCAGCGTCGATGCGGACGACAAAACCGGCGATGTGCTGGTCAAGGTGATCGACAACACCGTGGCGGCCTTCCTCAAATACCGCAACGATGCCAGCACCCTGGCCATAGAAAAAGCCGTCGATGCCATCCTCGAGACCTACCGCCAGGGCAAACGCATCGAATTTTTTGGCGTCGGCAACTCGGGCATCGTGGCGCAGGATGCACAGCACAAATTCTTCCGCCTGGGCGTGAACGCCATCGCCTACAGCGACGGCCACATGCAGGTCATGAGTGCGTCGATCCTGGGGCCGGGTGACAGCGTGGTAGTGATTTCCAACTCCGGGCGCACAAGGGATTTGATGGACGCCTGCGACATTGCGCGAAAAAACGGCGCCACCGTCATCACCATCACGGCCAGCGGCTCGCCCCTGGCGTCCAGCGGCAATATTCACCTCTCAGCCGACCACCCGGAAGGTTATGACCGCTACAGCCCCATGGTGTCGCGCCTCCTGCACCTGATGATCATCGACGTGCTGACCACCTGTGTCGCCCTGCGCATTGGCAGTGAAAAACTGCAGCCGTTGTTGCAGGAGATGCGGGTGAACCTGCGCAGCAAACGTTACACCTGATTCAGTTTTTTTTGATTCGACACGCCACTGGCCACATGGCCGGACGGCACATGGCGCGCTGCCGACTCAATATGGCCAACCTGGTCATCAAAGAAAAAATCAGGCTCAAACTCGCGCAAAAATTCGCCCTTGGCCAGGCCGCCGAGAAACATGGCTTCATCAACTTCAATGTGCCAGTCCATCAAAGTGCGGATTGCGCGTTCGTGGGCGGGCGCGCTGCGGGCCGTCACCAGCGCAGTGCGAATGCGCATATTGGGTTGCGCAGCTTGCTGCAGCCCGTGCAAGGCCACTAACAGAGGTTTGAACGGGCCATCGGGCAAGGGTTTGCTGGCGCGGCGTTTTTCATGGGTGTGAAAGGCCTGCAGGCCGCCGCGCTGGTAGACCTGCTCGGCTTCGTCAGAGAATAAAACCGCGTCACCGTCAAAGGCGATACGCACCTCATTGGGGTAAGAGCCGCCCGCCTTTACCGAACCCGTGTGTACCGTCGCGGCGGCGAATCCGGCATTCAGCGCTGCGCGCACGTCACCTGGGTTGGCAGACAAGAACAAGTTGGCCTTGAGGGGCCGCAGGTATTTGTAGGGCTCCCGCCCCTTCGTGAAAACGCCCCGCTCAATCACAAGTTTGCTGGCTGCGGCGGAGTTGAAAACCCGCAGGCCCGAAACCGGGTCGTTGCGCGACAGAATCACCACCTCCACCCGTTTTTCAGCCGGGCTCCCGGCATTGAAAGCCAGCAGTTTTTTCACCAGGGAATGCGCCACGCCGGGCTTGGCGGCGTGCTCTAGGCGCTCCAGCTGCAGGTTCATGTAGGCGCGGTCGTCGCCCTTTTCGAAGACCTTGTTTTCTTCTTCAAAATCGAACAAGGCGCGCGATGAGATTGCCACGACCAGTTGATTGTCCAGCGTGGCAGCCATGGTGTTCAGCGGACTAACTGGTTGAGCTGAATGATCGGCATCAAGACAGCCAAGACGATCAGCATCACCACCACGCCCATCACCACGATCAACAAAGGCTCGGCGATGGTCGCCATCGCGATGGAGCGGCGCTGAACCTCTTGGCTCAGTTGCCGCGCGGCGCGATCCAGCATCAGCGGCAACTGGCCGGTTTGTTCACCCAGGCGCGCGAACATGCCCAGCAGCCCAGGGAAACGTTTCTTCTGCGACAGCGCCGAGGCCAAGGGCGCGCCTTCACGCACCAGCACCATGATCTCCAAGGCGTCGGCATGCATTGCCCGGTTGGCCAGCGTGTCAGCCGCCGCTTGCAACGCGCGCAAGATCGGCACACCAGCGCCTGTCAACATGGCCAAGGTGCCAGTGAAACGCGCGGCGTTGTAACCCGTTGCCAAACGGCCCAGCACCGGGAAGGTGAGCCAGGCGGCGTCCATCCTTTGGCGAACATCGTCACTGCGCCTGGCCAAGCGAATGGTGAATACGCCCAAAACCAGCACCGCCAACACCAGCCAGCCGTAGTCGCGCACAAAATTGCCGATGCCGAGCATCACCACCGTGAGCAAGGGCAAGGCGCGTTTGCTGCCGGCAAACACGTTCGCCACTTGAGGCACCACGTAACCCAGCAGAAACATGACGATGACGATGGCGACCAAGGTGACGATGGCCGGGTACAGCGCCGCCGCCATCAGTTTGGCTTTCAGCGCTTGTTGCTCCTCCATGTCATCGGCCAGCCGCTCCAGCACGGCCCCCAAGCCGCCGCTTTGCTCGCCTGCACCAATCACCGCGATGAAGACATCGGAGAACTCATGGCGATGTTGCGCCAGCGAATTGGCGAAGGTGGCGCCGCCATTCACCTCCGAGCGCAAGGCGGCGATGAGATTGCGTTGGGCTTGCACACTGGATTCGTCGGACAAGGAGGTCAACGCGCGTTCGAGCGGCAGGCCCGAAGACACCAGGCCGGCCAGTTGCCGAGTCCAAATGGCAAGTTCGGTGTTGCTGAATGCCTTCTTTGCAAATAGCCTGCCACCTGGCCTCGAACTTGACCCGGCTTTTGAAGTTGCGAACGAACTACCGGCCAAGCCGCCTTCTGCGTTTGCCAACGGCGCAGAGCCAGCGCCGACCACTTCCACCTGCACCGGCGCCAGCGCCTGCGCCCGCAACTGGCTGCGAGCCGCCCGCGCCGAGTCCGCCTGCAACACGCCGCTGGTGGTCTGGCCGTCGGCGGTCAGCGCTTCAAACGAATAGGCGGGCATGGGCCATGCAAGGGGATGCAGATGGACAAATATGGCCCGTATGAGTGCTATTATTTATATAGCAACAAATGACCATTTCACGTGACTTGATGCCGGAAAAAGTATAAAAATCAGGCAAATCCAGCAGAAAGTCGTCAGAAATTAACATGGGTATTAACAATCAATGGTTCCGTGTCAATCCCACGTCAATCCCGCGTCACCCGCAGCAACTCCTCGCGCGAGGTGACGCCGCTTAGCACCAAGCGCTCACCGTCGTGGCGCATCAGGGCCATGCCAGCCTGGATGGCGGCAGCGCGGATGTCCGCTTCTGCGGCTTTTTGATGGATTTGGGCACGAATCGCGTCGGTGGTCAAAAGCAGCTCAAAGATGCCGGTGCGGCCAAGGTAACCCGTTTTGGCGCAAGCTGGGCAACCGGCGCCCGCGCATTCGCGGCAGAGTTTGCGCACCAGGCGCTGCGCCAGCACACCCAGCAGCGAAGAACTCAGCAAAAACGGCTCGATGCCCATGTCGGTCAAACGCGTGACGGCGCTGGCGGCATCGTTGGTGTGCAAAGTCGCCAGCACAAGGTGGCCGGTGAGCGAGGCCTGGATGGCGATTTGCGCGGTCTCGAAATCGCGGATCTCGCCGATCATGATCACGTCGGGGTCTTGCCGCAGAATCGCCCGCAGCGCCTTGGCGAAGGTCAAATCAATCTTGGCGTTCACCTGCGTTTGGCCGATGCCGGCCAGTTCGTATTCAATCGGGTCTTCCACCGTCATGATGTTGCTGTGGGCTGCGTCCAGGCGGCTCAACGCCGCATACAGCGTGGTGGTTTTGCCGGAACCTGTCGGCCCGGTCACCAAGATAATGCCGTGCGGCTGGGCGATCAGGTTTTGCAACCGCGCCAGCACCTCGCCTTGCATGCCGATGGCTTCGAGGTTCAATTTGCTTTCGGTTTTATCAAGCAGGCGCAGCACGGCGCGTTCGCCATAAGCGCCCGGCAAAGTGCTGACGCGCACATCCACAGCACGTGTGCCGATGCGCAAGCTGATGCGGCCATCTTGCGGCAGGCGTTTTTCCGAAATGTCCAGCTCGGCCATGATTTTCAGGCGCGAGATCAGCGCTGCATGCAGGGCGCGGTTGGGTTGCACCACTTCGCGCAAGGTGCCGTCAACGCGAAAACGCACGCTTGAATTGCGCTCATAGGGTTCGATGTGGATGTCGCTCGCGCCGTCCCTCGCGGCCTGCGTCAACAGCGCGTTGAGCATACGGATGATGGGCGCGTCGTCTGCGGTTTCGAGCAGGTCTTCAATCGCTGGCAAGTCTTGCATCATGCGGCTCAGGTCGGCGTCGCTTTCCACCTCGCTGACCACGCTGGCGGCGCTGGATTCGCCTTGGGCATAGGCGGCGCTGATGCGCTCAATCAGCGCCTGCGCCTGGTGCAGCTCAACCCGTTGCGGCGCGTGTTTGCGCGCCACTTCGCTGACGCCCGCCGCCGCAGAACTGGCATGCAGGCACAGCGTAAGCTCCCCGGCGGATTCTTCCAGCAACACCTGGTGCGCGCGCGCAAACGCGTAGGGCAACGGGTAACGCGTCGTGGGCACGTTGGAGTTGAGCGTCGCCATGGCTTGCTGAAAATTTATGGCCTGGCCGAGTGGGTTTATCGTTGAACGGCCGGAACCGTTCCGGGCGGACGTGGCAGAAATTCTGGCAGCACCGGGGCCTCGTTCACAGGAATGGCCACGCTGGGTTCAGGTTGGGCTTCTTGCTGTTTGCCGCGCATCAGGTCGTAACGGTCCATCGTCAGGGCGTCAGCGCTGCTGGCGTCACGCATCACCACCGGCCGAATGAAGACCATCAGGTTGGTCTTTTTCCGGCTGCGGGATTCACTCTTGAACAAGTTGCCGATGATGGGGATGTCGCCCAGGCCCGGCACCTTCTCTTGGTTGCCCGAATATTCGTCTTGCAACAGGCCGCCCAGCACGACGATGGCGCCGTCATTGACCAACACGTTGGTGTCAATCGAGCGCTTGTTGGTCGTCGGCCCATTGGCTGCGCCCGCTGTGGAGGCTTGCACGGTGGAGACCTCCTGGGAGATGGTCAACCTCACGGTGCCGTTTTCGCTGATTTGCGGTTTCACTTTGAGCGTAAGGCCAACGTCTTTGCGCTCGATGGTCTGAAACGGGTTCACAGCGCTGGCATTGCCGCCGGTGTTGGTGAATGAGCCGGTGACAAACGGCACGTTTTGGCCAATAACAATCTTGGCTTCTTCGTTGTCCAGGGTGAGCAAATTGGGTGTGGACAAGATGTTGCCGTCGCCATTGGCTTGCAAATACCGCGCAAGGAAGCCCAGCACGTAAATGCCGTTGACTTTTTGCGCCACGCCGACATTCAACCCCGCGCTGGGCGTGGCTTGGCCGGAGGCCGCACCGGTGGCCAGCGAAATGATGTTGGCGCCGCCAATGCGGAAATTGGTGCCCAGCAGCCCCACGTTGACATCGCCATTGCTGCCCAAAAGGCCTTGCCACTGGATGCCGAACTCCGCCGCCTTGTCGGCGTTGACCTCGGCGATCAGGCTCTCCACAAACACCTGCGCCCGGCGCACATCAAGTTTGTCAATCACGGCGCGGATCTGGCGGTACTGCGGTTCTGGCGCCGTGATGATGAGCGAATTGGTGGACGGGTCGGCCTGGATCTGCCCGCCGGTGGAAGGTTGCGCGGCGGCCTGGCTGGCCGCTGCCGTGACCAACGCCGACGGACTGGCGGGCGTGGGCGCTGTGGTGGGCCGCGCCTCTGCTGCCAACGCGGCGCGCAATGTTGCCGCAACCTTGGTGGCTTCGGCGTTTTTCAGGTAGACCACATAAATGTTGCCGCTGTCCCCATTGACGCCGCTGGTTGGCCGGTCAAGTTTTTCCACCAGTGACTTCACCAGGGCCACCCGGGCCGGGTTAGCGGCGCGCAAGATCAGCGCATTGGAGCGCGGTTCCGCCACCAGCGTGGTGCGAAACGACGCGTCAGCCGCCTGCCCTGCAGCTGCGCCCGGGCCGCCCGTCGGCGCGTCAATCAGTCGCAACACCAGCGGCGCCAGATCGGAGGCGATGGCGTGTTTCAGCGGAATGATTTCAACGTCAGTCGCGTTCGACACATCCAGCGCGGCGATGATGCGCCCCAGGCGCCGCAAGTTGTCGGCGTAGTCGGTGATCACCAGGGAGTTGTTGCCTGGGCTGACGTTGATGGTGTTGTTGGGGCTGATCAAGGGCCGCAGCACGGCCACCAAATTGTTGGCTGACTCGTAGTTGAGGCGAAAAATCTGCGTGAGGATTTGGTTGCCTGCGGCGCTGGCGGGAGCGGCACCGACGGAAACACCGCTGCTTTGCAACTTGGCATCCGCCTCAGGCACGATTTTGTCCAGGCCGCCGGACTCCACCACCGTGAACCCCTGCAAGCGCAACGTGGCGAGAAACTGGTTGAACGCCACTGCGGGGGAAACTGGTCGCTCGGTCGTGAGCGTCATCACGCCTTTGACCCGAGGATCGACCACCACATTGCGCCCCGTGATGGTTGCAATCGTCCGCGCCACCGCTTCGATTTCAGCGCCGACAAAATTGAGTGTGATCGATTCCCCCCGGCGCGGCTGGCTGGCGGCCTCCTGGGCAGGCGTCGGCGGCGGCGCCTGGGCGAAGCCGGATTGCGCCCATGAATTTAAGGCAAACAGCCCGATAAGCCAATAAAAAATAGCGTGCGCAGCTATATTATTTATAGTGACTAGAACTCCTGCCCTGGCATTGCCATCTTTGAATGTCATGCAGTTCAACCCACTTTGATGATGGAGCGCGCGCCTTCGCGCCGCCCGATGATGTTCAATAAATTCGACAAGGCATCCAAGCGCTGCGGCTCCGCGCTGGCGACGCCGTCGAAACGCAAACGCCCTCCCACCCATTGGCCCGCCCCACTCAACTGCAAGCTGCCTTGCAAGGTTTGCACCTTCAACGACACCATCTGGCCGCCGTCCAGCGCGACCCGGTAACTTCCCACCGGGTTCACCGTGCTCAGCCGGGTCGCCATTTCCAGCGCGTCAATTTGCAGCCCGCCGACCATCGACACGCGCCCTTCGGCCCATTCTAATGACAGGCCCTTGCTCGCCACCGACAAATTACCCTCAGCGGCGATGGTGTTCCATGGCGTGCCCAAGCCAACCAGCAACCCGGCTGGCCAGTTGGATGCATGGTCCGCAACAACAGCCGTGAATCTGCCCCACCCCAATTGCAGGGACAGTTGCAGGGGTTGCGCCATGCAACACGGCGCGCGGGCCGACAGATCGAACCCGCGCAGGCCGGGCCGAAGGCGCCAGTCCAAACGCCCCGGCATGGCCGTGTTGCCCTGGCTGCCAGCGCCGCCCGACAGCATCAGTTGGCTCGAACCTGACCAGACCGTGCCCCGTGCATCGGGCAGGCCCACCCGGCCGCCACTGGCGCTGTGCACCCAGCCGGCCAGCCAACGCGCTGGCGCAAATGCGGCTGTGGCAAGAACCACGCCCAGAAAGACGCCGGCAACGGCCCACCGCCAGGGTGAATTCTGGTGTGGCGACGGCTTCAGCATGTGCTGCCAATTGGCCGGGTTGAGGTTGCACGCATTGCAGTTTTCAGGTTGCGGCTTGTGTCAGCGAGGCAGAAGATTCAACACAACGCTGCCATCCCACAGGTCGGTCGCGGCCACGGAGGCAGCAGGTGCCCCCAAAGCGGGGACATTGGCACGGGTCAGGCGAACCTCGGCAGGCAAGAGCCGCGCGCCGGCCCTGACCTCGACCAGCCAATTAGCGAGCGCCGCGCCCGTAACACCCTTCAAATTCACGGTGGCCCGTTCACCGCCGAACTGCAGCGTTCCCGCAGCCCCAAAGCGCTGTTTCAGAGACGATTCCAGCGCGCGGCGGGCATCCTCGCCACCCGCCCTGACTTGGGACTGCAGCGAAGCGGCTTCGGCCTTCAGCGCCAACATGTTTTGCAGCTGCGCGTCCAGCGCCTGGTGTTGCTGGTCTGCCGACTTGAGCGTGGCGAGCGCCGGGGCCAGCGCCATCCACCACACCAGCAGTGCGGCAACCAGCCAGGCAGCAATCAACACAAGACGCCGCTCGCGCGCAGCGAGCTTGCCCCACCAATTCGTGACCAGGGTCAAATTGCTCATGGCTGCAGGCTGGCCGGCGCGGCCGGTGACAACACCAAAGTGTCGGCGTCTAGGCGAAGCACGACTGACCGCAGCCGGGCTTGGGCGCCCATCTCGTCCAGGTTGGCGCGGCTCAAGCCCAAGCCTTTGACGCGCAGCTCGTTGGACGTGTATTCCATTGCCTCGGCCTTCCTCGCAGACACATTGGCACCCGCCACGGCCAAATGCCCGTAGGCGGCGAGCAGCAGTTCAAAGTCGCCTGTCGATGCCGCACCCGCCGCCACCCGCAGGCGCTGCAGCTCGCGCGTCATTTGCACCGGCGCGTCGATCACCACTTTCACCCCGGGGAACGCGCCGGTGAGCACCTCGCGGACGGCTTGGCGCTTGGCGTCCAGGCTCGCCCGTTGCGCCCAGGCCCAGGCGTTGAACCCGACCAAATTGGCCGCAACCAACGCCACGGCAGCCCAGCGCGCGGGCCGCCATTCAGGCGCGCGCCAGCCGTTTTCAAACAGCGCCAGAAAACGCCGCCAACTGCGCAGGCGGCTGGAGCTGACCAGGTCAAACTGCGCCAAGTCCCACGGTGATTGCGCCGCAGCAAGCCAGCGCTCGGGGCGGCTTTGCAGGCGCACGGGGCGCCTGAAATGGTGCTCCGCGATTGCGGCGACAGACGGCTCTGCCAACACCACGATATCTTCCAGCGCGGCAGCCGACGCCGTTCCGGCGGCAGACGCAGGCAGCGCGGCCAAACCAGCCGTGGCGGGATTCAAGGGCAGCACCACGATCCCCGCTGCCCCTGTTGCGCCCGCCATTGACACGCCCATTGACGCGCCAACAGACTGGGAAAAAACCAGCAGCGGCGATGCTTCTGGCCCCAGCACGTGCACCGCCTGCAGCGGTTGCGCGAATTCGGGCACGATCCGCGCGGCCGGCCGCTGGTGTTGCTCCAGCGCCTGCATCCAGGCGCGCAGCCAAGCGCGGTCACAGGCGGCCACCTGCAATGGTGCGCCGTCTTGCGCCTCGGGTGCCAACGCAAAATGCAGTTGCGCGGGTTCGTCCAACAAATGTTCTTCCAGCTGGCCCTCAAGCACGGCACGCAGGCGGGGATTGGCTCGCTCGGCACCCAGTCCTTGACGCAGCAGCCCGCGCGGCAACTGCACCAGATGCCAGGACAACGCCTGCGCCGGCACCACAGCCACCACCTCAACGCCGGCTGGGGCAGGCAACAGCGCCAGCGCGGCGCTCGAATGCGCGCCCACAGTGCGCCCGTCTGGCGTGACCAGGTACGCAACCTGGCTGGACGCCTGGGGCAGTTCGGTCGGCAGGTAAACGATCAGCGTGGGCATGACTGGGAGGTTGAACGGGTCATTGTAGAGACGGCCTTCTGGGCGCGGCACCCTTGATGCGCTCGCGCCAGAGCACCTTGACATCGAGGCCGTCACGCACCACCAGCGAACGTTCGTTCACGGTGACATCCTCCAGCCGCAATGCGCCGCGCACCTCGAAGTAACGCGTGGAGACGCTGTGGCGTTCCTGAGTGATCTGACCCGGCACATCGCCCAGCAAACGCGCGGCCTCGCTCAAGGTTTTGAAATGCGACTGCGCCCGCGCCGTCACCAGGCGCCGCGCCAGCGCCATGTCCGACTCCTCAATGCTGGCAAAAATGACCTCAACCGGCGCGGTGTTGAGGTTCACCGGCGTTGAATGCGGCAGGATGGTAATAAAGGGTGACAGCACCATGATCGAGTGGGCCGACAGCCCAAGCCAGGCCAATTGCCCCACCGTTTGCGGCACCAGCGGCGCGTTGACGCCAGCGAGGTTTTCTGCCGACGTGTCCAACGCCATGCGCAGGTTCTCCGCCATATCGGCGACCTCGCCGGCGGGCAGCCCAAGCAGCTCAAATAAACGCTCGAACTGGCGCACGGCGACGGGCGAGGCTTTTCCCATTTCTACCAGATTGCGCACATTCAAGCGCCCCTGCAGATCGAACATCTGGCCCGAAATGAAGGATTGCTGGACATCGTCTTGCGTGGTGTCCGAGGTGGTGCCAGAGGCAAAAAATGTTGCTAGACGTGCCTCTTCCAGCGGCACCGCCCAGGGCTCGGCCAAGTGGTCTGCACCGGCCGAACGGGCATCCTCGCGCAGAATCAACCGCGCCCAATCCAGCGCACCCACCAGAATCCAGCCCGATTGCACCCGCGCGCGCTGCGCCGCCTCCACCTCAACACTGCGCCACTGCTGCCAAAGCGCTGCCGCCGCCAAAGCAGCCACCAGCGTGACGGTGAGCATCGCCATCAAAATCGCCGCGCCTTTTTGCCGGCTCACGATTTCCCTCCTCCAACCGTGGGCAGCACCCAATCGCGGGTCAACGTGCCGCTGAGCGCTTGCCCCGGCGGCAGTGTCAACACCAGGCGAACGCCTTGCGGAACCGCTTGCAGGGCGCCGGTGGCGGGCAAAGACGCAGCCAAAGCGGCCAAGCTGCCAGTGACAGCACCCGCGATGCCGCCCAACACACCGGCCGATGCAGCTCCGATTGCACTGCTTACGGCCCCTGCGGTTAAGCGCCCGGTTGCACCTGGCCCCGCACTTGACGAGGCAATTGGCACGGCACTCGGCGCGGCACCCGGCGCGCCAGCCGCTGCCACATTGCCGGCTGCCGACAGTGGGTTGGTCCAGGTGTCGTCGCGAAAATAAAAAATTTGCCATTGCGCCAATGGCACGATGCGCACTTCACGGGCTTTCAGGTCGTCACCCGGGTTTTGCGCCCATTGCGCGGCGGCGGCCCAGGCAGTTTGCAGGTCGCCGCGGGTGAGAAGCGGCGCAGACTGCCAGCGCAGCCACTGGCCGGCGCCATCAACGTCCCGGCGCGACCAGGCCGCCACGATGACCGCCTCCGCCGAACCCGGCGTGCCGCTGGCCCGGCGCGTCAAACGCAGCGCGCGCCCGTCCCAATCCAGCGCCGATTGGCCCGGCAACACCAGCATGGCGTCCAAGTCGGCGCCCCACTGCGCCAAACCGGCCTGCAGCGCCAGCACGTCGTCGGCGCGTTGTTGCAGGCGCGATTGGGTTTGGGTCATGCTGTCCAGGCCGCGCCAACTTAAAACGGCCATCAAAGCCAGGATGCTGATCGCTACCAGGAGCTCGATCAAGGTAAAGCCGCCGCCGCGCCTGGGCGTGTTGTGCCGCCGCTGCTCGATTCGGCTTGCGTTCGTGCAAGCGCTTGCCCTCGCCATCAAAATCGCCCCACCACGGTGGACACCCTCAGGATGGGCGAATCGCCATTGAACACCTGCGCATCCACGCGTCGAAAGTTCGGGTTGGGTGTGGGCCGCACCTGCACACCCACCGACAGGTTTTGCCCGGCCTGCTCACACGGCACACGGGTGTCGCCCACACCTGGCATCTGACGCGACAAGCGCAGTTTGACGAGCTCGTTTTCCGCGCAGATATGGGCCAACAACGTGTCGGTCTGGCGCTCGGCGTTGCGCGTCAGGGCCAGCGTGGCCTGTACGCCCGCTGTCAAGGCAATGGCGACGATGGAGAGTGCCACCAACACTTCCACCAAGGTGAAGCCGCTGGCGCGGCAGCCCGTTCGAACTTCGGGGTGACCGCCAGTCATTGCACAACGGCCTGCACGGAATAGGGGCGCACACCGTCGCTGCGCACCTCCAGCGACCGCGTGCCCGCGCTTTGGCCGGGCGCGGAAGTCACCAACTGCACCTTTTGCGGCCAAGTGATCGGCTCAGGCCCCAGTACCAGCAGCGTCGGCGTGGCGGCAGCCACATCGGGAGAAAGCCAGCCTTCCGCCAGCGCCCCGGCTGGCAACCCATCGAACACAAACCCGGTCGCCGTGCTGCGCCACACCACGACCACGCCGCTGGCCTGCGAGCGCGCCCGCGCCGACTCCAGCAGCGCCGCCAGCCGCACCGCATCGCGCTCAAGTTGTGTTTCAGAAGAATCCCGCAGCACAAATCCCACCCCCGCCGTCGCCACCGCGATGATGGCGACAACCAACAGCAGCTCAATTAAAGTGAATCCACGCAACCGAAACATGGGCTAAACACAACAATTTTTCGCCGGGCCGCCCCAAGTTCTCGAAGAGCGGCGAAGCCAAAAATTCGCCCCCTCGGGGGGCAGCGACGACACGCAGTGCGAGAGCGTGGGGGCCACAATTTTTCGCCGGGCCGCCCCAAGCAAAAATGCGGCCCCCTTGGGGGGCAGGGAGCCACACGCAGTGGGCGACCGTGGGGGCCACATCACCAGGATCCGACGTCCGCATTTTTGCCTTCGCCCCCGGCCTGCCCATCGGCGCCGAACGACAACACGTCAATCTCGCCCTTCACGCCGGGGTTGAGGAACAAGTAGGGCCGCCCCCAGGGGTCATTCGGCAGTTTTTCGACGTAGGGCTTCCAGTTGCCCGGAATTGGCCCGCCGGTCGGCTTGGCCACCAGCGCCTGCAAACCCTGCTCGGCTGTGGGGTAGCGCTGGTTGTCGAGTTTGTAGAGTTTGAGCGCCTGCATCAGGTTGGTCACGTCGGTTTTCGCGGCGGTGGCGCGCGCGTCGTCAGCACGGTCAAGCACGTTGGGAACAATCAAGGCGGCCAACACGCCGATGATGACCAGCACCACCATCAGCTCAATGAGGGTGAAGCCCTTGTGCATGGCGCGGGATGCCCGAGCGCGCCAACCACCCAAATTTAACTGCATTTAAGTACTTCCTTTGTTCCGAAAGCCACGACGCCAGCAAATGGCGCCGGGATGGGACACTGTGTTGAATTCAATCTCCTTCCATCATAATCTGCGAATGCAAATTGCAGCGAATCGGGCAGCGAATCGAACGGCGGGGCCCCGCCGGGCGGGTTGGGCGGCCGTGGCTGCGTTTGTGTTGGCGGCGTTGGCAGCAGGCTCAGTGGTTTATTGGGCGCTGAAATGGCCGGCCAGCCGACCGGCCACCGCGTCGCAGGCCCTCGCGCCAAGCGCTGCGGGCGCAGATCCAACCCACCTCGCCCGCGCCTTGGGCGACAACGGTGCGCCGCTTATTGGCTCCCCCAGCCTTCCCGTGGTTCCCGTGGCCAGCATCAGCAGCCGCCTGAACTTGGTCGGCGTCGTGGCCAACGCCCGCCAAGGAGGCACCGCCCTGATTTCAATTGACGGCAAACCGGCCCGGCCATTTCGGGTGGGCGCGAAAGTGGAGGGGGAATGGTCGCTGCAGTCCGTCGCCCAGCGGCGCGCGGTGTTGAGCAGCGGAGCAGCAAGCGGGGCGAACGCACCCAAAACGGGAGATGCAGCCAATGCAGAGCAAGTGACGCTGGATTTGCCGATGTTGAAAAGTCGCTAAACCCAACAATTGTTTCGTTTTTATTAAATTTGGTTAAGTATTTATGATAAATTTTAATCAATTTTTAATCTAAAATAATAGCAATAAATATAATAAATTCGTGACTTGGAATCAAATTAATTTTATAAAAATTTATAGAATTAATTTATATAAAAGAATATGAGCCGCCGCTACCCCTGCTGCAAGAACAACTGGTACACCGGGTTGTCGGTTTCTTCCACAAACGGGTAACCCAAAGTCTGCAAAAACGCCGCAAATGCCCTGTCGTCGGCCTTGGGTACTTGCAGGCCAACGAGGATGCGCCCGTAATCGGCGCCTTGGTTGCGGTAGTGGAACAAGCTGATGTTCCAACCCGGCTGCATCAGGCTCAAAAACTTCATCAGCGCGCCGGGCCGCTCGGGAAACACAAAGCGCATCAGCCGTTCATTTTTTGACAGCGAAGAATGCCCGCCCACCATGTGGCGAATGTGCTCTTTGGCCAGCTCATCGTGGGTCAAATCCAGCGCCTCAAACCCATGTTTGCTGAAATTGGCGGCGATCTTCACCGATTCACCCTTGCCGTGGGTGGTCAGGCCGACAAACACGTGCGCTTTGGCGGTGTCGCTGATGCGGTAGTTGAACTCGGTGACTGACCTGGCTGCGCCCGGCAGCTCGCCGATCAGCCCGCAAAAGCGCCTGAGACTGCCGCGCTCTTCGGGAATCGTCACGGCAAACAGCGCCTCACGCTCTTCGCCCACCTCGGCACGTTCGGCGACGAAACGCAGGCGGTCGAAGTTCATGTTGGCGCCGCACAAAATTGCGCAGTAGGTCTCGCCTTTGGTCTTGTGGGTCGCCACGTATTGTTTGATGGCCGCCACCGCCAGCGCACCCGCGGGCTCGACGATGCTGCGGGTGTCAACAAAAATGTCTTTGATCGCCGCGCACACCGCGTCGGTGTCCACAATCATGAATTCATCAACCAGGCCGCGCGCCACGCGGAAGGTTTCTTCGCCCACCAGTTTCACCGCCGTGCCGTCGGAAAACAGGCCCACATCGGGCAGCGTGACGCGTTTTTTGGCAGCAACGGATTGCGTCATCGCGTCTGAATCGTTCATTTGCACGCCGATCACTTTCACCTCGGGCGACACAGCTTTGATGTAGTTGGCCACGCCTGAGATCAAGCCGCCGCCGCCAATGGCGACAAACACCGCGTCCAGACCCGCCGCATTTTTGCCACGCGCTTTTTGCCCCGCTTTGGCCGCTTTGTCAGCCCCAATGGTTTGCACTTGGCGCAGCATTTCCATGGCAATCGTGCCCTGCCCGGCGATCACGTCGGGGTCGTCAAACGGGTGGACAAAGGTCAAGTCCTGCTGCTTTTGCAAGGCCAGCGCGTGGGTGTGGGCATCAGAGTAACTGTCGCCAAAAAGCACCACTTCGCCGCCAAAGCCGCGTACCGCATCCACTTTGAGCTGCGGCGTTGTCGTCGGCATCACGATCACGGCCCGCGCCCCGAGTTTGTTGGCGCTCAAGGCCACGCCCTGGGCGTGGTTGCCGGCCGAGGCGCAAATCACACCCTTTTGCAGTTGATCGGCGCTCAGATGCGCCATTTTGTTGTAAGCGCCGCGCAGTTTGAAGCTGCGCACCGCCTGCTGGTCTTCGCGCTTGAGCAATACCGTGTTGTGCAAGCGCCGGCTCAAGGCCCGCGCGGGCTCCAGCGCGGTCTCGACGGCCACGTCGTACACCCTCGCCGTGAGAATTTTGGTGAGGTAATCGGCTGGCGACAGAGGCCGCCCGCTTCCTTCGCTTCCTGTGGGTAAACTCATGCCTCAATTGTAAGTGAAGAATTTTTTGCCCCGCGCGGGGCAATTTAAAGGATGAAATCATGGAATGCACCGTCAGCTGGACCGGCCATACCGGCGCGCGCTCAGGCATGGGTTTTTTAGCCGAAACCGGCAGCGGCCACACGCTGGTGATGGACGGCGCGCCCGACGCCGCCAAGCCGGAAAACGGCGGCCAAAACCTGGCCCCGCGCCCGATGGAAACCTGTTTGGCCGGCGCCGGCGGCTGCACCTGTTATGACGTGGTGCTCATCCTCAAACGCGGCCGCCACGCGGTGCAGGGCTGCACGGTCAAGCTAACCGCCGAACGCGCCGAAGTTGACCCGAAGGTTTTCACCAAAATCAAGATGCATTTCACCGTGACGGGCAAGGGCATTCCCGCCGTTGCGGTGGAACGCGCCATCGCCATGAGCCACGACAAATACTGCTCGGCGACCATCATGCTGGGCAAAACCGCAGACATCACGACGAGTTTTGAACAATTGGAGATTTAGAGTAAATTAGCGCCATGGCGAGCATCACATTTGATTCACTGCGCATTTCCGACAAACTCAAGTCCGCCGGGTTCACACCGGAGCAGGCTGAGGCAGTAGTTCGCGTCATTGCTGAAACGCAAGATGAATTGATCACCAAAAAAGACCTGTTGATTGGTTTGGCCCCACTCACTTCAGATCTACTGGTTCTTAAATGGGCAGTTGGTCTCAACGCCGCAATTTGCCTGCTTATTTTGGGTAAGCTTTTCAGCCACTGAAGTTTTGCCGGGCCACTGCATCCGGCGCTAAACGCGGTAAGACACGGTCGTCATAACTTTGGCTGCCGCCCGCATCAAGTCCTTCAC
>JANOYE010000232.1:0-2416 GCA_031428695.1 Rhodoferax sp. | reverse complement strand
AACTCACCAAGGCCGGCATGCTCACAGTTGAAAGCCAAATCCACCCAGGCCATGGCCGCCTGCAATTTGTGCGGCCCGTGGCGCAACGGCTGAAGCTGCAGGCGATGTTGGAATGACGGCCAGGCGGGTGTGAGCATGAATGAGGCGACAAGTAGCTTGACACGCGCGGAGGGTCACCCAGCGATGGGCCTGGTCGATATCGTCGGTGACCTGGTTGCCGACTACGAAGCTGCGCACCACTCGATACCCGAAGCAACGGGCCGACAGGCGCTGCGTTTTTTGATGAACCAGCATGGGTTGAAACAGGCAGACTTGCCCGAGATTGGCAGCCAGGGC
The DNA here is from genome assembly GCA_031428695.1 of Rhodoferax sp. Lineage (GTDB taxonomy): Bacteria > Pseudomonadota > Gammaproteobacteria > Burkholderiales > Burkholderiaceae_C > JANYCG01. The sequence continues at coordinate 2,080 of JANOYE010000232.1, read as the reverse complement.
GTGGTGTCTGAAGTGTTGGCGGGCAAGCGGGAACTGAACATCCGCCAGGTGCGGGCGTTGAGCGAACGGTTTGGCGTCTCTGCGGCGACCTTTGTGTAAAGTACCCCCAAGCCATCTTCCGAACACCAACCGCCATGACCACCGCCCTGCTCATCATCGACATGCAACAAGGCCTATGCGAGGGTGAAGGCGCGGCGTTTGAGTCGCCCCGCGTGATTGACAGCATCAACCAAGTTGCCGCCAAAGCGCGTGCCGCCGGTGCCGTGGTGATCTTCATCCAGCACGAATCCACCGGCGGCTACTTAAGGTTTGAAACCCGTGAATGGCAACTGGCCGACGGCTTGCGCGCCGAACCCACCGAATTGCGCATCCGCAAAACCACCCCCGATTCCTTCTTGCGAACCGATCTGGAAGAAGTGCTCAAACGCCATGCCGTGACCGACCTGGCAATCTGCGGCATGCACACCGAGTTTTGCGTGGACACCACCACGCGCCGGGCGCTGGCCCTGGGTTACCCGGTGGTGCTGCTCGCAGACGCCCACACCTCGGCGGGCAACGCCCATTTGTCAGCCACGCAGGTGATCGCGCACCACAACGCGACGTTGACCAATATCAGCAGTTTTGGCCCCCGCGTTCGTGCGATTGCCGCGCAAGATTGGCGCGTTGGGGTTTGACGGCGGAGTGAGTGCGGCGGCGTGATTTGGCAGGGTTGGGAAGATTTGGAAGTGGCCTGTGATGGCGGGCGCCTAATCAAACCGCCCGTGCAGATACCACGCCCCTGAGTCGGCACCCACGCCCGGTTTTGTACCTATTTTTGTGCCCGAGTCCGCCCCCCGCCGTGCTCCCAAGCGCTCCCCCAAGCGCTCTCGGAAGACCCACAACAGCCCCGCCTGCGCGCTTTGGGCGATGAAGTAGTCGCGCAGGGCGAGGCGAGCTGGGGGGCAGGCCGGGGGGCAGGCCAAATTGGGGTCAGAGCCCAAATTCGCCGGGCCGTTGGCCCGCCCTACGGGTGCTTCGCTTCGCTTCGCAGCGATATTGCGATCTGACCCCAATTTGGCCTGCCCCCCGGCCTGCCCCCCAGCTTCCCCCCACCAGCCCGTCTCCAACCGCTGCGGCCCGGCCACCAGCGTGAGCGGGCCTTGGTAGTGCGGCGCGCCGTGCAACACGGCCAGTGGCAGCGGCTCGCTCAACAACCAGGTGGGGTAAAGCGCGTCGGGCTGCAGCGTGAGTGGTGATGGGGCGGGTGGTGACGTGGTGCGTGAAGTCTTGATTAATTTATTACCAACATTTGATACTGAATTCTTCTGGGTATTAAGTCTGGAATAATTTGACTTTTCAGCTATGTTATTTGGTTGTATAAATGATCTAAATTTATCTAAATTATTAATAAAAATCCATTGTTGACGGATTTCTGGCCGGTGATCAGCCCGGGTCTGCAACTGCACCACGTTCTCTGGGCCCAGCCGGGCTGTCAGGCGCTCGACCATCTGGTGCAGGCTGTCGCCTTTTTGTGCGTCTTCCAGCAGCAAACTCCCGCTTTGCAGGGCCAGCGGCTCGGTCTCCAGCGTGCGCAGGCTCACATACAACACGGGTGCGGGCAAGGTGAGGCGCGCCAGGTTTTCACCCAAAAGGCGCTGCAAATGGGCGATGTCTTGCGTCGCTTCGGCGGTGCGCAGCGTAAGCGCCCCTTCACACCCACCGTTACGCGCCATGTTGCGCCGCGCGTCCATGATCCAACCGAATTCCAATGCGGCCACACCTTCGTTGCGCAGTTGCAGCCAGAGTTGCAGTTGTTTGAAGAGCCGCTGCGCGCCGAACATCAGCGCGGGCGCGGTTTCCACCTGGGCGTGCAGCTCGATCTTGGCCGCAAAAGTTTCCGGCAACGTCAGCCACGGGTAGATTTCGGGCTTCAAGCCGTAAGCGCGGTCCAGCGCGTCGAGCAGCTCCGCACCAAACCGCCGCACCACGCCGCCACGCGGCAGCGCCCGCACGTCGCCCCAAGTGTTGCAGCCGATGCGGGCGAGTGTGGCCAGGTGGCGGCGGGCGGCGGCTAGGGTGTGCAAGGGCAGGGGGGAAATGG
>JANOYE010000231.1:0-4474 GCA_031428695.1 Rhodoferax sp. | reverse complement strand
CGACATGCCTAGAGGCCGCTCCGAAGCCAAGGCGGCGGCAGCCGTCGCCGCAGTGGGCGCCTGTGCCACATGAACAGGTGGCCTGCGCCGGTACACCAGCGCGAGCGGCAGCATCGTCACCACGCAGAACACACCGATGCCAATGTAAGTTTGGCGCCAGCCCACGCTTTGCACAAAATGCTGGATCACCGGCGGCCACAAGGCGCCGGCCAGGTAGTTGCCGCTCATGCAGATGGCCCGCGCGATGCCGCGTTTGCGGGTGAACCACAATGAGGTGTCTGCCACCAGCGGGGAAAACGTGGCCGAAGTGCCCAGAAGGCCAATCAGCAGGCCCTGGATCAGGCTGAACATCCACAGGTTGGCAGCGAAACCGGCGGCAATGAACCCCGCGCCAATGCCCGCTGAGCCGATCAGCACCGGCACCATCACGCCAAAACGGTCGGAGAGTTTGCCCATCAGCAAACCGCCAAAACCAAAACCGATCATGGTCAGCGTGTAAGGCAGCGAAGCGTCGCCACGGGCCACGCCAAACTCGCTTTGGATGCGCGGCAGCACCACGGTGACCGAATACATGCCGACGCCGCCAATCGTCATCAGCGCCAGCGAGACCATCAGGCGCATCCAGGCGTAGGCGCTTTCGCCCTCCTGTGCGCTGGCGCCACTCACGGCTGCAACACCAGGCGCCCGGCAACGCGGCCATGGGCCAGGTCGTCCAGCGCCTGGTTCACGGTGTGCAGCGGGCGCAGGTCAATCGGGATAGCAGGAAGTTGGGTGGTTTGCGCCAACGCGACGAGTTCGCGCAGCATCGCCAAGCTGCCCACGTAAGAGCCCGTCACGGTGAGTTGTTTGGACACAAAGATCGGCAACGACAATCGGAATTCGCCGCCGAACAGCCCCACGATCACCACCTTGCCCGAGCGCCGCACCGCCTGCACAGCAAACGACGAACTCGCCTCGGAGCCGACAAAATCCACCGCACCGGCAACCGCGCCGCCGCAGGTTTTGGCCACCTCGGCCAGCGCGTCAGCGGCGTTCGGGTCAACCGCCAAAGCAGCGCCGTGTTGCAAGGCGGTGGCGCGTTTCGCTGGGTCAGGGTCTACCGCCAGCACGCGGGCTTGGGAGGTGGCCGAAAGTATTGACACGGCGGTGAGGCCAAGCCCGCCGCATCCGACCACGGCCAACCAATCGTTGGCGGTGACGTCGGGCATCTTGCGGATGGCGCTGAAGGCGGTGATGCCGGCACAGGCGAAGGTGGCGGCGCGCGCCGGGTCAAGCGCGCCATAAGGCACCAGAAACTCCTCATGCCGCACCCGCACCAGGTCGGAATAACCGCCGGGCGCGCGCACCCCGAGGCTGCGGGCGCCCACTGGGCACATATGGTGCTCGCCGCTCAGGCAAGTCGGGCAGGCGCCGCAGCCGAGCCAAGGGTAGACGATCACTTTAAGGCCAAGTGGCACACCCTTCACATCCGGCCCGGTGGCCACCACTTCGCCGACAATTTCATGGCCCATCGTCACCGGCAATTTGCAGCCGGTGGCTTCGATGGACGACATTTTGCCGCCGCCCATGTCAAACCCGCCTGCCTGCACATGCAAATCAGAGTGGCACATGCCGCAATGGGTGACGCGCACCGTGACCTCATGCCCGCTGATGGGGCCCAAGTCGTCTTCCACCGGCTCCAGGGCGGCGCGCCAATTTTTGAAAACCCAACGGTGGGCGCACTGGTAGTTCATGGAAGTCTCCTGATGGATGGCCTGTTTTGCGGCCATCTTAGCGCGATGGTCGGCATTTCAATTCAATATTCAGGCTTGCCAGACGCCGTAACCGGCCTTGCGCAATGCAATGCCCAACTCGATTTCCATCTCCTGCGCCGCTTTGTAAGGCATGGGGTTGAAACGCTCGTAGAGCTGGGGCAAGAGGTGCAGGCCGTAGTTCAGCACGTAGGTGTTGTGCTGGATGCTGGCTTTGTGTTTGTCAAAACGCACATCCGGGTCAAGCCCGGTCATGCCGACGTAAACGAAGGGTTTTCCGAGCTGGTAGCCAGGGTTGTTTTTGCGAAAACGCGGCTCGTTCCAGACTTGATCCGCCAGCGCCACCACGTAGACGTGGTAGCGGTGGCTGCGCGGACGTGAACTTGAGCCTTTGCTTGGAGATTTGGCCAAATCGGGGTCAAGCCGCTTTCAAGATACGCTAAGGTTTCGCTCAGGCCTTGGCGGTCGCCGCCTTGCGGTCCGCCGCCACTTTTTGCGCCGATGGCCGCTCGCCCACCAACTTCATGTAATCCTTGTAATTCACGCCACCGGCCAGCAACAGGTCTTCGCCGTAAACCACCTTGGTCGCCATGCCCACCAGTGGCAGGCTGACATACGCAGAGCAGTCGGCCTGGGTGAACTGGTCGCCCGCCACATAGGGCGCAAACTTGGCCAAGCGTTTGAATCCGGCGATGTTTTTCTCGAGCTGTTTGCGAATGCTGGCCTTGGCCTCGTCGGAGAGCGCCGCGCCGCCAAAAAAAGCTTGTGGGTAGAGCTGGCGCGCTGTGATTTCAAGATGCCAGTCGATGAAGGTGTTGAGTTCGCTCACCTTGCCGCGCGCAAAAGCGTCAGCCGGCAACAAGGGCGGGTTCGGAAAGGCGGACTCTAGGTAGTCCAAAATTGCCTGGCTCTCGCAGATGCCGCCCTTCTCAGTTTTGATGAAAGGGATTTTGGCCAAAGGGGAGGCGCTCAGCACCGCTTCATCGGTGCTTTTGGTCATCACCGTCTCTTCTTTGAATTCGACCCCTTTTTCGAGCAAAGCCATCTTGGCTTTGTTGTAGTAGTTGGAGATGGGAAAGCCGCAAAGTGTGATCATGGTGGTTGCTCCGTCAAAGGGTTAAGCGATGGTCTTCAAAGTGGGTCTGCAGGTTCGCACGACAGTCTAGCGCCCCCTGGTGGCCGCAACTGCCGCACGCGTGACAGCCACGCTCAAACTGCGCCTGTTTGAGCGCCTGTTTCAGCGCCCATTGAGCGGGTACGCCGGGTCGGTGTAGCCCGGTGTTGAGGGATGGCCGGGGCGCACCAGGCTGTCCACCATCGCTTCGTCTTCGGCGGTAACGGTGTAATCGAGCGCAGGCAAATAGTCCTGCCATTGCTGGAGCGTGCGCGGCCCGGCGATGACACTGCTCACGCGGGGATTCGCCAATACCCAAGCGGTGGCGAACTGGGCCAGCGAGACGCCCTTATTGGCGACGTAAGCCTGAAGTTTTTGCGCGATCAGAAAAGACTCTTCGCGAAATTCCGTCTCCGACAGGCGTTTGTTGCCACGCCCGGCGCGGGAGTCAGCCGCCGGTGCCTGCCCTGGCATATATTTGCCCGTGAGCACGCCGCGCGCCACGGGGGAATAGGGCGTCACGCCCAGGCCGTAAAAAGCGCATGCGGGCAACACTTCCACCTCGGGCATCCGGTTCAGCAGGTTGTAATACGGCTGGCACACCACCGGCGCGGGCATGTTCATTTGCCGCGCCAGGTGCACGGCTTCGGCGATGCGCCAGCCCCGGAAGTTGCTCACGCCCCAGTAACGGATCTTGCCCGCTTGCAGCATCGCGTTCATGGCGCGCAAGGGCTCCTCCAAATTCATGCCGTTGATGTCCAGGTGCATGTACATGATGTCCACATAGTCCGTCTGCAAACGCTGCAAGCTGGCGTCAATCTCGCGCAGCATCCAGGTGCGCGAAAACTTGCTCTCGTTGACCTTGTCGCTCATTTTGTTGCCGAGTTTGGTGGCCAGAACCCAGTCATGGCGCTGGCCCTTGAGGACCTCGCCAAGCATGCTCTCGGCCACGCCCCGGCTGTACACGTCTGCGGTGTCGATGTAGTTCACACCGTGGCTGCGCGCGTCAGCCACCATGGCAGCGGCCTCTTCTTTGGGCGTCGGGTCGCCAAACATCATGGTGCCCAGGCACAGGGTGGAGACTTGCAGGTTGCTGGCGCCGAGATTGCGGTAATGCATGATGGAAATTCCGTAGGTTGTTTGTCGGAGTTTGTCGGAGTTTGTCGGAGTTTGCCGGAAGGTGTGCCCGCATTTGACCCTAGAATTCGCGCCAAAGGAGACCGACCCAATGAATGCCTTGATCTTGTTTGTGGTGATTTACATGGCCATCACCATCGCCATCGGCCTGGTTGCCGCGCGGCGTGTTCACAACTCCAAAGACTTCCTGGTCGCCGGGCGCGGCCTTCCGCTGTACATGAACACCGCCACTGTTTTCGCCACTTGGTTTGGCGCGGAAACCGTGCTGTCAGTCTCAGCCACGTTCGCCAAAGACGGTTTGGGCGGCATCGCCGGCGACCCATTCGGCGCCTCGGCCTGCCTGGTGATCGCCGCGCTGTTTTTCGCGCGGGTGTTTTACCGCATGGACCTGATGACGATTGGCGACTTCTACAAGAAGCGCTACGGCAAAGGCGTCGAGGTGTTGACCTCGCTGGCCATCGCCGCCTCGTAC
>JANOYE010000230.1:0-23583 GCA_031428695.1 Rhodoferax sp. | reverse complement strand
CGGCCCCGCCCACCCTGTCGTTTGAACAACAACTGGTGGAGAGCCGCAGCTATTTGATGCGGTTTGCGCGCCTGCAGTTGCGCAACGAAACCTGGGCCGAAGATGCGGTCTCGGAAACCGTGTTGGCGGCCTTGGCCAAGCCGACATCGTTTGGCAACCGCTCTCAGCTCAAGACCTGGCTGGTGGGTATTCTTAAACACAAGATCATCGACGCCCTTCGCCACCACCGCCGCGAAGCCTGCACCCTCGACAACGACGACACCGACAGCCATGCCGACCCGCTGGACCACATCAGCTTCAAGGCTGACGGGCATTTTTCGCAAATTCCTGCCGATTGGGGCAACCCGGAGCAGCAGGCGTCCACCCGCCAGTTTTTTGAGGTGCTGGAGGCCTGCGCGTCCAAACTGCCGCCAGTCCAAGGCCGCCTGTTCTTGATGCGGGAATGGCTGGAGCTTTCCAGCGAAGAGATTTGTAAGGAACTGGCGCTGACGCCGACCAATTTGTATGTCCAATTGCACCGGGCTCGCCTTCGTTTGCGCGAGTGTCTGGCGTTGAACTGGTTTGACCGCGCCCCTGCCAAGTGACCCCGAAACACCCATGATTCCGTTCAAACGCACCTGCAAACAAGTCGCCGCGTTGGTGGTCGCGCGGGAAGACCGCGCCTTGCCGCTGGCTGAGCGCTTGGCGCTGCGCTTGCACATGGGAATCTGCTCCGCCTGCCCAAAATTTGAGCGCCAAATCTTGTCGATTAGCCAGGCCATGCGGCAGTGGCGCGCCTATGGGAACGACGCCGCCAGTCATGAAACCCACGAAGGGCACGGCCAGCCCGGCAAAAGCCCCTGAATTCGGGCCTTCGGCGACAAAAAAGGCCGCTTGGGCGCGTCAAATCACGAAATAGTTGCGTTTTGCAGCAGAAGGCGCATAATCAAAGGGTATTGCCGGTTGGCCGAATGGTCAGTCGGCAATACAAGTTTGCGGTGTATGACAGTTTCCCGTCTGCTTTCAGTCTTGCCTGGTTTGTTGCCGGTTTGTTGATGATTGTAGTTTTTGGTGGTTATTGGACTCCATCGCGTTTTTGAGTCATTTTGAGGAGTCCCTTAATGGGCAACAAACTTTACGTGGGCAACCTGCCCTATTCTTTCCGCGACGACGACCTGCAGCAAGCTTTTGCGGCACACGGTGCCGTTTCCAGCGCCAAAGTCATGATGGAACGCGACACGGGTCGCTCCAAAGGCTTCGGCTTTGTGGAAATGGGCAGCGATGCTGAAGCGCAAGCGGCAATCGCGGCCATGAACGGCCAACAATACGGCGGGCGCGGCCTGGTCGTGAACGAGGCTCGTCCGATGGAGCCACGTCCCCCACGTAGCGGCGGCTTCGGCGGCGGCGCTGGCGGCGGCGGTGGCGGTGGTTACGGCGGCGGCGGCGGCGGCGGCCGCAGCGGCGGTGGCGGTGGTTACGGCGGCGGCGCTGGCGGCGGTGGCGGAAGCCGCAGCGGCGGTGGCGGCGGCTACGGTGGTGGTGGTGGCGGCGGTGGCCGTTCCAGCTACTGATCTGACCAGATCAACGCTGATCAGCATTTCTGAACGATTTTGCTGACCAAACAAAGGGGCTTTCGGGTCCCTTTTTTTAGTCCTGCTATTTCCTGCTTTGACTTCCCGCAGCGGCTTATTGGCCTTATGGGCTGGCAGCGCGCGGTTTTCTAGCCCGCCCGGCAAAGGCGCGGTCAAAGACCCAATTCGGCAACAAACGCAGCGCTTTGGCCACCACACCCATCTGCCAGGGAATCACGCGGTAACTCACCTGGGCTTCGATGGCCCGAAAAGCACGCTCGGCAAAGTCGTCAGGTTGCAACAAAAACGGCATTGACGCCAAGTTGCCCCGCGTCAGCGGTGTGGCCACATAGCCTGGGCAAATCGTCACCACGTTGACGCCGCTTGACCGCAGCTCCAGACGCAGGCACTCAAGGTAACTGATCATCGCCGCTTTGCTTGGGCAATTCGCGCCGTGCCCAGCAAATCCGCGCACGCCGTTGACACTGGCCAGGCCGACCAGGGTGCCGGTCTTGCGTACAGCCATTGGTTTGATGAAGGCATGGAAAGTTGCTGCTGTGCCGAGGTTGTTGGTGGCGAAGGTTTGCGCCATGAGATCCAGATCGCCGCGCTCCGCTGTATCGACACCGACACTCATGCCGGCGCAGGCCAGCACCACGTCAGGCACGCCTTGTTGCACCAGGCAGGCTTCGGCCGCGGCGATGATGCTGTCTGGTTCAGCCACATTGGCGCTATATATTTTATAGCTTTCTGCGCTTATTTTCCGTGACTTGGCCCAAGCTTCTATTTCAGAGGTACGGCGCCCGACCAAGGCCAGCTCGAACCCAGCCTGGTGGTAGCGCCCGGCCAGCGCCTGACCCAAACCACTGGAAGCGCCAGTGATCAAGGCAAGTTTGGGCCGGGCCACCATCAGGGCGCCTGTTGCGGTGTCAATGTGCCCTTGACGCGCCCGCGCAATTCGATCACTTGTTTGATGTTGTCAAACGCCATGCTGTCGGCCACGAAAACGTCTTTGCCGCGAACCAGGGTCACCGGTTTGTCTGATTTGACCTGCTCGGTTTTGGTAAACGCGTGAAGGAACTCGCCCCGGAACTCCAGCCGCGGCGCGTCCGCCGTGCCGCTGCCCGCTTCGCGCACCACCCGCGCGTTGCCGATGAGCTTAACTTCCGAGCCGTCTGAATTGGAGATGGCCTGGCGCGCGGTGGCGGTTGTCAGTGCCCCTTGCTCATTGAAGGCGCGGATGCGCACGCCGTCAATTTCAAGCAGGTCGGTGTCCGGGTAATGTTTGGCCAGGTCGCCGCTGACCTCGTTTTTCAAGCGTCCGCTGGCATCAAACGCGCGCACGCTGAATTTCTTCATGAAGTAGTCCGGCTCGTGGGTGGGCGGGCGCGGCGCTTCAGGCGGCGCAAATTCCGGGGTGCTGCGCACCAGCCAATAGGTGGCCAACGCCAACACGCCCATGATCAGAATCGGCAAATACAACGACAGACGATCCCAACCGTCACGCAGCAAACCCATCACGCGACGCGCTCCTTGAGCAGCCGCGCATAGTGGCCGCTGGCGACCAGCAGCACGTCACAAAACTCGCGGGCCGCACCGCAGCCACCGGCCAGCGCCGTAACATGGTGGGCGACCGCCTTCACTTCGGCATGCGCGTTGGCTGGTGCACAGGCGAAGGCGCAGCGCGTCAACACCGGCAAGTCGGGCCAGTCATCACCCATGCCTGCCGCTTGTTGCCAGGCCAGGCCGAGTTTTTCCAACGTGGCTTCTGCGGCAGGGCGTTTGTCTTCGGTGCCGTAAAACGCGTGTTCAATGCCCAATGCCTGCAGGCGCAAGCGCAATGGTTTAGAGTCGCGCCCGGTGATCACCACCGGCGTGATGCCGACCAACTGCAATAGCTTCAAGCCTTGCCCGTCCAGGGTGTGGAAGCGTTTGAGTGATTCTCCCGCCTCTGAGAAATACAGCCCGCCATCGGTGAGCACCCCGTCAACGTCGAAAAAAGCCACCTTCACGCCTTGGGCGCGCAGCAGCAACTCGGCGGGGAAGGTGAGCGTGGCGGCCCAATTCGCCGCCGGGCCGCCCCAAGGAGAATTGGCCCCCTCGGGGGGCAGCGCAGCACGCGAAGCGGCAAGCGTGGGGGTCATTTCCTCCGCCGGGCCGCCCCAAGGAGAATTAGCCCCCTCGGGGGGCAGCGCAGCACGCGACGCGGCAAGCGTGGGGGTCATGTTTCTAGATCACCTTGGCGCGCAGCAAGTCGTTGCTGTTGAGCGCGCCGCACAGCCGCCCGGCGTCGTCCACCACCAGCACGCTGGTGATGCGGTTTTGCTCCATCAGCGCAGCCGCTTCCACCGCCAGGGCCTGCATCGAAATGGTTTTGGGGCCGACGTGCATCACTTCGCTGGCGGTGATGGTGCGGATGTCCACGCCTTTCTCGATGAGGCGGCGCAGATCGCCATCGGTGAAAATCCCCAACACCCGCCGCTCGGCATCCACAATGGCGGTGGCGCCCAGGCCCTTGGCACTCATCTCGCGCATGAGCTCGCCAAAACCCGCATCCGGTGGCACCGAGGGCGCGTCGGCGCCAGGCCGCATGACGTCGCTCACCAGCGTCAGCAATTTGCGGCCCAAGGCGCCGCCGGGGTGCGAGCGGGCGAAGTCTTCGGCTTTGAACCCGCGCGCATCCAGCAGGGCCACGGCCAACGCATCACCCATGGCCAGTTGCGCGGTGGTGCTGGCTGTGGGCGCGAGGTTGAGCGGGCAGGCCTCTTTGTCGACGCCGCTGTCCAAGGCGATGTCGGCATGCCGCGCCAGCGACGACGCCAGGTTGCCGCTCATGGCGATCAGCGGCGCGCCCATGCGTTTGAGCACCGGCAAGATGGCCACCAGCTCTTCAGATTCACCACTGTTCGAAATGGCCAGCACCACGTCGACAGGTTTAATCATGCCCAGGTCGCCGTGGCTGGCCTCGGCGGGGTGCACAAACATGGCCGGTGTGCCGGTCGATGCCAATGTGGCCGCGATCTTGCGCCCGATGTGCCCGCTCTTGCCCATGCCCATCACCACCACACGCCCGCGCACCTGAAGCATCAAGGCCACGGCCCGGCCAAAATCGGGTCCAATGCGCGCCTTGAGGCCGACCACCGCAGCCGCTTCGATGTCAAAGGTTTCGCGGGCCAACCCGATGGCTCGGGTTGCCCGCGCTGCCAAGGCCTCAGCGTTCGGTAGGTCAGTGGCAGTCATGGCGGCATTTTATAGAGCGCTCGCCTCGCGGCCGAATTTTTCCAGCCAGTCGGCTAGTATTTGGCCATGAGCGCGCTTGAGTTGACCCTGATGTACCTACTGGCTGCCGTGATGGGTGTGGTGGCCTGCCGTTCGTTGAAGTTACCGCCGATGCTGGGTTATCTGGTCGTCGGCGTGGTCATTGGCCCCAATGCGCTGGCGCTGGCGGAAAACTCGGAGCGCGTGCGTTACCTGGGCGAATTTGGCGTGGTCTTCCTGATGTTCGTGATCGGGCTGGAATTCAACCTGTCCAAGTTGCGCGCCATGCGCAGCCACGTGTTTGGCCTGGGTTTCTTTCAAGTGGTGTTGACCATTCTGGCGGCCACGCTGGGGTCGCTTGCGTTTGCCCTGGTGGCGCCTGCCTGGTGGGGCATGAAGTGGCAAACCGCCCTGGCGCTTTCCAGCGCTTTGGCGATGAGCAGCACCGCCATCGTCATCAAAATGATGTCGGAGCGGCTGGAGATGGAGTCTGAACACGGCAAACGGGTGATGGGTGTGTTGCTGTTTCAAGACTTGGCTGTGGTGCCCCTGCTGGTGCTGATCCCGGCCTTGGGCGCCAGCGCCGAAAACCTGCTGGAGGCCCTGGCATTCGCGGCGCTCAAGGCGGTGGTGTTGATCAGCGTGCTGTTGGTGGGTGGCCAACGGGTCATGCGCTGGTGGCTGACGCTGGTGGCGCGGCGGCGCAGCGAAGAGCTGTTTGTGCTGAATTTGCTGCTGGTTACGCTGGGCTTGGCTTGGCTGACCGAGCTGGCCGGTTTGAGCCTTGCCTTGGGCGCGTTCATTGCCGGCATGCTGATTTCCGAGACCGAATACAAACACCAGGTGGAGACTGACATCCGGCCGTTTCACGACGTGTTGTTGGGGCTTTTCTTCATCAGCATTGGCATGATGCTCGATTGGCGCCTGGTGTTTGACCGCTGGCCCCTGGTGCTTCTGCTGGTGACGCTGCCAGTGCTTTTCAAAACCGTCTTGGTGGCTGTGCTGGCGCGGGCGCTGGGCGCGTCTGACGGCGTGGCGCTGCGCACGGGGCTGTACCTGGCGCAAGCCGGAGAGTTCGGTTTTGTGCTGATGACACTGGCCGGCGCCAACCAACTGGTGCCTCCCGCGCTGTTCAACCCGATTCTGGCGAGCATGGTGTTGTCGATGATTGCCACGCCGTTCATCATCATGCACAGCGGCTGGCTGGTGTTGCGGCTGGTGAGCAACGAGTGGATGATGCAGTCGTTGCAGATGACCAGCATCGCCCGCAAGTCGATCAACGTGGACAAACACGTGATCATCTGCGGATATGGCCGTTGTGGCCAAAACCTGGCGCGGCTGCTTGACGGCGAAGGCATTCCCTACATGGCGCTGGACCTGGATCCGGATCGCGTGCGCCAAGCCGCCGCCGCTGGCGATTCGGTGGTTTTTGGCGACGCCGCGCGCCTGCAAGCGTTGATGGCGGCGGGCTTGGCAAGGGCCAGTGCCGTGGTGGTGACTTACCTGGACACTCCGGGCGCCATCAAGGTGCTGGCCAACATCCGCAGCCACGCGCCCAACGTGCCCGTGATCGTGCGCACCCAGGACGACCACAACCTGGAAGAGCTCCAGCAGGCGGGTGCCACCGAAGTTGTGCCCGAAGCGATTGAAGGCTCGCTCATGCTGGCCAGCCACACCCTGGCACTGGTGGGTGTGCCGATGCGCCGGGTGATTCGTGTGGTGCAGAACCAGCGGGACGCACGTTACAGCCTCCTGCGTGGTTTTTTCCACGGCGCTGACGATGACAGCGTGGACGAACTTCACCACGAGCGCCTGGCGAATCTGGCCTTGCCGCCAGGGGCCTTGGCTGCCGGCAAACCGATCGCCGATTTCGCCCTGCACCGCTTGGGCGTGCGGGTGGTCAGCCTGCGCCGGGCCAATGGCAAGGCGCAGGTCCCGTCGGATGACATGGTGTTGAATGGCGGTGATACGCTTGTGTTGTCGGGCCATGCCGAAGCCTTGGCGCTGGCCGAACAGCAACTGCTGCGCGGCTGACACAGCAACTCACAGCGAATTTGAGACAACAACCATGCAAAACCAGAGCATCAACCACTATTTGCGCGACCACATCCGCACTGTGCCCGACTGGCCGGCGCCGGGCGTGCAGTTTCGCGACATCACACCGCTGTTGCAAAACGCCAAGGTGTTTCGCGTCCTGATCGACGCCTTTGTGCACCGCTACATGGACGCGGCGATGCGGCCGGATGTGGTGGCCGGCCTGGACGCGCGCGGCTTCATCTTGGGCGCTGTGGTCGCCTATGAGCTGAACGTTGGCTTCGTGCCGATTCGCAAAAAGGGCAAATTGCCGTTCACCACGGTCGAGGAAACCTACGAACTTGAATACGGCAGCGCCACCGTGGAGTTGCATACCGACGCTGTGAAGCCGGGCGACCGGGTGTTGCTGATTGACGACCTGATCGCCACCGGCGGCACCATGATGGCCGGCAAAAAGCTGCTGGAGAAATTGGGCGCGGTGGTCACCGAAGGCGCGGCCATCGTCGATTTGCCGGAGCTGGGTGGCTCACAACGCTTGCGCGAAAGTGGCTTGGCGCTGTTCACGCTGGTGGATTTCGCTGGGCACTGACAGCGCCACCGGCGCCACCCGTTTGGCGCATCGCCCTGAAAGCTCAGACCAAATCAGTTCAAGTCGCCATACTGGGTAGGGCTCAATGGTGACACTCGCTCTTCCGCCTCGCGCTTGCCGACGAAGTCAGGGGATGCCATCGGCGCCGCGCTGCGCCGCCCGGATTTCTGCACCTCGCCCGAGGCAAACAGCGGCGTGCCTTTTCCGGGCGCCGCAAACGCATTTTTGAACGCCAACACTTCATCGGCACCGACAGGCTCCGGGCGCCTGGATGTCGGCATGGCGGGCTCAGCCTGGGGCAATGACTGCGGCGGTTTGGCGGGCTGCGTTTGCCGATGGCTCAGGCCGGCCACCACGTAGTCGCTCAAGCGCCAATAGACGGCCGCCACGACGATCTCGAAACGGTTTTTCGCGTTGCTGGCAATCAGGGATTCAATTTCGGACATGCGCTCGGGATCTTCTGCGGCGTGGCTGACCATGTCCATCATCACCAGAAAACTGGCACCCCTCGAGTCGAGCGACAAGACCTTGAATTTGTAGCTGGATGACAACACGCCCGCCGACGACATCGCGTGGCGCACGACCGCATACAACTGCTCGCGCCGCTCGACCCGCTCTGCGCGGCGGCCACCCGCGGGTGTGGAGTCAGGCACGCCGACTGACGCCGCCGCGGTATCGCCCGCCGAGGCGCTGCCGGTTGGTTTGGTGGTTTGTTTTTGGGAAAGCCAGTTGATCAGGGACATGTCAGGTCACCGAAACGCGTTTGCGCCGGTCGGTCATGCGTTTGGTCAAAATCGCGCCCAGACCCATGGCCAGGGCCAGAGCAACTCGCGGCAGTTTTTGCGACATTTCGGAGTATTTGATGTAGGTCAGGTTCCACAACCGGCTTTCGGACACGGCCTGCACCGTGGCGTTGCGCGGGGTATGGGAGAAGAATCCACCCTCGCCAACGGCCGAGCCGGCGTTGACAATGGCCAAATGCACCTTGCCATTGCCGTCCTCAAAATGCACGCTCAGGCTGCCAGACTCTAGAAAGTACAAGGTGCGGTCCAGCGAGCCTTGCGCGATCAGCATCTGGCTGGGCGCCAGTATGAAGGTTTGCATGAAAGGCGCCATGGCCTCCCACTGGGCCGACGTCACCGATTTGGCCAACGCATCTTCCACGGTATTTCGCGTCACAGCATCAACCAGGCCTTTGACGCTTGGGGTATTGGGCCGTGGCGGCATGTCAATGATTTCGTTCATATCTGGCACTGTATCCAAGCAATGTTCAATTGACAAAGGCCGATATTACAGCCAAAGGACAATTCTTGGCACACCCTCGCGCACGCTGGAGCGGCACAGCCCGCGCGCTCAACTGCCCTCATTTGCCGATGCAAAACTTGGAGAAAATCTCGCCCAGCAAGTCGTCTGGCGTGAACTCACCCGTGATCTCGCCCAGGGCGTTGTGGGCCAGCCGCAATTCTTCAGCCAGCAGCTCGATGGCCTGCGCCTGCTGATTCAGCCATTGCTGCGCCAACGACAGGTGCGCCATCACCTGGCCAAGGGTTTTCACGTGTCGCGCGCGCGCAATGTAAACCCCTTCGGCACCGGCCTGCCATCCCGCCAACGCCAGCAACCGCGCGCGCAGCTGATCCAAGCCCTTGCCGGTTTTAGCCGACATGGTGACGCTTGCCAAACCGGTTGGCGAGCCGCCGCCGCCAACGGCCGCTGCCGAGCCGGCAATCCTGCCCATGTGGGCGCTTTGATCCGGCCCCGGCGCTGCGTCCGCCTTGTTCCACACGTCCAGCACGGGCACACCGGGCAACGCTCTTTTGGCCAGCATTTGGCGAATCTGCCGGTCACCTGCCACATGGTCGGCCTCCTGCTGGCGCGTGAGATCGTGCAAAAACAGCACGACGTCGGCGCTGGCGATCGCGGCCCAGGTGCGCTCAATGCCAATTTTTTCGACCACGTCCTCGCTGTCGCGCAGGCCCGCTGTATCGACCACGTGGATCGGCACGCCTTCGATCTGGATCGTCTGCTGCACCTTGTCGCGCGTGGTGCCAGGCACCGGCGTGACGATGGCCAGCTCGGCGCCCGCCAAGGCATTGAGCAGGGACGACTTGCCAGCGTTGGGCTGGCCGGCAATCACCACGGTGATGCCCTCGCGCAACAATGCGCCTTGCCGCGCATGGCCAAGCACCGTTTGCAGGCGCGCCAACAGCGCCTCAAGTTGCCCTTGGGCATCGGCTTGTCGAAGGAAGTCAATCTCTTCCTCAGGGAAATCCAGCGTCGCCTCGACCAACATGCGCAGCCGCACCAAGGCCTCGCGAAGGTTGTTGATTTCCCGAGAAAATTCACCCGACAACGAACGGCTGGCGCCGCGCGCAGCGGCTTCGGTGCTGGCGTCGATCAGGTCGGCAATGGCTTCGGCCTGGGCCAGATCGATCTTGCCGTTCAAGAACGCCCGCTCGGAGAATTCACCCGGCCGGGCGATTCGCAGCGCAGCGCCGTCGGCCCCCACCGCCCCCATCGCACCTAAGCAGCGTGCCAGCAGCAGCTGCAACACGACGGTGCCACCATGCGCCTGCAGCTCCAGCACGTCTTCCCCGGTGAACGAGGCGGGGCCGGGGAAATACAGGGCCAGGCCGGTATCGATGGCCTCGCCCGCGCCACCCTGAAACGGCAGGTAGGTGGCTTCGCGCGGCTTCAAAACGCGCCCGCACAGGGCCTGCATCACCGCCGCAACCCCTGGGCCCGACACCCGCACAATGCCGACCGCGCTGCGGCCTGGGGCGGTGGCGATGGCGGCAATCGTGTCTGGCGGGTTGGGCACTGGCGTCACTATACTATTAATAGCAAAAAACGACCATTTTACGTGACTTAAGGGGCCAAATCTTTGAGAACCGGACGCCAGAAGGCCGTTTTGCCACTGTTGTTAACACCTAAGTTAACAATAGTGGCTGCGCCGCGCTGTTTTTCAAGCGTTTTCATTCAAACCCGCTCTCAAGTCACGTCAAACCAGCGCAAGCAGCTACTGTATTTATAGTAACTTGGCCGCCGGGAAACGGCCGCCGCGCCGCTTACTTGAATTTCGGCAAATTGAACTGCGGCGGCACGCCCATGCGGGTGTTGATGATCCACTGCTGCGCGATCGACAAAATGTTGTTGGTGATCCAGTACAGCACCAGGCCCGACGGGAAGAAGAAGAACATCACCGAGAACGCCAGCGGCATGTACCACATCAACTTGGCCTGCATCGGGTCTGGCGGGGCCGGGTTGAGCGCGGTTTGCAGCATGGTGGTGGCGGTCATCACCAGCGGCAACATGTAGTAGGGGTCAGGCGCAGAGAGATCATGGATCCACAAGGCCCACGGCGCGTTGCGCATCTCCACGCTGGAGAGCAGCACCCAATACAGTGCAATGAACACCGGAATCTGCACCATGATCGGGAAACAGCCGCCCATCGGGTTGACTTTTTCCTCTTTGTAGATCCGCATCATTTCCTGCTGCATCTGCTGCGGGTTGTCTTTGAGTCGCTCGCGCATCTCGGTGATCTTCGGGTTGATCGCCTTCATTTTGGCCATGCTCGAATAGGCTTTGGCGTTGAGCCAGTAAAAGGCGATTTTCAACAGCAGCACCAGGGCCATGATGGACCAGCCCCAATTGTGGATGAAGCTGTTGAGCCAGTCGAGCAGCCAATACAGCGGCTTGGCCAGCACGGTGAGCCAGCCGTAGTCTTTGACCAGCTCAAGCCCCGGTGTCAGCGCTTCAAGCACTTTCTCTTCCTGCGGGCCGACGAATAGTTTGGCCTCCACGGTTTTGCTGGCGCCCGGCGCAATGCTCTCCAGCGGCGTGATCATGCCGACCGAATACAGGTTGGTGTCCACCTTGCGCATGAACAGGTCACGCTTGATGCCGTCGCCCAGAATCCAGGCGCTGGCGAAATAGTGCTGCGCCATCGCCACATAACCATTGCTGGCCTGTTTTTCAATTTCAATCTTGTTCTTCTCGATGTCGGTGAATTCGACCTTCTGGTACTTTTGCGCCTCGGTGTACACCGCCGGGCCAGTGAATGTCGAATAAAACGCCGATTCGCCAGCCAGCTTGTTGCCGTCGCGCACCAGCTGCAAATACAGTTGCGGCACCACCGGCGCCGCGCCGACGTTGAATACTTCGTGTTTGACCGCAATCGCGTAGGAGCCGCGGGTGAGGGTGTAGGTTTTGACGAGTTTGACGCCGCCCTGTTCCGGCGACTCCAGTTTCAGCGTCAGCTCACCGGCGCCGGCTTTCAAAGCGCGCTCGCCAGGCAACGCCGCCATGGCGGTTTTATGGGTCGGCAAACCGCCGCCCGCCGCCGGGATCAAGCCGGTCTGGGCCAGGTAAATGCGGTCTTTGCTTTGGTCCAGCAACACGACATTCTTGGTTTTGTTGTCGGTGTCGGTGTGTTTGAGGAACTCGGCGCGCACCAGCGAACCACCCTCGCTGTCGACGGTGAGTTTGAGGACGTCGGTGCTGAGTTCGATCAATTCACGGGGCGCCGCCGCGGTTGCAGGCGCCGCGCCTGTGGGCACACTGGCTTGACCGGCGCCAACGGGCGCCGCACCCGCAGGCGTGGCGCTGGCAGGCACAGCGCCGGGCGCGGCCGACGGCACGCCGGAGGCGGGCGTCAACGGCGCGGTTGCGGTTTTAGGCGGCGTTGGGAAAAACGTCGCCTTTTGGCCGTTGTAGACCTGCCAGTTGTCCCACAACATCACCATGGAAAAGCCAAAGATCACCCACAAAATGGTGCGCCGGATATCGTTCATGAAGGAGATTTTTCGCGAGAGGGAGAAGAAGAAATGGAACCGGGCGCCGAAACGAAACGCGACAACAGCCGGGGCGGCGCGGCGGGCACTGGATCATGCCCGCCCTCGCACCAGGGTTGGCAGCGCGTGAGCCGGGCCAGCGTCAGGTAACTGCCGCTCAACGCGCCATGCTGCTCCAGCGCCGCCAGGGCGTACACGGAACACGACGGCTCAAAGCGGCAGCTGTTGCCAAGCCAAGGACTCAGCAGCAGGCGGTAGGCCTTGACGATGGCCATGAGCAGGGTTTTCATGCGGCTGTGCTGCGCTGAGTTGCCAGCCCGGCTTTCTCAAAAAGCTGAACCAGCTCCTGCCGCACGGCTGTTTTCAGCGCCTGCGACGTGGCACTGGGAAACACCGCTTTGTCGAATCCGGCGGCAAGCCGGACAACGTAAGCAGCCGGCGGGGGTTGAAAGGTCAAATCCGTGCTCACCTGGTAAATTTGGCGTTTGATCGCATTGCGGGTCACCGCCCGTTTGGCCCAGCGTTTAGGCGTCATCGTGCCTAACCAATCGCCGCTGCCTACAAACAGCGGTTTGCCGGCGGCTGCAATTTCGCTCCGGCTACCGCTCGGTTGGTTGGCGCCAAGGGTGCCCAGGGCATTGCCAACTGCGAGCCCGTCAACGTTACCGTCAACGGCTTTCCGCAACGCTGCAGGGGTGGGCAGTAGCACGCAATGCAGGGCGAAATGGCGAGTCCGGGCGATGGTGCGTCCGGCCAGCACCGCCTGGAACTGGGCCCGCGTTTGCAAGCGCTGCACGTCTCAAGGGCGCCGCTCAAACATCAGCTGCAACGCAACACGGGTGAGGGCGCGCGGACTGACTGGGGTTTTCGAGCCGCCAGGCTTAGACAGCCAACCGCTTGCGGCCTTTGGCGCGGCGCGCGTTGATGACGGCGCGGCCGCCGCGCGTTTTCATGCGAACCAAAAAACCGTGGGTGCGGGCGCGGCGGATTTTTGAGGGTTGGTAGGTGCGTTTCATTGTTGAAAATCCAGGTATTTAAAATCAGGTTAGCCTTCCATTATCGCAAATTTCTGCTGCTTTGGCTACAACTTACCGGTTTCTGTTCAGGCAAAAGGTAAAGAGCGCAGTGGCCAGGGACTTCGGCTGCAAAAATTGTTAATAACTTATTGATAAGTCGCCTTCAAGCAAGCCTGTAGAATGGAGCTATCCACAAAATTCAAACAAAAAATAATGATCGAGGAGTTTGAGGATTCGCCAGCGTCGTCGGGTTTGGTGTCGTCGGGTTTGACGTCATCGGGTTTGACGTCATCGGGTTTAGCGTCATCGGGCTTAGCGTCATCGGGCTTAGGAGCAGGCCAGGGCCTGTGGCAGAGCTGTGTCGATCAACTGGCGCAAGAGCTGCCGGAGCAGCAATTCAACACCTGGATCAAGCCGCTTTGCGCCGTCGTCGCCGCCGATCTTTCCAGCGTCACGATTTTGGTGGCCAACCGCTTCAAGCTTGACTGGGTGCGGACCCAATACAGTGGTCGGATCTCCGCGCTGCTGGAAAAACTTTACGGCCAGTCTGTCACAGTTGAGTTAGCGCTTGCTCCTCAAAGAACACCCTTCAAACCGTATGTTGCTCGCCACGAGGCCGAGTTTTTACCGACGGAAGAAAGCGCGGACGCAGCCGAAGACAAAGCCCCCGGCATCGCCAAGAACCGGTTGAACACGGCACTCACCTTTGAGGCCTTGATCGAAGGCACGGCCAACCGCATGGCGCGGGCGGCTGCCATGCACGTGTCCACGACACCGGGCCACTTGTACAACCCGCTGTTCATCTACGGCGGCGTCGGCCTGGGCAAAACCCACCTGATGCACGCGGTCGGCAACAAGCTGTTGCAAGAGCGCCCCCGGGCCAAAGTTCTCTACATCCATGCCGAGCAGTTTGTCTCCGATGTGGTGAAAGCCTACCAACGCAAGACCTTTGACGA
This sequence comes from Rhodoferax sp., assembly GCA_031428695.1. Taxonomy (GTDB): domain Bacteria; phylum Pseudomonadota; class Gammaproteobacteria; order Burkholderiales; family Burkholderiaceae_C; genus JANYCG01. The sequence goes on along the minus strand of JANOYE010000230.1, from coordinate 9,390 downwards.
GTTCAAAGACCGCTACCACTCGCTTGATCTGCTGCTGATCGACGATGTCCAGTTTTTCGCCAACAAGGAACGCACGCAAGAGGAGTTCTTCAACGCGTTTGAGGCGCTGCTGGCCAAAAAATCACACATCGTCATGACCAGCGACACCTACCCCAAGGGCCTGGCCGACATCCACGAGCGCCTGGTGTCGCGTTTTGATTCTGGACTGACAGTGGCCATCGAGCCGCCCGAGCTGGAAATGCGCGTCGCCATCTTGATTAACAAGGCGCGCGTTGAAGGCACTGAGATGCCGGAGGAAGTGGCATTTTTTGTGGCCAAAAACGTGCGCTCCAATGTGCGCGAACTCGAAGGGGCGCTGCGCAAGATCCTGGCTTATTCGCGTTTTAACCAGAAGGAAATCTCGATTCAGCTGGCGCGCGAGGCGCTGCGCGATTTGCTCTCCATTCAGAATCGCCAGATTTCTGTCGAAAACATTCAAAAAACGGTCGCCGATTATTACAAGATCAAGGTCGCCGACATGTATTCGAAGAAGCGCCCCGCCAGCATTGCGCGGCCACGCCAGATCGCCATGTACCTGGCCAAAGAACTGACGCAAAAAAGCCTGCCAGAGATCGGTGAACTGTTTGGCGGGCGCGACCACACCACCGTGCTGCATGCGGTGCGCAAGATCGGCGGCGAACGCCAACAGATGACCGAGCTGAACCAGCAACTCCACGTGCTTGAACAAACCCTAAAGGGTTGAAGCTGGTTACGAACTCCCAGTAAAGTGAAATTAACCACCCCGATTCACAACTCTGGGGATAGTTGACATGAAATCGACAACTTATCCACAAGGGAGCCTGAAATCCTAAAGTTATCCCTTTTCCGAAGACAAGCGCGACAGCAGCTGCCCACAGCCTTTCAAATCACTCAAGTGGTTGAAAAAAAAGGGGAAAATACACCTGTGCACAGCCAAGCGGCGCCCTTATCTACTACTACTAACTTAAATTAAAGAAATTAAAGAAGAGGTTGACATGATCGTCCTGAAGGCAACACAAGACAAAGTGTTATCGGTATTGCAATCGGTAGCGGGCATTGTTGAGCGTCGGCATACCTTGCCGATCCTGGCCAATGTGCTGATCAAAAAAACGGGGTCGACGCTGCAATTCACCACCAGCGACCTAGAAATCCAGATCCGCACCACGGCCGAGCTTGACGGTGACAGCGGCACGTTTGCCACCACCATCGGTGCGCGCAAGCTGATCGACATTCTGCGCACCATGCCGGCAGACCAGACGGTGTCGCTCGAATCCAGCGCGGCCAAGGTGATCCTCAAAGGCGGCAAAAGCAAGTTCACACTGCAGACCATGCCGGCTGAAGACTTCCCACTGGTTCAGGAAGCGGCCAGCTTTGGCCCGGTCTTCAGCGTGCCGCAAAAGACGCTGAAAGATTTGCTCAGCCAGGTCTCATTCGCGATGGCGGTGCACGACATCCGGTATTACCTCAACGGCATTCTGTTTGTCGCCGAAGGCAAACAGCTCAGCTTGGTCGCCACCGACGGCCACCGTTTGGCCTTTGCCTCGGCCACACTCGACGTGGAGGTGCCGCGCCAAGAGGTGATCTTGCCGCGTAAAACCGTGATCGAAATGCAGCGCTTGCTCAGCGACGCGGAAGGCGCGATTGAAATGCAATTCGCCAACAACCAGGCCAAGTTCAGTTTTGGCGGCATGGAGTTCGTCACCAAACTGGTCGAAGGCAAGTTCCCGGATTACAACCGCGTCATCCCGAAGAACCACAAAAACATCATCACGCTGGGCCGAGTGGCACTGCTGGCGTCGTTGCAGCGCACAGCCATTCTCACCAGCGACAAGTTCAAAGGTGTGCGCCTCAACATCGACCCCGGCACGCTCAAAGTCGCCTCCAACAATGCCGAACAAGAAGAGGCTATCGACGAGTTGGACATCGACTACGGCGGCGACAGCATCGAGATCGGTTTTAACGTCACCTACCTGATCGACGCCTTGGCGAACATGACACAAGAGATGGTGCGGATTGAATTGTCTGACTCCAACAGCTCGGCCTTGATGACCATTCCCGACAACGCCACGTTCAAATACGTGGTGATGCCGATGCGCATTTAACGCCGCTTGTTTTGTAGTTAATTCTTAGTCACAAACCCCCGAGCCGTCGGGGGTTTGGTCATTCAAGAGTTTGAATAATCGTAAATTAAGTGATCCATGACCGACGACAAAAAGCCAGTGCCTGCTTCCCCCAAGACCTCCGCAACCACGCCTGAGGGCATCCATACGGGCGAAAACACGGCCGATAGCTCCAACTTTCAGCCCACCATCGACACCAACCAGGCCGGTGCCACCGAGGCTTATGGTGAAGGCTCGATCCAGATCCTCGAAGGCCTGGAAGCGGTGCGCAAACGCCCCGGCATGTACATCGGTGATACGTCCGACGGCACCGGTCTGCACCACCTGGTTTTTGAGGTGGTTGACAATTCGATTGACGAATCGCTGGCCGGCCATTGCGACGACATTCTGGTCACTATCCACCCTGACAACTCCATCAGTGTGGTCGACAACGGCCGCGGCATTCCCACCGGCGTGAAGATGGACGACAAACACGAGCCCAAACGCTCGGCCGCTGAAATCGCGCTGACTGAGCTGCATGCCGGAGGCAAGTTCAACCAGAACAGCTACAAGGTTTCGGGCGGCTTGCATGGCGTCGGTGTGAGCTGCGTGAATGCGCTCTCCAAAATGTTGCGCCTGACCATTCGGCGCGACGGCAAGGTGCATGTGCTGGAATTCAGCCGCGGCTTTGTGCAAAACCGCATTGTCGAAACAGTGGGCGGTGTTGACGTGTCTCCCATGAAGGTGATTGGCGAGACGGAAAAACGAGGCACTGAAGTTCACTTCCTGCCGGACACGGAGACCTTCCAGCAAAACAATGAGTTCCATTACGACATCCTGGCCAAACGCCTGCGTGAACTTTCTTTCTTGAACAACGGCGTGCGCATCCGCCTCAAAGACGAACGCACCGGCAAAGAAGACGACTTTGCTGGCGCCGGCGGCGTGCAGGGGTTTGTCAACTTCATCAACAAAGGCAAAACCGTGTTGCACCCCAACACCTTCCACGCCATGGGCGACCGCCAGAGCGACGGGATCGCCGGTCCCTCCGGTGAACGAACCAACGTCGGCGTGGAAGTGGCGATGCAGTGGAACAGCGGCTACAACGAGCAAGTGCTGTGTTTCACCAACAACATCCCGCAGCGCGACGGCGGCACCCACCTCACCGGCCTGCGCGCCGCCATGACACGTGTCATCAACAAATACATTGACGACTCGGAAGTCGCCAAAAAAGCCAAGGTGGAGGTGACGGGCGACGACATGCGTGAAGGCCTCACCTGCGTGTTGAGCGTCAAAGTTCCCGAGCCCAAATTCAGCAGCCAGACCAAAGACAAACTTGTCAGCAGCGAAGTGTGCGGCCCGGTTGAAGACATCGTCAGCAAGTTGCTGTTTGACTACCTGCAAGAGCGCCCGAACGACGCGAAGATCATCGTCGGCAAAATCATCGAAGCCGCCCGCGCCCGCGAGGCCGCCCGCAAAGCCCGTGACATGACGCGCCGCAAGGGTGTGCTGGACGGCATGGGCCTGCCCGGCAAACTGGCCGACTGCCAGGAAAAAGACCCGGCGATGTGCGAGATTTACATCGTCGAGGGCGACTCCGCTGGCGGCTCCGCCAAACAAGGCCGCGACCGCAAATTCCAGGCGATTTTGCCCCTGCGCGGCAAGATTTTGAACGTGGAAAAAGCGCGTTATGAAAAGCTCTTGACCAGCAATGAAATCTTGACGCTCATCACGGCTTTGGGCACGGGCATCGGCAAGGCCGGCGGTGCCACTGGCAATGACGACTTCAACGTTGCCAAGCTGCGTTACCACCGCATCATCATCATGACGGATGCCGACGTGGACGGCGCCCACATTCGCACCTTGCTGCTCACGTTCTTCTACCGGCAAATGCCCGAGCTGGTCGAGCGCGGCCACATCTACATCGCCCAGCCGCCCTTGTACAAAGTCAAAGCCGGCAAAGAAGAGCTGTATTTGAAAGACGCCAGCGCGCTGGACACCTTCCTGTTGCGCATCGCCCTGGTCAGCGCCGCTGTGTTCACGGGGGGTGACCATGGCACCACCATCAGCGGCGACACCTTGGCCGAGCTGGCGCGCAAACACCAGATCGCCCAGGCCGTGATCGCCCGCCTGCAAAACTTCATGGATGCCGAGGCTCTGCGTGCGATTGCCGACGGCGTGTCGTTAAGCTTGGACACCGTCGCCGAAGCCGAAGCCTCCGCCGTGGCCCTGCAAGCCAAGCTGCGTGAGTTGGGCAGCGGCTCTGAAGTGGCCGGTGAGTTTGACGTGCGCAACGACAAACCCATTCTGCGCATCAGCCGCCGCCACCACGGCAACGTGAAAAGCAGCGTGCTCACACAAGACTTTGTGCATGGCGCTGATTACGCCGCGCTGGCCGAAGCGGCCAACACCTTCCGCGGCCTCTTGGGCGAAGGCGCGAAAGTCATGCGCGGCGAGGGCGAGCGGCAGAAGGAACACAAGGTCAGCGACTTCCGCGAAGCCATGGCTTGGCTCATCACCCAGGCCGAAGGCGCCACCGCGCGCCAGCGTTACAAAGGCCTGGGCGAGATGAACCCGGCCCAGCTTTGGGAAACCACCATGGACCCGACCGTGCGCCGCCTGCTGCGCGTGCAGATTGACGACGCCATCGAAGCCGACCGCGTCTTCACCATGCTGATGGGCGACGAGGTGGAGCCCCGCCGAGAGTTTATTGAGACGAATGCGCTGCGGGCGGGCAACATCGACGTTTAGGTTCGCCGACACCAAGCGGCCACCATGTCCAACCTCACCCGCCGACTCTTGCTTGCCACGGGCGGCGTCGCCGCTGCAGCGGTGGGTGTCGGCGGGTACCTGATCAAACACCCGCTGCCGGCGCCCATCGGTTTTGAGGTCACCTCCGATGAGTTGGCGCGCGCGCGGGCGCTGCTGTCGCGGCACATTTCCATCGATGCGCATGCGCACCCGGGACGCACCTTTGTGAAAGGCGCTGAGAACCTCTCGGGCCTGGTGTGGGTGTACGCGCAGTTGGGCAGCTTCGAACAACGCACGCTGGACACCATGAAAACCGGCGGTTTGACGGGTGCCGCATTTGCTGCGGTGGCCGACTTTCAGGTGCTGGGCCTGCAGGGCGAAGGCCTCGCCGTGCGGCGCGCATTTGAACCCGGCGAAGCCTGGGCCAGCTACAAACGGCAGATCGGCAACCACAATGCGCTGGCGCAGCGCGGCCAGGTCTATCCGGTCAAGCAGGCGGCGGATTTTGCGGCTGCACGGGCCGCAGGCAAGGCGGGTGCTCTGCTCACCGTGGAAGGCGGCGACTTTCTCGAAGGCAAAGCTGAGCGGGTGGCCGAAGCCCATGCCGACGGCGTGCGCTCCATCACCCTCATGCATTACCGCAACAACGAGCTGGGCGACATCATCACCGGCGCGCCGCTGCACGGCAAACTTACGGCGGCAGGTGTGGCCGTGGTCAAAGCCATGAACGCCGCGGGCATGCTGGTGGACGTGGCCCACGCCTCTGAGCCCACGGCGATGGGGGCCATCGAAGCTTCCAGCCAGCCGGTGATGGCGTCCCACGTGCACATCCACACTGAGAAGCTGCGCCACCCGCGCTTTATCTCCAAAGACCTCGCCAAAGCCGTGGCGCAAACTGGCGGCGGCGTGTTGGGCGCCTGGCCTTCCGGCCTTGGCCTCGTCGACCTCAAAGGCTACATCGACCGCACGCTGGAGTTGGTGGAACACGTGGGAATTGACCATGTCTGCCTGGGCACCGACATGGACGCCAACTACAAACCGGTGTTTGACACTTACCTCAACCTGCCGCTGTTTGTGGCGGGGCTGCAAAAGCGCGGCATGCAAGAGCCTGAGGTGGCCAAGCTGATCGGCGGCAATTTTCTGCGGGTGTTCGCAGCGGTGCAGGCGGTTGCGGGGAAGATGTGAGTTGGTAATGTTAACACGGGTATTAATTATTCCCTGCCAGCCGCTATATTTGTGACTTTTTTGGCCTCTAAGTCACGAATAATAAGCATATTATGCTACTAAAATAGTAGCGTCGGTAGGCGACTCTAAACCGGCTCGGATTTGCCTTCGGGCCCTTGAATGTGCGCCCGCACCCTCCATCTACAGCGGCTGTTCCCCTCTGACTGCTTGATATGGCCATTGCCCCGCTGTTCCTGATCTCTGTGTTGCTGCATGCCTGGGTGGGCTGGCGCGTGGCGCCGACGCTAGCCGGTTTAGCGCCTTTTCCGCTGGGGGGAGCGCTCTTTTGTGCACTGCTGGCGGCCTCGGCGCTGCTGATGCCGCTTGGCTTGATGGCAGGGAGGGTGTCTCGTGGGCGGGTTGCGGTGGCGCTGACTTGGCTGGGGCTCTTGAGCATGGGTTTGTTTTCCTCGCTGTTTGTGCTCACGCTCTTGCGTGATGCGCTGCTGGTACTGGCGCTGGGCACGACCTGGCTGGCTGAGTTGGCGGGTGTCGATCTGTCGGTGCTGGAGGCTATCCAGGTTTGGAGCGCGGTGGCCGTGCCTGTGTTGGGCCTGCTGGCCACGGTGCTGGGTTTCTGGAACGCTCGGCGCACCGCGCGCGTGGTGCGGATCGATGTGCCGATTGCTGGCCTGCCCGCCGCCCTGCACGGCTTTACCGTGGCGCAGATCTCAGACATCCACGTGGGGCCGACGATTCGCCACAGCTACCTGGCGCGCATCGTGGCGCGGGTGAACGGGCTGGGCGCAGACATGGTGGCCATCACCGGTGACTTGGTCGATGGCAAAGTCGCCGATTTGCAGCGCCATGTGGCGCCGCTGTCGCAGCTCACCTCCACCCACGGCACGTTTTTTGTGACCGGCAACCACGAGTACTACTCGGGCGCGCATGCGTGGATCACCGAGCTGCGCCGCCTGGGTGTGACGGTGCTGATGAACGAACACGTGGTGCTGCACCATGACAGCGGCCACCAGGCAGACAGTGCCGCGCTGCCACGGCGCAAAGGCACCGTGCCGATGGTGGTGGCCGGTGTGGCCGATTTCAGCGCCCACCATTTTGATGAAACGCACCGCAGCAGCCCGACCGCCGCCATGGCCAACGCGCCTGTGAATGCGGCGATGCGCCTGTTGCTGGCGCACCAGCCGCGCAGCGCCCAAGCGGCGGCAGATGCGGGTTTTGACTTGCTGCTCTCCGGCCACACCCACGGCGGGCAGTTTTGGCCGTGGATGCATTTTGTGAAGTACCAGCAGCCCTTCACCGCCGGGCTCAACAAACTGAAAGACCTGTGGGTCTACACCAACAGCGGCACCGGTTATTGGGGCCCGCCCAAGCGGTTTGGCGTGCCTTCGGAGATCACACACCTGCGTTTGGTGATGGGGTAGGTGGATGTAAGCCCAATTGGGGCTCTGGGTCACGTAAAATGTGCGTAAGAAGCTACTAAAAAAGTAGCAAATCAAAAACCCCGCCATGACGTTCGCCCTGCGTTTCATCCTCAAACTGTTGCTCGTCGCCATTGTCGCCATCGTCGTCTTCGCGGTTGCGGGCGTGATTGCCACCTGGGCGCCAGACCGCTCGCTTGAGTCGCTCAAAACACGCTGGGCGCAGGCGCCATCGCAGTTTGTCAAGGCAGCGGGCATGCAAGTGCATGTGCGCGATGAGGGGCCGCGAGATGATGCCGTCCCGATCGTCCTCCTGCACGGCACCTCGGCCAGTTTGCACACCTGGGACGGCTGGGCGGCCGAGCTGTCTAAAACCCGCCGCGTCATCCGGTTTGATTTGCCGGCCTTTGGCTTGACGGGGCCGCATCCCCAGAACGACTATTCGATTGACGGTTATGTGAAGTTCGTCATTGCGGTGATGGACAAACTCGGTGTGCAACGCTTCGCGCTGGCTGGCAACTCGCTGGGCGGGCAGATCGCCTGGGCCACCGCCGTGGCGGCGCCCACGCGGGTGAGCGCACTGGTGCTGGTGGACGCGGGCGGCTACGCGTTCAAACCCGCGTCGGTGCCGATTGGTTTTCGGCTGGCGCGCATCCCGGGGCTGCGCCGGGTGATGGAGTTCACGCTGCCGCGCGGTGTGGTCAAGAGCAGCATTGAAAACGTCTACGGCAACCCGGCGCTGGTCACGCCCGCGCTGGTAGACCGTTATTACGAGTTGACATTGCGTGCGGGCAATCGGGCGGCGCTGGCCTATCGGATGGACCAGATGCTGGCCGGCGACGTGGCGCAGATCAAGACGCTCAAGATGCCCACATTGATCCTTTGGGGCGGGCAAGACCGGCTGATTCCACTCGAAAACGCGCACTGGTTCGCACGCGACATTGCAGGCGCCAAGCTGGTGACGTTCGAGGCGCTGGGGCACTTGCCGCACGAGGAAGACCCCAAAGCGACTGTGGCTGAGCTGCTGCGCTTTGCTGGCTTGTAACAAAGTCGTAACATCGTGGCACTCAACCCGTCGAAGTAACAGACACATCGGCGGCCAACAGGAGCACCCCTATGGCCGACAGTCCGGCAGAAGAAGAGTTCGTTCCCTCCGAGGCGCAGCTGCACGAGCTGCTGACGACCTTCATGGGGCGCCTGCGCCAAGCGACCGAAGTCAGCGGCAAGTACCAGGGCAAGCTGGAAAGAAGCGCTGTGAAAATGGCCGGCGCCGTTGACTTGGAGGAAGTAGACCGGCTGCTGCAAGACCTGCTGCGCGCCACCAAGACGATGGCGCGTGACAGCTTGGGCGTGCACGAGGAGCTGAGCGGCATGCAGGAGAGGGTGCACAACACCGACCAGCAGATCGGGCGGCTGCACGCCGAGCTGGACCGCCTGACCGTGCTGGCGCGGCATGACCCGCTCACCGGTGCGCTGAACCGCCGTGGCATGGACGAATCTCTGCGCCGCGAAGTCTCCAAAGTGCATCGCACCGGCACCGCCTTGTCTATCGCGATGCTCGACATCGACGATTTCAAACGCCTCAACGACACCCTGGGCCATGCGGCCGGTGACGCCGCGCTGCGCCACTTGGCGGTGGTGGCGCGCGAAGTCCTGCGCCCGCAAGACACCATCGCGCGTTACGGCGGGGAGGAGTTTGTGCTGCTGCTGCCAGATACCTCGCAAGAGCGCGGCCAGGACGCGCTGAACCGGCTGCGCAGGGAGTTGGCCGCGCGGCCGTTTTTCAATGCCGACGGGCCGGTGCCCGTGACCTTCAGCGCCGGGGTGGCGCAATTGGCCACCGATGAAACCGGCTTGGAGGCCGTTGACCGGGCCGACGCCGCCATGTACCGTGCCAAAAAGCTGGGAAAAAATCAGGTGGT
>JANOYE010000229.1:0-25115 GCA_031428695.1 Rhodoferax sp. | reverse complement strand
ACTCAAACGCGGCGGATAAACCTTGTTGGACTGAAGCGCCGCCCCGAAGGCGAACGGGTTGGGGCCAAAGGGGCTTGTAAGCTTCGCGCGCAGGGTCATGCGCAAATTATGACGGTAGATTTGTTCCGTGTGTAGATTTGCCCAGCCAACTGCGCACCAATCTGCTGGGCCAATGGGTGCGCAGCACGCCCCCGGGCGAACAAAGCCTGCCAACAGCGCTGCCGGGCACGAACCCCCCCCCTGGCCCACGTCAAATGGCCCTGTCAAATGCTCCTTATTTGAGTCCCGGCGCCTGGCAGTCACGGCGGCCCCCGGCATTCGGGCACAAGCGCCCGTGTTGGCGCTGGCAATCGCCCAAGGCTGGCGAGCACTGCTGTCACCCGCAAGCGCCCCAGCCTGCAACACGGACACAGACCCACATCGAACTTGGCCACCCGCGCCATGAAGGCGTGGGCTGACTCCAAGGCCTGCGGGTTCGATGGCAGCATCTGCAAAGCCGCCCGCGCCGCCGCCAGCTTGACAGCAGTTCAAAGGCGGGGGCGTTGCCTGCGTTCAAAAGGTAGGCAGGCTAACGGGCCAGCAACTCAGTCACCCGCGCTTGCAAAACCTGCGGCGAAGCTAGGGCGCTCGGCAACGCCTCCCCCACATTCAACCCCACCCGGTTGAACACCCCCCGGCGAAACGGTTTCACCATGGCATTGCCGTTCTCCGCGCGGCTGAAGAACGAGCCCCAGAGGTTGGTGAGCGCCATGGGGATCACCGGCACGGCTTGGTCGCCAGTCAGGCCTTCCAGGCCGGCGCGCTCCAGCAGCTTCATGATGCCGGCCTTGAACTCTTGCAGTTCGCCGTCTTTGGTGAGCCCGCCTTCGGGGAAGATGGCCAACAGGTCGCCTTCTTTGAGCACCTTGACAGCGGCGGTGAAGGCAGCTTCATAGACAGCGGGGTTGTCGGCTTTGGAGGTGACGGGGATCGCCTTGGCGAGCTTGAACAGCCAGCCGAGCACCGGCACTTTGAAGATTTGGTGGTCCATCATGAAGACGATGGGGCGCGGGCTGGCGGCCATCATCAGCACCGCGTCCACATAACTCACGTGGTTGCACACCAGGATGGCTGCGCCTTTGACAGGCAGGTGGTGTTCACCTGTGACCTTGAAGCGGTAGATGAAGTGCGTCATCACCCAAGCGACGAAGCGCAACAAATACTCCGGCACCATCAGGAAGATGTAGGTGGCCACCAGCGCGTTGGCAATGCCGGTGATGAGGAAGATTTGCGGAATGGTGTAACCCGCACCGAGCAGGGCGCCGGCGATGACCGAGCTGGCGATCATGAACAGCGCGTTCAAGATGTTGTTGGCGGCGATGATGCGGGCGCGGTGCGAAGGCTGGCTGCGCAGTTGGATGAGCGCGTACATGGGCACGCTATACAGGCCGGCGAACAGGCTTAAGAGCATCAAATCAGCCAACACGCGCCAATGCGCCGGATTGGCCAGGAAGGCGGCAATGCCCATGATTTCCGAGGCGGGCAGGCCGCGCGAGGCGAAATAAAGGTCAATGGAAAACACGCTCATGCCGATGGCGCCCAAGGGCACCAGGCCGATTTCGACATGGCGCCGGCTCAGGGTTTCGCACAGGAGCGAGCCGGTGGCGATGCCGATGGAGAACACCACCAGCAGCAGTGAGGCGACACGTTCGTTGCCGTGCAGCACTTCTTTGGCCAGGCTCGGGAACTGGCTCAAAAACACCGCGCCGAAGAACCACATCCAGCTGATGCCCAAAAGCGAGCGGAACACGACGATGTCGCCATGGGCGAGTTTCAGGTTGCGCCAGGTCTCGGTGAACGGGTTCCAGTTGATCACCAGGCTCGGGTCGGTGGCGGGCAACTTGGGGATGCGGTGCGAGGCGAAGCGGCCAAGAATGGCAACGGCCACGCAGGCAATGGCCACGTCGCGCGGGCCGGTGCCGGGGATGGCCACCAGCAGGCCACCGGCGATGTTGCCGAGCAAGATGGCAACAAAGGTGCCCATTTCGACCATGCCGTTGCCGCCGGTGAGTTCTTTCTCAGACAACACCTGCGGCATGTAGGCGAACTTCACCGGGCCAAACAGCGTGGAGTGCAGGCCCATCAAGAAGGTGCAGGCCAAGAGCACGGGCACGTTGGCATCGACAAAGCCGTAAGCCGCCAGCAACATGATGCCGATCTCCAGGCTCTTAACGAGCTGGATCAAGCGCGTCTTCTCGTATTTGTCGGCCAGTTGCCCGCTGGTGGCGCTGAAAAGCAGGTAGGGCAGGATGAACAAGGCGCCAATCACCAGGCCGGCCATGGCAGGCGGCAACCAGCTGATGCTGAGCTGGTAGGTGACCATGACGGTGAAGGCGAATTTGAAGAGGTTGTCGTTTGCCGCGCCGGAGAATTGCGTCCAGAAAAAAGGCGCAAAACGGCGTTGTTTCAAGAGGGCGAATTGGTTGGGGTGGTCTTGTGTCTGCGCAGCGGCGCCCTGCAGGGCCTCGGCTGGTCGCGCGGTTTGGGTTTGGGTGTTCATGGGCGAGTGTGTCTTCCTGCCGGTGTTGTTGATGTCAGGCCGATTCAGGCCCATGTCCTGACGGCACTGGACAAGCGGTCTTTCAAGCGCTCTCTTTTGGGTTCAGGCGCTTTGTTTTGATTGTGCATGAAGCGAATCACCGGCCATGCGGCCAACCCTGCCACGGCATGTTTGAGGCTGTGGCCAGAAACCAATTGGTGGGTCAGCTCGAGGATGGGCTGGTCGGCCAGTTCCAGAAACTTGGCCAGGGTGTAGACCAGCACCACGGGCAGAAGGGCGACGGTTGTGCAGGGCAATGCAACTGCGGAAGTTTGCGCGACCGGGCGACTCATCGCCAGCACCACCAGCATCACCATGCCGCCGCCTTGCAGAACCGCCCACGGCAACAAATTGCCGGTCTCGGCCCAGACGGCGACTGCGCTGGGCCCCATCAGCAACACCGCCAGCACCGTCGCCAAACCAGCACGCAAGCTCACGCGCTGGGCGGCGGCCAGGCCCAACATGCCAGCGAAACTGGCCACCATGCCGAAGCGGTCTATGGCCAGACTGCTGTCGCTCGGATTCAGGTGGTAATAAGTCGAGCCCAGGGCTGTCACGATCAGGCCCGCGAAGAACAAGGCGGCGAAGTGGCGCGTTGGGTCTGGGTTGTGCAAGGGATTGCGCAAGGGATTGCGCAGGGGATGACGCACGGGGGCGCGGCCAGCGCTAAACCAAGCGGCAAGGCCGATGACGCCAGCCAGGGCGAACGGCAGGTTGCTCAACACGTCCATGGCATACGGCACGCCAAACAGTGCGCGTTGGTCGGCAAACGCGTGGTAATGGGCGTGTTGCGCCACGTGGGGGCCGAAGCAGGCGAGCAAAAGCGCCAGGCCTGCCGCTGCAGCCAGCAGGGTTTCGCGGTGGGTGGAACCGGCTTTGATTGATTTCACAATGACTCCTGAAGTGAATGAGGCTTCAGTGTCTGATTCAAGGCGCGGTTTTCGCATCAAAATAAGCGACAAGATTGCCAAAATGTACGAAAGGTATCGACAATCAATACCCATGAGCACCACCACCGACCTCGTTATCGCCCTCAAAAAAGAACTCAAAGCCGCCCAGATGACCTACGCCGACCTGGCCTTGGCCCTGGGCATGGCCGAGTCCAGCGTGAAACGCATGTTGTCCAAGGGCGATATGTCGCTTTCGCGCATTGACGAAATCTGTCGGGCCTTAAGGCTCGATTTTGCCGACTTGGCGCGCCAGGTGGTGGACGCCCAGCCCTTACTGGCGCAACTCACGCAAGACCAGGAGCGCGCCGTAGTGGCCGACAAAAAGCTGCTCTTGGTGGCCATTTGCGTTCTGAGCCAATGGACGCTGGAGCAAATTGTGGCGAGTTACCGGCTGAGCCAGGCCGAGGGCTTTAAATACTTGGCGCAGCTGGATCGCATTGGCATCATCGAGCTGCGCCCTTTGAACCGTTATCGGCTGAAACTGGCCAAAGCCTTCCGCTGGCGGCCGCACGGGCCAGTGATGGAGTATTTTCGGGAAAACGCGGTGTTGGACTATTTCTCCGGCGGGTTCGACCAGCCCGGTGAAGGGCTGCTGCTGGTGCACGGCTCGATTTCGCGCAGCCTGGCCACGTCTTTTCTGGAGCGCATGCAGCGCGTGGCGCAAGATTTTGCGCAGCAGCACCTGGCCGACCAGAAATTGTCCGAAAAAGAGCGCGAGGGTTACACATTGCTCTTGGGAATGCGCTCCTGGGAATTTGCTGAATTTGCTGTTTTAAGGAGATAAATAGTATAAAATATAGTCATTATAGTAATATTTTTATAGCATTTAATATAATAAATACGTGACTTGGATTCGATAAATCCTCTACAAAATTTTTGTATTTATATATTTCAAACTTGTTTTCCAATTCACCTCGACCCTGCGGTTGGCAGGTGCAACATAGCCGCTACCATCTGACCCCCTATGAATGAACCCCGCCCCAGTGTTGATGTCGCCGTCGTCATGCGCAAGGAGCGCGTGTTGGGGCGCGCGAGCCGCTGGCAGACCTGGCGCTGGGTGTTGGCCGAGGTGTTGACGGGGGAGCTGGCGGCGGGCGCCGAGCCCCGGTTGCTCCTCAAAAATGAGAACGAAGAGCGTTGGCTGCACCCCGGCTTCAAGGTTGAGCTGTTCAAGGACGAGGCTGAAGGGTATTACCTGAATGCCACCACCGACCACCCTTGCTGGTTTGTGTTCTGGCGCATGGAGGAAGAGGCGACTGTCGCAGATGAACCCATGCCCAGGCCGCAAATCGTCACCCTGAGTTACCACGAAGCCGGGCGCTGGCTGGATGCCCAGGAGATGGTCGAGCAGGTGCCCGCGCCGCCAGACATCGTTGAATGGTTGAGCGCATTTGTGGACGACAACCACGTGGCCGAGTTGAAGCGCCGCAAGCGGCCCGAGAGTTTTCGGCCATTGGCAGACCGTTTTGGCAACCCGGCATCCGTCAGCACCTCGACCAAGACTGGCGGCATGATCCCCGGCGCGGGCGGTCAAAAATGAGGGTTCGCCATGAGCGCTGATTCGGGCGACAACTTCTTCAGCCGCTGGTCCAAGCGCAAACAGGACGAGCGCGCCGGCAAACCGCTGGCGGAGCCGGAAGCGGCCTCCAAGGCGGTGCCGCCGCCCACAGGCCAGGTTCCAGCAGCGCAGCCCACCGCATGCGAGCCCTCGCCCGTCAAACTGCCCACGCTCGAAGAGGCGCAAGCGCTCACGCCCGAGTCTGACTTCAAACCGTTCATGGCCCAGGGCGTGACGCCCGATGTCAAAAACGCCGCCATGAAACAGCTCTTTGCCGACCCGCACTTCAACGTGATGGACCGCATGGACACCTACATTGACGACTATTCGCTGCCCGACCCACTGCCCGAGTCGATGCTGCGCAAAATGGTCAGCGCCAAATTCTTGAATCTGTTTGAAGAAGACGAAGACGACAAGGCGCGAGCGGCTGCTGCTGTGCCTTCGGCGCCTTCACTGTCGCCCGCGCCTGAAGTGACGCGGGAAGCACCCAATACCCCTGCTGCCCAAGTCGTGGCACAGTCTCCCCTCACCCTGGAACCCCCGGAAAAAAATGACGACACTGATCTGCGACTGCAACCAGACCATGCCCCTGAACCCCAGGGTGTTGGGCGAGGCACTGCATGAAGAACTGACACTGCACACCACCCTGTGCCGGCGCGATGCTGGGGCGTTTCAGCAAGCCGCCAAGTCGGGTGAAGAATTGGTTGTTGCGTGCACCCAGGAGATTCGCCTGTTCAACGAACTGGCGAGCCAAACCGAAGGTGTTCCCAGCCTGGCCGAGCGGCCGATCAAATTCGTCAACATCCGCGAAACCGGCGGCTGGAGCAAAGACGCTGCCAAAGCCATGCCGAAAATCGCCGCACTGCTGGCGATGGCGCATTTGCCGGAGCCAGAGCCGGTGCCGACAGTCACCTACAAAAGTGCAGGTCGGCTGTTGATCATCGGGCCGCTGGATCGGGCCGAGCAATTGGCGTCGCTGGTAGACGATGTCCTGGATGTGACCATTTTTGCCAATGGGCCAGGGCGCTGGGGCGGCGCGCAGGAGCGGCGTTACCCGGTGCTCACAGGCCAAATCGACAGCTTGAACGGCTGGCTCGGCGCGTTCGAGCTGGGCTGGACGCGCAACAACCCGATTGACCTCGATTTATGCACACGCTGCAACGCCTGCCTGAGTGTGTGCCCCGAAGGCGCGATTGGCTTGGACTACCAAATTGACAGTGCCTTGTGCAAATCCAGCCGAGACTGCGTCAAGGTTTGCACGGTGGCCGGGGCGATTGACTTCTCGCGCAAGGCCAGCAGCGAGAGCGAAACTTTTGATCTGGTGCTGGATTTGCGCGATGCCACGCCAAATGCCAAGTTGGGCGCGTTTTTCACGCAGCACGCGCCGCCACAAGGTTATTTTCAGTTGGCCACGCAGTCGCTTGGTTCGACACAGGGTCTGTCAGAGACGCAAACGCTGTTCAAGCTGCGCGAATTGGTGGGCGAGTTCGAAAAGCCCAAGTTTTTCAATTACAAGCAAAAAATCTGCGCCCACACCCGCAACAAAAAAACCGGCTGCAACGCCTGTATTGACGTGTGTTCGGCAGAGGCCATCAGCAGCGACGTCACGCGACAGCAGATCAAGGTGAACCCCAACCTGTGTGTCGGCTGCGGCGCCTGCACCACCGTGTGCCCGAGCGGCGCGTTGACCTTTGCCTACCCGCGCGCCAGCCACCAGGGTGTGAAATTGAAGACCGTGTTGAGCACTTACACGCGGGCAGGTGGAAAAAATGCCGCCCTGCTGCTGCACAGCCAGGAGGCCGGCAGCCGAGTGGTGAACGACTTGGGGCGGCGTGCGCAAACCCAGCGCCGGGCAGGCCAGCGTGGGACCACTCCGATCAACGGCGTCCCGGCCCGCGTATTGCCGCTGCCGCTGTGGCACACGGCCTCCACCGGGCTGGACGTTTGGCTCACGGCGATTGCTTATGGCGCATCGCAAGTCTGGGTGTTGATGACCGAGGAAGAAGCGCCGCAATACCGTGAGGCGGTGCGCGGCCAAATGGACGTGGCGCAAGCCATCTTGACCGGCTTGGGTTATTCCGGCAGCCATTTCGCCATCATTCAAGCAAAAGGCGGCGCTGATCGGCCCGTAGATCTGGTGGCGCTCGATGCCGCTTTGCAAATGCCAGCAGCGCAATCTGTTGGCAAGGCCGCAGGGTTCGCGGTGCAGGCAGACAAACGTGCGACGCTTGAATTGGCGCTGGATCATCTGGTGGAGCAAACGCCCCTTACAGCGGTAAACCGACCGGATGAAATCACCTTTACGGGTCTGGGTGTAGGCGCGGGCGCAGCAGCAGCTTCGCCCTTCGGCACACTCCAAATCAACAAAGACACCTGCACCCTGTGCCTGAGCTGCGTCAGCGCCTGCCCGGCCAGCGCCTTGCAAGACAACGCGCTGATGCCGCAGCTCAAGTTCATCGAGAAAAACTGTGTGCAGTGCGGCTTATGCGCCACGACTTGCCCTGAAAACGCGATCGAACTGAAACCGCGTTTGTCGCTGCGGCCCGAGCGCAAAGAGCCTCGTGTTCTGAACGAAGCCCAACCGTATTCATGTGTGCGCTGCAGCAAACCGTTTGGCACCTTGAAGGCAATTGAAGGCATGTTGGGCAAGCTGGCGGGGCATTCCATGTTCCAGGGCGACGCGCTGGAGCGGCTCAAGATGTGCGGCGACTGCCGGGTGATCGATATTTATTCGGCCACCAATGAAGTGAAGATCACCGATTTATGAAACCAGCCCGATGAGTTCAATCCCGATGAGTTCAGCCCCTATGAGTTCAATAGCGCCGCCCAGCACCTCCACGCTGGACGAAGAAACCGCCCGCGCCGAGATTTACGGCCTGCTGGCGGCCTTGTATTACGCCCCGCCTACGGCAGAACTGATGGCACAGCTTCGCGTCGCGGCGACAGTGGCGCCTGCGCCCGGCGGCTTTTTGCAAGCCCCGTGGGAGGCGCTGGTCGAGGCCTCACGGGTGCTGGATGATGCCGCCATTGCGCGCGAGTACAACACCCTGTTCGGCGGCATGGGCAAGCCCGACGTTTATTTGTTCGGCTCACATTATTTAAGCGGTTTTCTCAATGAAAAACCTCTGGCCGCATTGCGCGGCGATCTGGCGACACTCGGCCTGGCGCGCGACGATGCCATGAGCGACACCGAAGACCACGTGGCCTACCTGATGGAAGTCATGCGTTACCTGATCGCTGGCGACGACGTGACGGTGGCCAACCTCACTCAGCAACGTCAGTTTTTCGGCGACCATGTCCAGCCGTGGCTGCTGTTGATGTGTGATGCCATTGGGGCGCATCCCAAAGCGGTGTTTTATGCTGCACTGGCGAGGTTCACAAGTGCCTTTGTCCATGTCGAGATGCAGGGTTTTGACATGCTGGTTTGAAAATCAGTAATCCGGTCTGTATGCTTTCTGCAAATCATTGGCCTCAGAAGATAAGTAAATACCCTTGTTTGAGGTGCCGATAGGTCAAGGTGCCGACGGGTAAAGTTACATTAGGAGCAGTTGTGAAATGCACTTCATAGGTGCGCCAAATCAGGAGTTCAATCCATGCCCGAATCCTCCCAATCCCCATCCTCTGTTTCTCCCGTATCGCGTCGCAAATTGTTTGCCGGTGCCACTACTTTGGGCGCGGTTGCCGCCACGGTTGCATTTCTTCCTGGCATCCAGGCAGTGGCTCCTGTGGGTGCCGAGGTCAAAGCGCCGCCAGCCAAAGGCGGCGGGTACACACTTTCTGAGCACGTCAAGCAGTATTACCGGTCGGCTCTTATCTAAATATTCCCGCAGGAGATTCACATGTTGTTGACCAAGAAGTCGGGGGCCACCGAGGTGGCGTTGAACGGGGCGTCAGGATCGTCCCAATCGTCACCGTTCGTTCACCGCCTGCGTCAGGGCCTGTCGCATGCACTGCCGACGATGGACAGGCGCGCATTTCTACGCCGCTCCGGGTTGGGTGTGGGAGTCGGCATTGCCGCGACCCAGCTCACCCTGGTGAAAAAAGCCAAGGCCGCTGCGGGCGATGTCGCCATTGGCAGCGGCAAGATTGAGGTCAAACGCACAGTCTGCACCCACTGCTCGGTGGGTTGCGCGGTTGATGCCGTGGTTGAGAACGGCGTTTGGGTGCGCCAGGAGCCAGTGTTTGATTCGCCCATCAACCTGGGCGGCTACTGCGCCAAGGGCGCGGCATTGCGCGAACACGGGCACGGTGAATACCGCCTGCGTTACCCGATGAAACTGGTGAACGGCAAATATGAGCGAATCAGTTGGGACACAGCGCTGAACGAAATCACCGCCAGGATGCTGGAGCTGCGCAAAGCCAGCGGGCCCGATTCCATTTATTGGGTCGGCTCGTCCAAACACAACAACGAACAAGCTTATTTGATGCGCAAGTTCGTCAGCTTCTGGGGCAGCAACAACTGCGACCACCAGGCGCGCATTTGCCACTCCACCACGGTTGCGGGCGTCGCCAACACCTGGGGTTATGGTGCGATGACCAACTCTTACAACGACATGCAAAACGCCAAGGTGGCGATGTACATCGGTTCCAACGCCGCCGAGGCGCACCCGGTGAGCATGGTGCACATGTTGCACGCCAAGGAAACTGGCTGCAAGATGATTGTGGTGGACCCGCGTTACACCCGCACGGCTGCCAAATCAGACGAATACGTGCGAATTCGCTCGGGCTCCGACATTCCGTTCCTCTTCGGTTTGCTATACCACATCTTCAAAAACGGCTGGGAAGACAAGCAGTACATCAACGACCGCGTCTTCGGCATGGACAAAGTCAAAGAAGACATCCTGGCCAAGTGGACACCCGAGAAGGTCGAAGAGGCCTGCGGCGTGAAAGAAGCGCAGATGCTCAAAGTGGCCAGCATGCTCAACGAGAGCCGCCCCGGCACCATCGTGTGGTGCATGGGCCAAACCCAGCACACCACCGGTAACGCCGTGGTGCGAGCTTCGTGCATCTTGCAATTGGCGCTGGGCAATATCGGCAAATCAGGCGGTGGCGCGAACATTTTCCGTGGCCACGACAACGTGCAGGGCGCCACCGACGTTGGCCCGAATCCAGATTCGCTGCCTGGTTATTACGGCCTGGTCGAAGGTTCATGGAAACACTTCGCCAAAACCTGGGGCGTTGATTTCGAATGGATCAAAGGGCGTTTCGCCACCCCAGCCATGATGGGCAAGCCCGGCATGACGGTGTCGCGATGGATTGACGGCGTGCTCGAGAACAATGAGCTGATCGACCAAGATTCCAACCTCCGTTCTGTGGTGTTCTGGGGCCATGCGCCCAACTCGCAGACGCGCGGCTTGGAGATGAAGCGCGCCATGGACAAGCTCGATTTGCTGGTGGTAATCGACCCTTACCCATCGGCCACCGCAGCCATGGCAGCCATGCCTGGCAAGGCCGAAGATTTGAACCCGAACCGCGCGGTGTATTTGTTGCCTGCGGCCACGCAGTTTGAGACGTCGGGCTCAGTGACCGCATCAAACCGCTCCATCCAGTGGCGCGAAAAAGTGATCGAACCTCTGTGGGAGAGCCGCAGCGACCACATGATCATGCAGCAGTTTGCCGACAAATTGGGCTTTGGCAAAGAGCTGTCCAAGAACTACAAGATGCAAAAAGTCAAGGGCATCGACGAGCCCGTGCCGGAAGATATCTTGCGTGAAATCAACGCGTCTGTCTGGACCATTGGGTACACCGGTCAAACGCCTGAACGCCTGAAAGCGCACATGCGCAACATGCATGTGTTCGATGTGAAAACGCTCAAGTCCAAAGGCGGCAAAGACAAAGAAACCGGCTATGACCTCGGCGGCGACTATTTCGGCCTGCCATGGCCATGTTATGGCAATGCCGCGTTGAAGCACCCCGGCTCGCCCAACCTGTACGACACCTCCAAACACGTGATGGAAGGCGGCGGCAACTTCCGCGCGAACTTCGGCGTGGAACGTGCGGGCGTGAATCTGTTGGCCGAAGACGGTTCACATTCCATAGGCGCTGACATCACCACCGGTTACCCGGAGTTTGACCACATCCTGTTGAAGAAACTCGGCTGGTGGGACGAACTCACCGACGCCGAGAAAGTGGCTGCCGAAGGCAAAAACTGGAAGAACGATTCTTCGGGCGGCATCATTCGCGTGGCGATGAAAGAGCATGGCTGCCACCCGTTTGGCAACGCCAAAGCGCGCGCCGTGGTGTGGAACTTCCCTGACGGCATCCCTCAGCACCGCGAGCCGTTGTACGGCAACCGCGCTGACTTGCAGGCCAAGTACCCAACCCATGACGACCGGAAGGCGTTTTGGCGCTTGCCAACTCTGTTCAAGTCGATTCAGGCGAAGAACATTGCCGACAAAGTGCATGAGAAATTCCCGCTCGTCCTCACCTCCGGACGCCTGGTCGAATACGAAGGCGGCGGCGAAGAAACCCGCTCGAATCCGTGGCTGGCCGAGTTGCAGCAGGAAATGTTCGTCGAAATCAACCCGTCGTTGGCGTCGGCCAAAGGCATTCGCAACGGCGAGCGTGCCTGGGTGTCGTCACCCACCGGCGCGCGCCTGAACGTGCAGGCGCTGGTGACCGAACGTGTGGGGCCTGATACGGTGTTCATGCCATTCCACTTCTCTGGCCGTTGGCAAGGGCAGGACATGCTGGCCTATTACCCGAACGGGGCTGCGCCTGTGGTTCGCGGCGAGGCCGTCAATACGGCAACAACCTACGGTTACGACTCGGTGACGATGATGCAAGAGTCGAAAACGACGATCTGCAACGTCGAACGAGCATGACCCCCACGCTTTTCACTTCGTGTAATACGCTGCCCCCCGAGGGGGCCGTTTTTTCCTTGGGGCGGCCCGGCGGAAAAATGTCATATCAGGAGAAATCATGGCAAGAATGAAATTTGTCTGCGACGCCGAGCGCTGCATCGAGTGCAATGGCTGCGTCACGGCCTGCAAAAACGAAAACGAAGTTCCTTGGGGTGTGAACCGCCGCCGCGTGGTCACCTTGAACGACGGCGTTCCTGGCGAAAAATCCATCTCGGTGGCCTGCATGCATTGCAGCGACGCGCCTTGCATGGCGGTGTGTCCGGTCAATTGTTTTTACCGCACCGACGAAGGTGTGGTGCTGCACGACAAAGACGTGTGCATCGGTTGCGGTTATTGCTCCTACGCCTGCCCGTTCGGCGCGCCGCAGTTCCCGTCGCAGGGCACCTTTGGCGTTCGCGGCAAGATGGACAAATGCACCTTCTGCGCCGGCGGCCCGGAGGTTAACGGCAGCCAGGCCGAGTTCGAAAAGTATGGCCGCAACCGCTTGGCCGAAGGCAAGTTGCCAGCCTGCGCGGAGCAATGTTCCACCAAAGCGCTTTTGGCTGGCGACGGTGATGTAGTGGCAGACATTTTCCGTGGCCGCGTGCTCAAACGCGGCAAAGGCGCCGAAGTCTGGGGCTGGGGCACCGCCTACGGTTCCAAGCAAGCTGGGCAGCCGCCTGCTGCGCAACAACCTGCCACCAAATCATGAGCACGGCGATGAAACTCTCCCTGGCCGTGGTTGCAGCGCTGGTATTGGCAGCCTGTGGCGACAAGCCGCAAGACCTCAACGCGGGCAGTGCGAGCAAAAAAGATGCTGCGGCCTTTACCGGCACCGGCAGTGCTTTTGTCGCGCAAGGCTGGAAGCCGGGCGACAAGGCCAGTTGGGAGCAACACCTCAAGACGCGCATGCAAAACGGTCAAAACGATTATTCCAAAGCCAACTGACCGGGGAGCCCGCATGTTTCGGTCACTGAAAGCTACTTTTGTAATAGCCTTGTTGGGTTTGAGCGTGTGCCACGCGCAAACCAGCCCAACAACACCGGGTGCAGCGCCCGCCGCCACACCTGCCGCTGCGCCAGCGGCCCAGGCTGCGGGCGGCATCCAAAGTCAGAACATCTTTGAAGTCAAACCCGACGCCAGCAATGAGCCTGGGTACGACAAACAAACCAATGCAGACCGCGCCAAAGTGCAGCCCGGCAACAACGCGCCAGTCTGGCGGGCCGTCGGCGCGGGCGCGCAGGGCACCAGCAGCTTGCCAAAATCTGAGGCGCCCGAGGCGGGCATCTTGATCCAGCCGTTTGTCCAATACCCTGGCGCCCCGTTGACCAACGCCGGTGAAGCCTGGCGCCAAGTGCGCAACAACTGGATCATTCCCTACGGCGGCTCGTTGGTGTTGATCGTGTTTGGTGCGATTGCCCTGTTTTATTGGCGCAAAGGCAGCTTCAACCAGCACGCGCCAGATACTGGCCGCAAGATCGAACGCTTCACCCCCTTTGAGCGTTCGGCGCATTGGGCTAACGCCATTGCGTTTTCGATTTTGGCGATTTCCGGCTTGGTCATGGCGTTCGGTAAGTTTTTCATCCAACCAGTGATTGGCAGCGCCCTTTTCGGCTGGTTCACTTACGCGCTCAAGACCGCGCACAACTTTGCCGGGCCGGTGTTTGCGGTGTCGCTGGTGATTGTCATTCTGACCTTCGTCAAAGACAACTTCCCACGCAAGGGCGACTTGGGCTGGTTGCTCAAGGGCGGCGGCTTGATGTCTGGCAAAGAGGTGCCGTCGCACCGGTTCAATGCTGGCGAAAAAGTGATCTTTTGGGGGGGCGTGTTTTTGCTGGGCCTCACAGTCGTCGGCTCTGGTCTGGTGCTCGACAAACTGGTGCCCAGCCTGCTCTATGAGCGCAGCACCATGCAAATATCGCACATGATCCACGCCGTGGCCGCCATCTTGATGATGGCCATGTTCATGGGGCACATTTACCTCGGCACTTTGGGCATGCAAGGGGCGTATGGCGCCATGCGCACCGGTTACGTGGACGAGGCCTGGGCCAAGGAGCACCATGGAGAGTGGTTTGACGATGTCAAAGCCGGCAAGATTCCGGCACAACGCAGTGCCACTTTGCCACCCGTGCCGCCCGCTCGCTCGGTTCAGGCCTCTTAACGTACAGATAAGATGAGGACATTCAAAATGACACGCATGATTTCTGCCAAATTGGTTCTCTTTGCAGCCATGACAGTTTTTACGGCCCAAAGCGTCTTGGCCAAGCTGCCGGCGCCCGCCCCGTTGGACGAAGCGGCCAAGGCCAAAGCCGCTGAGGCCGCTGCCAAAACCGCTTGGAGCGGAAAGGTTGACGGTTACCAGCTGTGCAAGTCGATGGAAAAATCAGCGGCGAACTATCTCAAAACGGCTACTGCGGCTGGCAAGACGCCTAAAACGGCTACCGCCACGCCACCCTGTGCTGACCCTGGCCCGTTTGCCTACACGCCAGCGGTTCCTGGCGCGCCTGCTGCGCCAACGGCTGCGGCCCCCGCCGCCGCACCATCGGTGCCTGCAGCGGCGGCACCTGCTGCGCCCGCCAAGAAGTCTTGACCGATCCGGTTCACGCAGTTAAGGCCGCGCCTATTCCTGAACCGATTCCCGAACCGATTCGCGAACCGGCTCACGAATCGATTCACGCGCCGGATCATCCGTCGCTCGTCCGTGCAGGCTTGTCGCCAACCCGTCTGCCGCGCCTGACGCAGGCCCAAGCACCCCTCACGCACGCCATCACCGCCACAAACGAGTTCGGCGAGTCTGTCGCCGTCTCCATCCCCGCTGAACGCGCCTTAACGGTGTATGTGGACAAACGCGAGCTGGTCACCCTGATGACACTCGGCGCCAGCCCGGAAATGCTGGTGTTGGGCTTCCTGCGCAACCAGCGCTTGGTAGCGTCTGCGGCCGACATCGAATCCATCACCGTCGATTGGAGCGTCGGTGCCGCTGCCGTGAAAACCCGCCATGGCATTGTTGACCTTGAGGCCAAAACGGCCAAACGCGTCGTCACCACCGGTTGCGGGCAAGGCAGCGTCTTTGGCGGCCTGATGGACGAAATCGACACTATCCGCCTGCCTGCCGCGCAGATTTCGCAGGCGCAGTTGTATGCCATCGTCAACGCCATCCGCCTCAAAGAAAGCACCTACAAGTCAGCGGGCTCCGTCCACGCCTGCGCCTTGTTTCGCGGCGAAGAATTGCTCACCTTTGTTGAAGACGTGGGCCGCCATAATGCGCTCGATACGATTGCCGGCTGGATGTGGCTGAATCCCGAAATTGCTGGATCAAGCGATGAGCAAGTGTTCTACACCACCGGCCGTTTGACCAGCGAGATGGTCATCAAATCGGCACAAATGGGCGTCCCCATCGTTGTCTCCCGAAGCGGCATTACTCAAATGGGCCACGGGTTGGCTCAGCGGCTGGGCCTGTGTGCGATTGGCCGCGCCACCAACCGGCGTTTTCTTTGTTACAGCGCGCCGGAGCGCCTGCTGCTCCAGCCCGAACTGGCCGCAGCGCCGCGCGCTTGAGGCGACGGTTTCAGGGTTTGCTGATCGGGCAACCGGTTGAATTTGGGGTTTTGCGCCGCATCTTTTGAGTTTAAAGCCTCACTCAGGTAACGTCGCACCATGAACATTCCTTTTTGGCGCCTAGGTTGGCGCACTCTCTGGCGTGATTTCCGCTCGGGTGAGCTTAAGCTTTTGATCCTCGCCGTCACGCTCGCGGTGGCGGCGCTGACGGCTGTGGGTTTCTTCGCCGACCGCCTCAAAGGCGGCTTGCAGCGCGATGCGCGCCAATTGCTCGGCGGCGATGCCGTGATTTCCAGCGACAAACCCACCCCTGCATCGTTCCTCGCCAAAGCGCGCGAGCAGGGATTGGCGGTTTCCGGCACGCTGGCCTTCCCAACAATGGCGCGGGCCAACGACGCGCAGGGCGGCGCCTCCAAACTGGTGGCGCTCAAAGTGGTGGAAAGTGGTTACCCCTTGCGCGGCAAACTCACCGTGGCGCCTGAGCCGGGCGGGGTAGAGGCAAAAACCAGCGCCGTGCCGAAACCGGGCGAAGCCTGGATAGAAGGCGCGCTCCTGGACGGCCTGAACCTGAAGATGGGCGACTCGCTGCTCTTGGGCGACACCACCTTGCGCATCAGCCAGGTGATCGTCATCGAGCCCGATCGCGGCGCGGGCTTCATGAATTTCTCTCCGCGTGTAATGGTCAACCGCGCCGACTTGGCCGCCACGGGTTTGGTGCAGCCCGCCAGCCGCATCACCTACCGCATGGCGGTGGCGGGCGAAGACCCGCCGGTGAAAAAGTTCGTTGACTGGGCGCAAATTGAAGTGAAAAAAGCCGAAGTGCGCGGTGTGCGGGTCGAGGCGTTGTCCGCGGGCCGGCCGGAGATGAGCCAAACCATGGATCGGGCCGAGAAATTTTTGAACCTGGTGGCCCTGCTCGCCGCTTTGCTCAGCGCCGTCGCCGTCGCCTTGGCCGCGCGCGGTTTTGCCGCCAGCCACTTGGACGACTGCGCCATGTTGCGGGTGCTGGGCCTGGGCCAGCGCAGCATGGCCTTGGCTTACACCTTTGAGTTTTTGTTGATCGGCCTCTTGGCCAGCGCGCTGGGCGTGTTGGTAGGCTTTGCCGTGCATTATGGTTTTGTGCTGCTGCTGGCGGGCCTGGTCGAGGCGAGTTTGCCAGCCCCCACGCTGTGGCCGGTGGTGTTTGGCCTGGGCATGGGGTTGACGCTGCTGTTTGCCTTTGGCTTGCCGCCGGTGTTGCAACTGGCGCAGGTGCCGCCGCTGCGGGTGATCCGCCGCGACGTCGGCAACCTCAAACCGGCCTCCATCGGCGTGTTGTCAGTGGGGGTGGCCGGTTTTGCCGCTTTGCTGCTGGCAGCCAGCAGCGACCTCAAATTGGGGTTGATCGCCGTGGGCGGTTTCGCCGGGGCCGTGGCGGTGTTTGCTGGCCTGGGCTTTGTTGCCGTGAAGCTGCTGCGCCGCATTGTCAACGAAGCCACAGCGCCGCGCTGGCTGGTGCTGGCGACGCGGCAAATTTCGGCGCGCCCCGCCTACGCGGTGGTGCAAATCAGCGCGTTGGCGGTGGGCCTCTTGGCGCTGATTTTGCTCGTGTTGTTGCGCACCGACCTCATCAACAGTTGGCGCAAAGCCACGCCGCCCGATGCGCCGAACCGTTTCGTCATCAACGTCATGCCGGATCAGGCCGAAGGCTTCAAGAAGGCGCTCAATGCTGCGGGCGTGAAAAAATTTGATTGGTACCCGATGATCCGCGGCCGCTTGGTCGAGATCAACGGCAAAACCGTGACCCCGGCGGAGATCACCGACGACCGCACCCGCCGCATGGTGGACCGCGAGTTCAACCTTTCAACCAGCGTGAAGCCGCCCGAACGCAACGACATCACCAGCGGCAAGTGGACCGAGAACGAAGAAGGCGCCGTGAGCGTGGAGGAATTTGTGGCGACCACGCTGGGCCTGAAGCTCGGCGACACGCTCAAGTTTGACATTGGCGGCATGCCGGTGGAATCCAAAATCACCTCCGTGCGCAAGGTCGATTGGGGCTCGATGCGGGCCAACTTCTACATGATCTACCCCGTGGCCAGCCTGCCCAATGTGCCCACCACCTACATGACGGCCTTTCGGGCGCCCGAGGCCAAAGGCTTCGACAACACATTGGTGCGCGAATTTCCCAACATCACCAATGTCGATATGTCGCAGGCGCTCTCGCAGGTGCAGCGCGTGCTGGATCAGGTGATTGGCGCGGTGGAATTCCTCTTCGGCTTCACGCTCGCTGCTGGCCTGGTGGTGTTGTTCGCGGCGGTGACGGCCACGCGCGAAGAACGGGCGCGCGAGTTCGCCATCATGCGGGCCGTGGGCGCGCGCGGCTCGCTGTTGCGCCAAGTGCAACGCGCCGAGCTGTTGGGCGTGGGCCTGCTGGCCGGGTTTTTGGCGGCGGTGGTGGCGGCGATTGTGGGCTGGGCGTTGGCCAAATATGTGTTTGAGTTCAGCTGGACGGTGTCGATTTGGGTGCCTTTGTTCGGTGCGCTTGCCGGCGCCTTTCTGGCCTTGGCGGCAGGCTGGTGGGGCCTGCGCGAGGTGCTGCGCCGCCCGGTGGTTGAGACGCTCAGGCGGGCTGCGCAGTGAACGTTAAATTTCTGTTTTTTAGCATTTTATACAAATATTTGTATAATTAATTACCATCTTTATAATTAAAATAGTAGCTAAATACGCTTAATATTCTTGACTTAAGATTAGTATTTATTATTTGAAATTTTTTTAAATTATTTATTTTATAGTTTACCCCTGCAACTGACCCCGTGAACATCCAAGAAAAACCAAAATTTGCCACCCCTTTCGAATGGATCGGCGGCGAGGAAAAAGTCAAAGCGCTTACCAACCGGTTTTACGACCTGATGGACTTGGAGCCCGGCTACCAAGTGCTGCGCGGCGTGCACGGCACGGAACTCGTCAACGCCCGCCAGCGCCTGTTCTGGTTCCTGTGCGGCTGGCTCGGCGGCCCGCAGCATTACACCGAGCGCTTCGGCCACCCCGCGCTCAGAGCCCGCCACATGCCCTTCAAAATCGGCATCGCCGAGCGCGACCAATGGCTCGCCTGCATGGACCAGGCGATGGGGGAAACGAGTGTTGATGAAGCGCTGCGCGCGCGTTTGCGTGAAAGCTTTTTCAAGACGGCAGACTGGATGCGCAACACGCCCGGTTCCTGATTCGATTTCTAAATCATCCGCGCAGGTCGTTGCACCTCCTAGCCGTGCTGGAGCACTGTCGTCGTCGGCGCGCCTACTGCACGAATGATTTAGAAATCGAATGAATCCCAACGCGATTCTGCCCTTTGCAGCCGCTACAAATAAAGTAGCTTCTTACGCACATTATCCGTGACTTAGAGCGCTATATTTCTTTTAAAAACTCTGCAACAGCACGACGACGGCTCCGGCCCCGCCGTCAGCCGGTTTGGCCTGCACAAAGGCCAGCACTTCCTTCTTTTGGATGAGCCAGCCGTGCACTTTGTTCTTCAACACGGGCGTTTTGCCAGGCGAGCCCAAACCTTTGCCGTGAACGATGCGCACACACCGAATGCCGTGTTTTGACGACTCGCGGATGAATGCGCCCAGGCGCTCGCGGGCGTCGTCGGTGCGCAGGCCGTGC
Organism: Rhodoferax sp.; assembly: GCA_031428695.1. Taxonomy (GTDB): domain Bacteria; phylum Pseudomonadota; class Gammaproteobacteria; order Burkholderiales; family Burkholderiaceae_C; genus JANYCG01. Next base: position 5,990 of record JANOYE010000229.1, on the reverse strand, counting down.
AAATCCAGTTGCGCCTGGATGCTCCAATTGCCTCGGCGCAGTTTGCGCGTCACGTCCGTGCCAATGCCGCTTTGGCGGTAACTCAGGGTGTCGTCCACGTCGAGCAAGGTGCTCACGTCGAACTCGTCGCTGATGGCCTCTTGCAGCACGGCCTGGTCGTCGCGTTGTTGTTGCCGGGGGATCGCTTCGGGCAGCGTCTTCTTGAGGTTCGCCGTGCGTTTGTCGGGCAAGGGCTGGACGATGCCGGCGGCGTTGGCAAACAAGTTGCCGTCGGCCTTGCGCTGCGCCTTGAGCGCCTGTTGGGCGGCGGCAAGGGCCTCTGCCAGCGCCTCTGCCCTGGCGCGTTCGTCAATGGCCGCCTTGACGCTCTTGAGGCCCGCCAACGTGGTGATCGACGCCTTTTTCGGCGCGGCGGCGCGGCTCACAGGAAGCCCCGGTCCGCCATCGACAAGGCCTCGCCGGGCGCCACGATGATGTGGTCCAGCACCTGCACGTCGATCAAGGCCAACGCGGCCTGGAGTGTGCGCGTCAAAGACTGGTCCGCCGCCGACGGTTGGGCCGAGCCGCTCGGGTGGTTGTGCGCCAGCACCACGTGGCTGGCCTTGAAGTGCAGGGCCTTGAGCACCACTTCGCGCGGGTAAACCGAGGTTTGCGCCAAGGTGCCGCGAAACATCTCTTCCAAGGTGATCATGCGCATGCCAGCGTCCAGGAACAGCACCGCAAACACTTCGTAGGGCCGACTGGCCAACTGCAATTGCAGGTACTGGCGCATCGCTTCGGGCGTGGCCAGCACGTCTCGTTCGCTCAGGCGTTGCGCCAGGGCCCGCCTTGCCAACTCCAGCACAGCGACCAATTCGGCGCGTTTGGCAGGCCCCAGGCCTTTGATGCGTTTGAGGTCGTCGGCAGTGGCGTTCAAGAGGCCGGCAATGCCGTCAAAGCCGCCGCTGCCTTCTTCGTTCACTTTCAACTGCAACAATTCGTCGGCCAGTTGCAGCACGCCTTTGCCTTTGATGCCAGTGCGCAACAGCAAGGCCAGCAGCTCGGTGTCGCTCAGCGCACCGGGGCCGCGCGCCAGCAGTTTTTCGCGCGGGCGGGCGTCAAGGGGGAGGTTTTTGAGGGACATGGCGGGTTTCTACAATACGGGTCAGTTTATCGAGAGATTCATGACCCCCACAACGACAGCCCTCGCGCCCGCTCCCGCCAGTGTCCAGCCAGGCTCTTTCCTCACCCTGCATTACCGGCTGGCCGGGCCAGCGGGAGACATCATCAACACCTTCAGCGGCAAACCCGCCACGTTGTCACTCGGGCAAGGCGAGTTGTCGCCCGCCGTCGAACAATGCCTTTTGGGCATGGAAGAGGGCGCGCGTGCCAGTTTCGAGCTGCCAGCGGGCAGCGCTTTTGGCGAACGCAAGACCGACATGGTGCAGTGGGTGGCGCGCAAGCTGCTCAAAACCCTGGGTGACCCGCTCGAGGTGTACCGCGTGGGTGATGTGGTGCAGTTCCCCACGCCCGACGGGCAGGCGCAGTACGCCGGCGCAGTCGTACAGGTTGGCAAAAACGGCGAAGGCGATGGCGCCGTGCTGTTTGACTTCAACCATCCGCTGGCCGGACAACCAGTGACTTTCGAAGTTGAATTGATTGGGGTGTTATGACGAAGGCCCAGGACATGGCGAACAGCGAAGTCAACATCTTGTTAGCCGAGCCGCGCGGCTTTTGCGCCGGGGTGGATCGGGCGATAGAAATTGTCGAACGCGCATTGACAAAATTTGGCCGCCCGATTTACGTGCGGCACGAGATCGTGCACAACACTTATGTGGTGGACGACCTCAAAGCCAAAGGCGCGATTTTCATTGAGGAACTGGCCGACGTGCCAGCGGGCGCGACGCTGGTGTTCAGCGCACACGGCGTCAGCAAGGCGGTGCAGCAAGAAGCGCGGGAGCGGGGCTTCAATATTTTTGACGCCACCTGCCCGCTCGTCACCAAGGTTCACGTGGAAGTGGCCAAGCTGCACAAAGAAGGTTTCGAATTCATCATGATCGGCCACAAAGGGCACCCGGAAGTCGAAGGCACCATGGGGCAGCTGGAGAGCGGCATCCACCTGGTCGAAGACGTGGCCGATGTGGCCCAGGTCAAGCCGCGCCAGACCGCTAAATTGGCTGTGGTGACGCAAACCACGCTCAGCGTGGACGACGCGGCTGAAATCTCTGCGGCGGTCAAAGCGCGTTTTCCCCAAGTGCGAAGCCCGAAGAAACAAGACATTTGTTATGCCACGCAAAACCGCCAAGACGCGGTGAAATTGATGTCGCCCAAGGTGGACGTGATGATTGTGGTGGGCAGCCCGACCAGCTCCAACAGCAACCGCCTGGCCGAACTGGCGCGCAAGCTGGGCGTGCCCAGTTACATGGTGGACAGTGCCGACGAGCTTCAAACCGAGTGGTTGGCAGGCAAACAAAGCGTCGGCCTGACGGCAGGCGCGTCAGCCCCCGAAATTTTGGTGAAACAGGTGATTGACCGTGTCAAAGTGATGGGCGCGGTGTCGGTGCGCACCATGCCGGGCGTGCAGGAAACAACGAAGTTTCCGTTACCCAAAGGTTTGAAGCTGGATTGACAACCCAGAGCCCTAAAATCGATCCATGCTTGACATCCTCCTCCTTCGAAAAGACCTTGATTCGGCCATCACCCGTCTGGAAACCCGCAAAAAGCCGCAAAACTTCCTGAACGTTGATCAATTCCGTGCGCTGGAAGCCGAGCGCAAAACCTTGCAATCACGCACGGAGGAGCTGCAGGGCAAACGCAACACCCTGAGCAAATCGATCGGGCAGCTTAAGGCCAAAGGCGCAGCGGGCGCTGCCCAGGCCGGGTCCGCAATGGGCGAGGTCGCGGCGCTGAAGGGCGAGCTGGAGTCGTCTGCCGCACGCTTGGAGCAACTGCAAGGCGAGCTGCAAGACCTGTTGCTGGCTGTGCCCAATCTGCCGCACGAAAGTGTTCCAGTTGGCGCCGATGAACATGGCAATGTGGAGGTGCGGCGCTGGAGCCCTGCCGGACAAGCACCGGTGGCTTTTGAATTCCAAGCGAAAGACCACGTTGATGTGGGCACACCACTGGGCCTTGATTTCGATATGGGCGTCAAACTCACCGGCTCGCGCTTCACCGTCATGAAGGGGCCCGTGGCCCGGCTGCACCGCGCGCTGGCGCAATTCATGCTGGATGTGCAGACCCAGGAGCACGGCTACACCGAGTGTTACACACCCTACATCGTCAACGCAGACACGCTCAAGGGCACCGGCCAATTGCCCAAATTTGAAGGCGACCTGTTCGCCGCAAAAAAGGGCGGGCAAGACGGCGAGCCCGTGGCCGACACCGCCGCGCTTTACCTCATTCCCACCAGCGAAGTCACGCTGACCAATTTCGTCCGCGATGTCGTGGTGCCAGCCGCGGAGTTGCCGATCAAACTCACCGCGCACACGCCATGTTTTCGCTCCGAGGCCGGCTCTTACGGGCGCGACACGCGCGGCATGATCCGCCAGCACCAGTTTGACAAAGTCGAGATGGTGCAGATCGTGCACCCGGAAATGAGCCACGAGGCCCACGAAGAGATGACGCGCCACGCCGAAGCCGTCCTGCAAAAACTGGGTTTGCCCTACCGCGTCATGCTGCTTTGTACAGGAGACATGGGTTTCGGCGCTGCCAAAACCTACGACCTCGAAGTCTGGCTGCCTGCACAAAACGCCTACCGCGAGATCAGCTCGGTCTCCAACTGCGAGGCCTTCCAGGCGCGGCGATTGCAGGCGCGCTTTAAGAATGCGCTGGGCAAAAACGAGCTGGTGCACACCCTCAACGGCTCCGGCCTGGCGGTGGGGCGCACCTTGGTGGCGGTGCTTGAAAACTACCAAAACGCCGACGGCTCGGTGACCGTGCCCCCCGTTTTGCGTGCGTACATGGGCGGGCTCGTAACACTTTCCAGGTGAAAACCGCGCCCCATGCGCTTGACCTGCTATGCATTGCGATTGATACTAGCTGTTACGCCAACCCAGACCCAAACCGAGGCCCCTGCGTGCGAGATCCCATTTCATGATGTTCAATTTTGCTGATCTATTCCAAGCCTACCTGGTGCCTTTTGCCATTGCCGTGCCCATCGGTCTGCTGCTGATATTTTTCGGCTTGCGCAGGGGCGGCGAAGATCAGGTGCCGGACATCCCCGAGCCGTCCCCAGTCGGCGGACGTGCTGAGTCGGCAGAATCTATCGACATCTCGCTGGACCCTCCCCAAACCGGCAGGTTCCAGGCGCAGCCAGTGGATCATGGCGTCAGCATCTCCCCTGGCGGCGGCATTGATTTGCCATTGAGTGGGCATGACAAGACCCAGGTGATCAACCTCTCCTCGCCCAAGACCAGCATCCTGGTCGTGGACGACTCGGCCGTGCCGCGCGCCAAATTGCGCAAACTGTTCGAAGCTCAAGGGTATGAAGTGGAAACCGCCAACGACGGTTTGCAGGCGCTGGAAGCCTTGGGAAAAAAGCGCTTCTCGGTGGTGCTCACCGACCTGGAGATGCCCAATATGAACGGCATCGAACTCATCGCCGCCATCCAGGGCAGCTTGGAGACTGAAGACATCCCCGTCATCGCCATCACCGGCCATGAAGACATGCAGGCCCGGGTGAATGACATTCGCGGCCTGTTTGGCATTTTCAGGAAGCCTTGGAACGACCGCGAATTGCTCAAACGCGTGGACGTGCTGGCGGCCATCCGCCGTTAACTGAGGCGGGCAACCGTCCACCTTGGACTCCTTAGCGTGGACTCATTTCGCGGGCTGATCCGCCAGCGCGCCTTCGTCCGCATTTGGTTCGCGCGTTTGTTTGGCACCACCGCCAACCAGATGTTGCTGGTGGCGATGGCCTGGCAGATGTACGAGCTCACCGGCAGCCCTTGGGATTTGGGGCTGGTTGGGCTTTACCAGTTTCTCCCCGCGCTGCTGCTGACGCTGCCCGCAGGCCATGTGGCAGACCGCCTGCACCGGCCGCACATTGTGGCGGCGTGTTACCTCACACAGCTTGTGCTGGCTGTCGTGCTGGCGGGCGCTTCGATCAAGCTGCCCGTGGCCGCATCGTCCGGCTTGACAGGTCTTGCGAGCCTGGCCAGCGCAGAGGGCTCGCCGCTCGGCCTCGCCGGCGCCTGGTTTGCGGCCCTCACGCGTGAACTGCTTCTCATCGCCTCGGTTGTTGTCGGCTGCGTGCGCGCCTTCCAGATGCCGGCCCAGCAGGCGCTCACGCCGCTTTTGGTGCCTGCGGTCTTGTTGCCCCGTGCCACGGCCATGAGCGCGGCGGGCATTCAGACGGCGGTGGTCGGCGGCCCGGCGCTGGGCGGGCTGATTTTTGTGTTTGGCGACAACGTGGTCTACGCTGTTTGCGCCGCTTTGATGCTGGTCGCGCTTGGGCTGATACTCACCACGCCGGTGCAGCGCATCGAGCGCGTAGACGAGCCGGTGACGCTGCAAACCGTGTTTGCGGGGGTCACCTTCATCTGGCAGCGCAAACTGCTGCTGGGCGCCTTGTCGTTGGATTTGATGGCTGGGCTGCTGGGCGGCGCTACCGCGCTGCTGCCAATGTTCGCCAAAGACATCTTGCACGTCGGCCCGCTCGGACTTGGGCTGTTGCGCAGCGCCCCAGCGGTAGGCGCGTTGATCACGTCAGTGGCATTGGCGCGCTGGCCGCTGCGCCGCAAAGTTGGCCCGAAACTGATCCTCGCCGTAGTGGCGTACGGCCTGTGCATGCTGGCGTTTGCGTCCTCAACTGTTTTTGCCATCTCGCTGGTGGCACTGGCGTTGTCCGGCGCGTCAGACATGGTCAACGTGGTGGTGCGCCAGACTTTGGTGCAATTGGAAACGCCCGACGCCATGCGTGGCCGCGTCAGCGCTGTCAACAGCATCTTCATCGGCGCTTCCAACCAGCTTGGCGAGTTTGAGTCCGGCGTCACCGCCGCCTGGTGGGGCGC
>JANOYE010000228.1:0-6949 GCA_031428695.1 Rhodoferax sp. | reverse complement strand
AACCGGCTGCCAAGAAAGCCGCGAAAGGCCCTGCTGCCAAGGTAGCGCCTGCACCCGCTGCCCCTGCTGCTCAGACCACTCTGAACCCGCAGGCCGCCTGGCCGTTTCCAACGGCCTCCAAGCCCTAAAAAGCTGGCGGTTTACTCAAAGCCCGGCGTCGAAAGATGTCGGGCTTTTTCATTGTGCATTGCTTTTTCTGGACGCCCCGTCAGGGATAGAACGCCAGCACCCGGTAGCCAGAGAAACGCTCGGCCGAGCCATTGCCCCGAACGGCAATGCTGACCGCGCCAGACCAGTCGGCGGAAGCGGCCAGCAGGCTATTCGGTGAATATTCATTGGCCAACACGACCCGCCGCATCACCGGTTGGTCTTGGGAATCGGTCAATGTCAGTTCAAGCGCCGGCATGGCGAGATCGAGTGAAGAGGTATTGCGCAACACCAGGCTCAGGCGGTAGGCATCGCCACGAACCTTGTTCAGTGAAGAGCTGTCGATCACCACAGATTCGATTTGCCGCAAGCCTGACAACGAGCATTTGGCATGCTGGCAAATCCACAAAAGCGTTGGCTTGACTTGCGGAAACATCGTGGCAATCCGCTCGCGCTCATGCACAGCCACCTGAAGGCCCAGCCCCGCCAACAAGGCCAGAGCGAAAAGGCTAAGAAGGACACGCATGGACGTGCGTTGCCAGGATGACTTCTGGGGCATGCTGCGCAAGAAACTGACATCTTGACGGGCCGCCTCTACAAGCGGTTCATGCGCCAACTCGAGTGGCGATGCAGGCGTGTTCGGTTTTTCATCTGCGGGTAGCGCACCGAGCGGGATGTCCAACGGTGATGTCGCTGCTGCTGAAGTGGCCTCGTCTACAGCGCCAAAAGTCAATGACAAATCCACCGCATCCGCAGAAGCAGGCCGAACAACCGGTGGCACTGAGTGGCCAGGCGCATCGTATTCGGCGGGCTGGCTGGGCCGTGACTCGATAAGGTCGTCGATAGTGCCTTTGGCATTGCCGCCGACAACACCCTCTATCAATGCCGCGTTGGCATCAAAAATATGCTGGCACTGGCCGCAACGCACCCAACCTTGCGAAATCCGCAACTGGTCGGGCACCACCCGAAAGGTTGTCTGGCAGGCCGGGCAGCGGGTGATCAAGCTCATGACGGCGGAATTTTAAAGTTTCGCCGTCATCAGCACCCAACCGTCCTCGGCATCACTCACCTGCAGCGCCACATAGGGGCGGTAGGTTAGCTTCAACTCGTCGGCTTGGCGCTCCAGAATACCTGCCAGAACCAGCCAACCACCGGCAGCCAAACGGCCGCATAACAGAGGTGCCAGCACTTTCAATGGGCTTGCCAGAATGTTGGCCAGCACCACGTCATAAACGCCACTCGCTTGGTCAGGCAGGCCCGCATTGAGGGCCACTTGATTGGCCTGTGCATTTTGCACGGTCGAGGCCACCGCAGCCGGGTCGATGTCGAACGCGTCAATCTGCCCGGCGCCAAATTTGGCGGCGCCAATTGCCAAGATGCCGGAGCCGCAACCGTAGTCCAACACGCGGCCCCATGCGGGTTCAGCAGTTTTCGCCAGAGTCGCACCGTGCCGGGCAATCCAGCGCAAGCACATGCGGGTGGTCGGGTGGGTGCCGGTGCCAAATGCCAACCCCGGATCCAGGCGAATCAACTTTTTCGCGGCGGCAGGCGGCTCATGCCAGGTCGGCACGATCCAGAATTCGGGTGTGATTTCAACCGGCGCGAATTGCGACTGCGTCAGCCGCACCCAATCTTGGTCGGCCACCGCAGACACGCCAACCGCCTTGCAGCCCTCAAAGAAATCTTGCGGCGTGAGCACCTGCAGCGCGTCGTTGGCCGCAGCTTGCGTCTGGAACAAGGCGACTACCCTTGAGCGTTGCCAGCCATCTTTGGGCGGCGGCATGCCGGGTTCGCCAAACAAGGCCTGCTCCGCATCGGTCTGCGCGTCGGCATCTTCCACACTCACACTGAGGGCGTCCAGCGCCTCCAGCGCGTCGCTTAGGGGTTCGACGCGATCCTGCGGGCAGATCAGGACAAGTTCAAACACGGCCGAGGCAACCCACTTCAACGCTTGTGCTGCTCAAGCCACTGCTCCAGGTAGTGGATATTGGTGCCACCGGCCATGAACTTGGCGTCTACCATCAACTCGCGGTGCAGCGGGATGTTGGTATTGATGCCCTCCACCACGGTTTCACCCAGCGCCGTGCGCAAACGTGCTAGCGCCTGCTCGCGGGTGTCGCCATGCACGACGATCTTGCCGATCATCGAGTCGTAATTCGGCGGCACAAAATAATTGGTGTAAACGTGCGAATCGACGCGCACACCCGGCCCGCCCGGTGCGTGCCAGGTGGTGATGCGCCCCGGCGACGGAATGAACTTGTACGGGTCTTCCGCATTGATGCGGCACTCAATGGCATGCCCTCTGATCTCGATCTGCCGTTGCGTGAAGGGCAGTTTTTCGCCAGCCGCCACCATGATCTGCGTTTTGACGATGTCCACCCCGGTGATCCACTCGGTCACCGGGTGCTCGACCTGCACCCGGGTGTTCATTTCGATGAAATAGAACTCGTTGTTTTCAAACAAGAACTCGAACGTGCCGGCGCCCCGGTAGCCAATCTTTTTGCAGGCGGCCACGCAGCGCTCGCCGACCCGCTCGATCAGTTTGCGCGGAATGCCCGGCGCCGGCGCTTCTTCGATTATTTTTTGGTGGCGGCGCTGCATGGAACAGTCGCGCTCGCCCAAATACACGGTGTTTTTGAACTTGTCCGCCATGATCTGGATTTCAATGTGGCGCGGATTCTGCAAGAATTTTTCCAGGTACACCGCCGGGTTGCCAAACGCCGTGCCGGCCTCGGCCTTGGTCATCTGCACCGCATTGATCAACGCCGCTTCGGTGTGCACCACCCGCATGCCGCGCCCGCCGCCGCCGCCCGCCGCCTTGATGATGATCGGGTAACCCACCGCGCGGGCGATGCGCCGGATTAGCGCCGGGTCGTCTGGCAGCTCGCCTTCCGAGCCCGGCACGCAGGGCACGCCCGCTTTGATCATCGCTTGTTTGGCCGCGACCTTGTCGCCCATGATGCGGATCGACTCTGGCGTGGGCCCGATGAATTGGAAGCCGCTTTTCTCCACCCGCTCGGCAAAATCGGCGTTTTCGCTCAAAAACCCGTAACCGGGGTGGATCGCCTCAGCGTCTGTCACCTCGGCCGCCGAAATGATGGCCGGCATGTTCAGGTAACTCAGCGCCGACGCGGCCGGCCCGATGCACACGGCTTCTTCCGCCAGTTTGATGTATTTGGCTTCGCGGTCGGCCTCGGAATAGACCATCACCGCTTTGATGCCCATCTCCCGGCATGCGCGCTGGATGCGCAGGGCGATTTCGCCGCGATTGGCGATCAGGATCTTTTTAAACATGGTCAGTCTCGCGGCTCATCGCCCCGCACGCTGCGCGTGCAAAGGCATTTTGCTTCGCCAAGCCTGTGGCTTGAACACCGCGATTGGCGATCAGGATCTTTTTAAACATGTGTTGTGGCTTCGGTGGGGCGCGCCCGTTTAATCAATTTCAAACATTGGCTGGCCATACTCCACTGCTTCGCCGTTTTCACACAAGATTTTGGTCACCGTGCCCGACTTGTCGGCTTCGATCTCATTGAGGATCTTCATCGCCTCGATGATGCAAATCGTCTCGCCTTCCTTGACAACCGAGCCCAGCTCGACAAACGACTTGGCGCCGGGCGAGGCGCTCCGGTAAAACGTGCCCACCATGGGTGACTTCACCGCATGAACCACGGGCGCCGGCGGCGCGGCAGGCACTTCGGCCACGGCTGGCGCCAAGGCTGGAACCGGCGCGGCGGACAAGGCGACCGCTTGCGGCGCAGCATAAGCCGGCACCATCGCTTGCCCGCCTTTGACGATGCGCACCTTGCCTTCAGCCTCGGTGATTTCCAGCTCGGACACATTCGAGTCAGACACCAAATCAATCAGGGTCTTGAGTTTGCGTAAATCCATGTTATCTCCAACTTGTTATTTGGCACCGCTCGGAATGCATTCATACCAACACTGCGAATCCGGGCGAATTTACACCAAATTCAGCTAAATTTCGTCAAATCTGGCATATCAAGCGCCACCTGCATGTAATCAATCGAAAATGGCCTACGACCACCGAGTTATTCCAGAGATCGCCAGGCGGCCAAATGGTTGGCCGTGACGCGGCCGATTTGCCGGTGGCGGACTGTACCATCCCGACCGAAAATCACGGTGAACGGCAAACCGCCGGTCAAATTCCCCAGCGACTTGCTCAGCTCAACCCCCGCCATGCCGGCCAATGCCACCGGAAAACTGATCGGCAATTTGGCCATGAAATCATTCACAGCCTTAAGCTGATCAGCAGCAATGCCTACAACTTGCCAGCTTTTAGACTTGTTTTCTTGATAAAAGGCGTTGATTAGCGGCAATTCTTCTACACAAGGCGGGCACCAAGTGGCCCAAAAATTGGCCAGCAAAGGTTTGCCTTGAAAACCGGCCATGGGCAACTTGCCGCCCGAAGGTGTGTCAAACGATGTTGCCCAGAATTGCCGCTGCGGGTCGTCTTGCCCGCCGTTGCCTTGCGGGTTGGCGCGGGAGGTGGCGTCCGCTGGGCTGTCAGGCGCCGCCTTTTCGCCATTGCGGGCAAACTTCCACCAACCCAGCCCCAGCCCGCTCACCGCCGCTACCCCGGCAGCGGCAACCACCAGCCGTCGTGACGAGGCTGGCGAGTTGGCGGAGGTGTTTGGTTTGGTCATTGAAGGCAGAGCCTGCGAAGTCGAGGGCGACCTAATCATGTAGTTTGGTCGTTCAGCATCAGTTTAGCAAGCGCCGCCAGGTCACCGCGCAGCGCCCGCCCGTTGACTTGCGTTTTGAGCGCCCCGCGCAAGGCATCGTAGTCGTAGACCATCAGGTGCACGCCGACTTCTTCGTTCAATTCCCGGCAAAAGCTGTGAACACTCAGGGCGTCAACCGCGTCGCCGTTGAAGCCAGTGATGCGCTGCGTCCGGTATTTCACCCGCTGGTCGATCAGGGCGATTTCGGCGGATTTGCTGTCGTCGCAAAACAGCTGCAAAAAAATGTCGTTGCGCCGCGTCGCCGTGCCGCGCCACACCGCGCCGCCCAAATGCGGCCTGAATTCCGCCAGGCGGCCCATCCAGAGCTGCGCGTGTTGGCGCAACGCCCGCAGCTCCTCGGCCTGCGAGTCGGCGCAAAACAGGGCGATGTAATCCCGCACCTCGTCTTCCAGCGCATCGTTGTCTGGCAAGGGCGTGCGCGCGGGCAGACCCAGCACTTTGAGCGCATGGCGCTTGGCCGGGCCGTATTCCAGGCCCTCTTCGACGACCAGGCGGGCCGCAGTGGCGGCGATTTCTGATGGAGGCGTGTTCACGCGGCGGTTGGGGTGGGCTGTCGCGTCAAGGCGGGGGGATTTGTCGGTTTTTGCGTCGGTTTTTGCGTCGGTCTTTGCGTCGGTTTTGCGATTTTAAGTCACTATATATTTTATAGCAATACATGCCTATTATTCGTGACTTGGAGGTCGATTTTTCTTGGATGTATTGAAATTCGACGCTGCACCCACTAAATCGTACCTAATATGGGGTTGATTGCCGCTGGTTGGCCAAAATCCTGACATCTGCGGCCAGTTGCCAAGGCTCGTGCATCGCAGTCCCCGACCACCAAGCCAAGGCCTTGCCGGCAAAAGTGAAGCGCCCATCGTGGGGAACCCGTTGCGTAGGCTGCTTCGGGGCCACCCCGACTCGCGTCCCTAAAATCCCCCCATGCACATTCACATTTTGGGTATTTGCGGCACTTTCATGGGCGGGCTGGCGGCGTTGGCGCGGGAGGCCGGGCACCGGGTGACGGGCTGCGACGCGGGGGTTTATCCGCCGATGAGCGGCCAGTTGCGGGCACTGGGCATTGCGTTGATCGAAGGGTTTGGGGCGGATCAAATCAGCTTGAAACCCGACGTTTTCGTCGTCGGCAACGTCGTCAGCCGCGCGCATTTGCCCGACGGCACGCCGAAATTCCCGTTGATGGAAGCCATCATGAGCGCGGGCTTGCCCTACACCAGCGGGCCGCAGTGGCTGGCCGAACACGTGCTGGCGGGGCGGCACGTTTTGGCCGTCGCAGGCACCCATGGGAAGACGACGACGACGGCGATGCTGACTTGGATACTGGAATGCGCCGGGCATCAGCCAGGATTTCTGGTGGGTGGCGTGCCATTGAATTTCGGCGTCTCCGCGCGCCTCGGCAGGGTAAACGACGCCGCCGCGCAGGGCCGCCCCAAGCAAGGCACGGCCCCCTCGGGGGGCAGCGAACCACACGAAGTGGGGAGCGTGGGGGCCACATTCAGCGCCGCCGCGCCGGGCCGCCCCAAGCAAGGCACGGCCCCCTCGGGGGGCAGCGACGACACGCAGTGCGCGAGCGTGGGGGCCACATTCAGCGCCGCCGCGCCGGGCCGCCCCAAGCAAGGCACGGCCCCCTCGGGGGGCAGCGACGACACGCAGTGCGAGAGCGTGGGGGCCACATTCGTCATTGAAGCCGACGAATACGACACCGCCTTTTTCGACAAACGCAGCAAGTTCGTGCATTACCGGCCCTGCACCGCCGTCTTGAACAACCTGGAGTTCGACCACGCCGACATTTTTGACGATCTGGGGCAAATCGAGCGGCAGTTTCACCACTTGGTGCGCACGGTGCCCGCCAATGGCAGGGTGGTCGTCAATGGCCTGGAGGAGAGTCTGCAACGCGTGTTGAGCGCAGGCTGCTGGAGCGAAGTGCGCAGTTTTGGCGCGGCGGTGAGCGATTTCACAGCGCTAGGGGAAGCCAGCGACTTCGATGTTTTAGACAAAGGCCAGCGCGCCGGACACGTGAAGTGGGCGCTAACTGGAACCCACAA
>JANOYE010000227.1:0-2666 GCA_031428695.1 Rhodoferax sp. | reverse complement strand
GCATCCAGAAACTCGCGGTCGTGGCTGATGACGATCATCGTGCCTTCGTATCGCTTGAGCCAGTTCTCCAGCCACACCAGCGCGTCCAGGTCCAGGTGGTTGGTGGGTTCGTCCAGCAGCAGTAAATCCGAGGGGCACATGAGAGCCCGCGCGAGTTGCAGGCGCATGCGCCAGCCGCCGGAGAAACTGTTGACGGGGTTGTCCAGCTCGGTGGTTTTGAAGCCCAGGCCGAGGATCAGCGCCTGCGCCCGCGCCGGGGCGTCATGCGCGCCGGCGTCCTGCAAGGCCATGTAGGCGTTGGCCATGCGGTTGTAGTCTTCGGTGGATTCGGAAGCGGTGACTTCTTCCTGCGCTGCCAGCAAAACGGTGTCGCCCTCGACCACGTAGTCGGTGGCGCTTTGCTCCGTTTCGGGCATATCCTGCGCCACCTGGCCCATGCGCCACTGCGCCGGGATGAAATATTCACCAGCGTCTTCGTGCAGGCCGCCGTTGAACAGCGCGAACAAAGACGATTTTCCTGCGCCATTGCGGCCGACCAAGCCGACTTTTTCGCCCGGGTTCAGGGTGACGGTTGCGCCATCGAGCAGCACTTTGGCGCCACGGCGCAAAACAACATTTTTAAGAGTGATCAATTGAATTCAGGCCGGCGAAGGATTCGCGGCACAGATCGCGGAACGGGTTAGAAGCAAAACTTGATCGCCGCCAGCGCTGGTGTCCAGCCAGACGGCTTCAAGTTTGGGGAAAGCGGTCTCGAAGAAATCGCGTTCATTGCCGATTTCGAGCACCAACACCGCATTTTCGCTCATGTGCGAAGGGGCAATCTGGAGCAGGTCGCGGATGAAGTCCATGCCGTCGCTGCCGCCGTGGGTGTTGCCGTCCAGCGCCATCGCAGGTTCGGCCTGGTATTCGGGGGGAAGCGCGGCCATGCTTTGGGCGTTGACATAGGGCGGGTTGCAGAGAATCAGGTCGAACGGGCCGCGTGCGCCGAGCGCTGCTGCCTTCAAGCCGTCAGATGGCACCAGCTCGATGCGAGTGGCCAGGGCGTGTTTGTCTACGTTGATGCGGGCCACGGCGAGGGCGTCGGTCGAAAGGTCTGAGGCGGTCACCACCACCTCTGAAAACGCCATCGCCGCCAAAACCGCCAAGCTGCCATTGCCAGTGCACAAATCAAGCACCTTGTGGGTCGTTTCGCTCAACCACGGGTCAATCGATCCGTCCACCAAAAGTTCGGCGATCAAGGAGCGCGGCACGATCACGCGTTCATCCACATAAAACGGCACACCTTGCAGCCAGGCTTCGTGGGTGAGGTAAGCAGCGGGTTTTCGGCTGCTGATGCGTGCTATAAATATAGTAGCAGTATGTGCAATGTTTTCGTGACTTAGCGGCCTGTTTTTTACAGAGTCGTCGCTCAGGTCAGTGTCCAGCGGCAAACCCAGCGTCCACAACACCAGCCAGGCCGCTTCGTCAAACGCGTTGGTCGTGCCGTGCCCAAACGACACGCTGGCGGCCTGAAGTTTCTGGGCGCCTTCTTCGATACATTCAATCAGGGTCACGACACGCCAAACAAAGTCAAGTCAAGCCAAGCCAAGCCCAGTCACGCGGACGCAAGGCCTTGGGCGGCGAGACTTTCAAGCACGCGCCGGTAGATGTTTTTCAGCGGCTCGATGTCGGCCACGGGCAGGCATTCGTTGATCTTGTGGATGGTGGCGTTGGTGGGCCCCAGCTCGATGACTTCTTTGCAAATTTGCGACATGAAGCGGCCGTCGCTGGTGCCGCCGGTGGTGGACAGCGCCGTTTCAATGCCCGTCTCGGCGCGGATGGCGTCACGCACGGCGTTCACCAGCGTGCCGGGCGTGGTGAGGAAGGGCAGGCCGCCCACGACCCAAGCCAGATCAAAATCAAGTTGGTGTTTGGCCAGCACGGCGAGCAGGCGGGCCTTCAACGTGTCAACCGTCGATTCGGTTGAAAAACGGAAGTTGAAATCGACCACCACCGCGCCCGGAATCACATTTCCGGCGCCGGTGCCGCCATGCACATTGCTGACCTGCCAGGTGGTGGGCGGGAAGAATTCGTTGCCTTTGTCCCATTCCATGGCGACCAATTCCGCCAGCGCGGGCGCGAGTTCGTGGATCGGGTTCTTCGCCAGGTGCGGGTAGGCGATGTGGCCCTGAATGCCCTTGACGGTGAGTTTGCCGCTCATCGTGCCGCGCCGCCCGTTTTTGATCATGTCGCCGGTTTTGGCAAGCGAAGTGGGCTCGCCGACAATGCAGTAGTCAATGGTTTCGCCGCGCGCGCTCAGGGCCTCGCAAACCTTCACTGTGCCGTCTACCGACGGGCCTTCTTCGTCGCTGGTGAGCAAGAGGGCGATGTTGAGATTGGCATTGGGCTGCGCGGCCACAAACTCCTCTGCGGCCACCACAAACGCCGCAATCGACGTTTTCATGTCGCTCGCGCCGCGCCCATACAGTTTGCCTTCGCGGTGGGTGGGCGTGAACGGGTCGCTTAACCACTGCTCCAACGGACCCGTGGGAACCACATCGGTATGTCCGATGAAAGCTATTGTTTTTGTAGCTGGTTGCTGGCCTTTTACGTGACTTGAGGGCCTTTTTGACCACAAATTTGTGACGCGAAAATTTTCAGGGCCGCGAACCATGGTTTCGTTGACA
>JANOYE010000226.1:0-10758 GCA_031428695.1 Rhodoferax sp. | reverse complement strand
TTCCAGCGGGCCCGGCACGCCCTACCACATGGCCGGTGAATTGTTCAAAAGCATGGCCGGCATTTACCTCGTGCATATTCCGTACCGGGGCAGCACCGGCGCGCGCACCGACATCATCGGCGGCCAGGTGGACATGATGTTCGACGCCGTCACCACCATGACCGAGCAGGTCAAGGCCGGCAAGGTCAAAGCCATCGCCACCAGCGGCGCGCAGCGCTCCAGCGTGTTGCCGGATGTGCCCACGCTGCAAGAGGCCGGCCTGCCGGGCTACGACGCCACCATTTGGCTCGGCCTGATGGCGCCCAAAGGCACACCGAAGGCGGTGGTGGATCGCCTGAACGAGGCCGTGACCAAAATCACCACCAATGCAGAAGTCAAAGCCGCCTGGGGCAAACAGGGCGCGGCGCCCATCGTGTTGAGCGCTGACGCGTTTGACAAATACATCAAGGACGACATCGATAAATGGGCCAAAGTCATCAAGACCGCTGGCATCAAGGCGGACTGATTTGAGCGCGCCCAATTTACTTAACTTGCTCAATTTGCTGAGTGGCGGCGCGGCCCAGGGCTTGGTCAACGCCTTGCGAGAGGAGTTTCAAGCGTCCAGCGGGTTCGCCGTGCAGGGCGAGTTCGGGGCCGTTGGCAGCATGAAAGAGACGCTGCTCTCAGGCGCGCCCTGTGACGTGCTCATCCTGACGCAGGCCTTGATCGAGCAGCTCACCGCAAGCGGACAGCTTTTGTCGGGCAGCGCGCGACCTTTGGGCGTTGTGAAAACTGGCGTGGCGGTGAAGGCCGCCGAACACGCACCCGATGTGAGCACACCGCAAGCGCTCAAGGCCGCTTTGCTGGCCGCCACGGCCATCTATTTTCCCGACCCAGTCAAGGCCACGGCAGGCATCCACTTCTTCAAAGTGTTGCAGCAGCTTGGCATTGATGGCGCCGTGGCGTCAAAACTGCGACCTTTTCCGAATGGCGCAACTGCTATGCGCGAGATGTCGCTGTCTTCAGAAACTGGGCTGATTGGTTGCACCCAGGTGACTGAAATCCTCTACACCCCCAACGTGCGCCTGGTCGCCAAATTGCCCCAAGCTTTTGAATTGGCGACCGTTTACACAGCAGCGGTGTGTGCAAAGTCGTCCAACGCAAAAGCGGCGCTGGAGTTTGTCGAACTGCTCAGCGGGGCTGCTTCGGCACTGCAACGCGCTACCGCCGGATTCGAAGCAGGCGTCGAATAAGGGCAAAAACCGCCAATGAGGGACAATCGAGGGTTTTTCTGAACACCTTCGCATGGCTCTCATCACGTTTCTCAATGCCCAACTCGCTTTTGGCCATGTCCCGCTGCTCGACCACACCGATTTCGCTCTCGAATCGAATGAACGCGTCGGCCTGATCGGCCGCAACGGCGCAGGCAAATCGTCCTTGCTCAAAATCCTCGCCGGCCTTGAAAAGCCGGACGACGGCGCGCTTCAGTTTCAGCAGGGCCTGCGCTCGGTGTATGTGGCGCAAGAACCGGTGCTCGACCCAGCTGCGACTATTTTTGAAGCGGTCAGCGCGGGCTTGGCAACGGCCATCGCCGCGCGTGAGCAATACCTCGCGCATGAGCCGGGGGTTGACTTGGATGCCTTGCAGTCCATCATTGAATCGCTCGACGCCTGGAATTGGGAGCAACGGGTGGACGAAACCCTGCACCGCCTGCATTTGGAGCCGACCAGCCTGATCGGCACCTTGTCCGGCGGCATGAAAAAGCGCGTGGCTCTGGCGCAAGCGCTGGTGGCCAAGCCTGATGTGATGCTGCTGGACGAACCCACCAACCACCTTGACTTAGACGCCATCACCTGGCTCGAAGACCTGCTGATCGACTTCCAGGGCAGTGTGATCACCATCACCCACGACCGCTCGTTTTTGAACCGCGTGGCGACCCGCATTGTGGAGCTCGATCGCGGCAAGCTGGCCACTTACCCCGGCAACTTCAACCAATACGTGCTTCAAAAAGAAGAGCAACTGGCGCAAGAAGCGATTGTTACCGCGAAGGCCGACAAGCTCTTGGCGCAAGAAGAGGTGTGGATTCGCAAAGGCGTGGAAGCGCGGCGCACGCGGGCGCAAGGGCGCATCACGCGGCTGCAAGATTTGCGCGCCAAACGTGAATCGCGCCGCGATGTCCTGGGCAGCGTGCGTCTTGACGTGGCCAGCGGCGCGCCCAGCGGCAAGATCGTGGCGGAACTCACCAAGGTGAGCAAATCCTATGGCGAACGTTTGATCGTGTCCAACTTCACCGGCACGATTCTGCGCGGCGACAAAGTCGGTTTGATTGGCCCCAACGGCGCGGGCAAAACCACGCTGCTGAAAATGATCCTGGGCGAATTGGCGCCAGACACGGGCAAAGTGCGCCTGGGCAGCAAGATTGAAGTGGCGTATTTCGACCAGATGCGCGACGCGCTGAACCTCGACGCCACGTTGGCAGACTTCATCAGCCCCGGCAGCGAATGGATCGAGATTGGCGAGAAGCGGCAACACGTCAAGAGTTACCTCGGTGACTTTCTGTTTTCACCGGCGCGGGCGAACTCCCCCGTGCGATCTTTAAGCGGCGGCGAGCGCAACCGCCTGTTGCTGGCGCGCCTGTTCGCGCGGCCCGCCAACGTGCTGGTGCTCGACGAGCCGACCAACGACCTGGACATTGACACACTCGAACTGCTCGAAGACCTGCTGCAAAACTACGCGGGCACCGTGTTTTTGGTGAGCCACGACCGCACCTTTCTCGACAACGTCGTTACCAGCACCATCGTCTGTGAAGACAACGAGAAGTCACCCGGTTTATGGCGCGAATACGAAGGCGGCGTGCAAGATTGGCTGGTGCAATCGGCCCGCGCCAAAGAAATCGCGCAGAAAGCCGCCAAAGCTGCTTCAAGCGTTGCGGCGCCTGCCTCTATTAAGAAAAACGAGGCTCAAGTCACGAATAATGTGCGTGAACAGCTATCAAAAAAGAAGCTTAGCTTCAAAGATCAACGAGAACTTGAGGGCATCCCCGACGCGATTTCCGCGCTGGAAGCCGAACAATCCGCCATCCGCCAGCAGCTCAACGACGACAGCATTTACACCCGAGACCCGCAACTCGCCGCCACGTTGCATGCGCGTGATGCGGAGATTGATGAAGAGTTGTTAGCGCTGCTGGAGCGGGAAGAGGCGTTGGCGGGATAACGCTTAGGCGGCAGTAAAAGCACACCTGCCGCGTTGCACATAACCTGGGTTTGGTTTGCGCACTGCCTTAGAAAATGTGAACGCCGGCGTTCACATGCCCAGCACCGCCGCACAGCTCCATCGTGCCAGCGTTGGTGTCGAGGCGGCTGACGGCAATGCAAACATTGTTGATGCTGTGGATGTAACCAATGGCGCCAGGCGGCATATTGCGCACTCTGGTCGATTGGTGCAACGCGGTATTGCCAGTCGCGGTGCGCCAAACAATGTCCTCGTGCTCGTCAACCGTGCCTGCCAGACCATCGGGAAAACTGACATGCGCAATGACCACTCTGGACTGCTGCCCTGGCGCCGCCGGTTGCACGGCGCCGCCGGTCTGGTCGCGCCGAATATTGACTCTGGGCATGTTTGCTCCTTAAGTTAACGGCAAGCTCCATAGGTGTTAATTTGCCGCAGCGACATCCTAGCCAGGGTTCAGGCGAGCGTCAACTGTGGCCTTCATGCAATGGCCTTCATGCGAACCGGCCTGTTTGAGCATGCGGGCCATTTGGGTGCTCGTCTCGCGGTCCTGCACTGCGCTTTCGCTGTTGTTCCGATCAAACCAACAACGCATTCACCCGCTTCACATAAGCCGCCGGGTCTTCCGGTAGCCCGCCTTCAGCCAGCAGCGCCTGGTCAAACAGGATGTGTGCCAGGTCGTTGAAGTGCACCGAGCCGACAAGCTTTTTAACCAGGGGGTGCTCGGCATTGACTTCCAGCACGGGTTTCACGTCGGGCGCTTTTTGACCGGCTTGTTTGAGCATGCGCGCCATCTGGGTGCTCATGCCATGGCAACGCATCAGCCACGCATGGGCGGCCTTGTGCGGGCTGCTGTAGCGCATCTGTGGTTTGAAACCATACATCCGTTTGAGGATGGCAATGGCCGCATAGGGCGGGCCGTTGCCGACCTTGCCCTGGCACAGGATGTGGGCGCGGCGGTCCGTGTGTTTGGCCTGTCACGGCAACTGCAGGAATCACGCCCCGCCTATTACGGGGCATTGAACGCAGCCCAGCGGGGCGGTCTGGACATCACGTCGTGGGTGGTGTGGTTTGTCCAAACCTTTACGGCTGGCTGTGTGCGTTCACAGCAGGTCGTGCGCACAGCCATGCAAAAAGCATCGTTTTGGCAAAGGGCTGGGTGAACACGGAATCAACCCACGCCATCGCCAGGTTCTGGCGCGTTTGCCGGAGGCAGGCGATGGCGGCTTTCTGGGTGGCATGACGACCCAGAAATACAGCAAGATGACTGGTGTTTCCAAACCCACGGCGACGCGGGATTTATCGCAATTGCAAGGCTGGGGTTTGCTGGATGTCACGGGTGTCGGCAAGGCCACGCGATATGCCGTGGGCGTTCCGGGGTGGAATCAAAATTGGGACTCGTCGCTTCTGAATTGAGCGGTACTTGATAACCCACTAAATAACCCAAGCATTCTTGGGTTAAAATTGATCATGCCCGCTGTCATTCCCCCGCTTAAAGGCTGGCGTGTTGTGATCTATCCCAACGATCACCGCCCGCCCCATGTGCACGTGGTTGGGAAAGGTGAGCACGCGCGATTTGAGTTGTTTTGTGATTTGGGGCAGGTTCAATTAATGACCAACATCGGGTTTTCATTGAACCAGATTCAATTGATCGCAGCCTATTTGACCAAACAGATTGCACGCCTGTGCACCGAATGGGGACGTATCCATGGCCACTGAAAAACCGGTGATTGATGAAGCAAGTTATGCCAAGGCGACTGAGCAGGGCCGTCGCCTGCTGGCGCGCGGTCCTTTGGCAAAGGCTGCCAGGTTCGCAGCCGGGCGTGTTCATGTGGAATTGGACAACGGTTGCGCGTTTGCTTTTCCCGCATCGCAAGCCGAGGGGCTGGTGGGTGCCCCGGTTGCAGACTTGCGCTTGATTGAAGTGACCGCAGCAGGCTTGGGCCTGCACTGGCCCTCGCTTGACGCTGACCTTTACGTCCCTGACTTGGTCAAAGGCATTTTGGGCACCAAGGCCTGGATGGCGCACATCGGCGCAGCCGGTGGGAAAGTGGCCAGCAAAGCCAAAACCCGAGCAGCGCGGACGAATGGGAAGTTGGGTGGGCGGCCGAGGAAGATAAGCAACACGGCTTGAACCACTATTGTCTTGCTGATAGCGCAGGTCGGTTCGTTGGCGACCGCAAGACTGGTGCCAGTGGTACGGCCTTATGAGCTTGGTTGCTGAGGCAAGCGCGACTAGTTGCCCTTACTAGCAGCATCCAATGCTTGCTCGAACGTCATGCCGGACTTGTATGCGGTGAAACCATTGTGTCCACCGTCAATGGAAAAGCATAAGTCCCGGATTGTTTCCGGTGTGTGACCCGTAGCCTCAGCAATTTCGTGATAAAGGTACTGTTGCACGGAACGAGCTTGTGACTTCAGCCGATCATTGATGTATGTCTCCAATGCCGCAGCTATTCGGTTTTGGTCAATTGCTTTTTCGCGTTTTCGAAGATTAGCTCCTCGATGGCTCGATCAAGCTACACGGATGGGATAAGTTACCACGGCTTTCTCCTTGGTGACACAACAAACGTACGAGCCTATTGATAAAAGAGCATTTGACTGCGAGGCTGAGTTGACAGAATATCAAACCAACAACGCATTCACCCGCTTCACATAAGCCGCCGGGTCTTCCGGTAGCCCGCCCTCCGCCAGCAGCGCCTGGTCAAACAGGATGTGGGCAAGGTCGTTGAAGTGCACCGAGCCGTCAAGCTTTTTAACCAGGGGGTGCTCGGCATTGACTTCCAGCACGGGTTTCACGTCGGGCGCTTTTTGACCGGCTTGTTTGAGCATGCGCGCCATCTGGGTGCTCATGCCGTGGTCTTGCACGACCAGGCAGGCGGGGGAGTCGACCAGGCGGGTGGTCACACGCACGTCTTCGGCTTTGTCTTTTAACGCTTCTTTGAGTTTGGCCAGCAGGGGTTTGAAGGTTTCAGCGGCTTCCTCGGCAGCTTTCTTTTCCGCTTCGTCTTGCAACTTGCCCAAATCGACCGCGCCTTTGGCGACGGACTGC
This sequence comes from Rhodoferax sp., assembly GCA_031428695.1. Lineage (GTDB taxonomy): Bacteria > Pseudomonadota > Gammaproteobacteria > Burkholderiales > Burkholderiaceae_C > JANYCG01. The sequence continues at coordinate 4,499 of JANOYE010000226.1, read as the reverse complement.
AGGGGTGTGCCGTCAAAGTCGTGCAGGTAGTTCAGCGCCCACTCGTCCACGCGGTCGGTCATCAGCAAAACTTCGATGCCTTTTTTCTTGAAGACTTCGAGTTGCGGGCTGTTTTTGGCGGCGGCGGCGTTGTCGGCGGTGATGTAATAAATCGCGTCTTGCCCTTCTTTCATGCGGGCTTTGTAGTCGGCAAAACTGACGGTGCTGGTGTCGGTGGTGGAGGACGCAAAACGCAGCAGTTTGGCGATGCGGTCTTTGTTGCTGAAGTCTTCGCCCAGGCCTTCTTTGAGCACCGCGCCGAACTCGGCGTAGAACTTGGTGTATTTGCCCAACTGCGCATCGGCCTCGGCCTTATCCTCAGCGGTTTGAACATCGGTCACGCCGTCTGCCGCAGTGGCTGCCGTAGCTGCGGGCGCTTTGTCATGTTTAGCCAGGTCTTCCAACATGCCCAACACACGTTTGGTGCAACCTTCGCGGATGGCCTTCACATCCCGGCTTTCTTGCAGCAACTCTCGGCTCACGTTCAGCGGCAAGTCAGCCGAATCGACCACACCTTTGACAAAACGCAGGTACACCGGCATCAGCGCCTCGGCGTCGTCCATGATGAAGACGCGTTTCACATACAACTTGATGCCGGCTTTTGTCTCGCGGTTGTACAAATCGAACGGCGCTTTGCCGGGGATGTACAAAAGCTGGGTGTATTCGGTGCTGCCTTCCACGCGGTTGTGGGTGTGGGCCAGCGGCGCTTCGAAATCGTGGCTGATGGCTTTGTAGAACTCGTCGTATTGCTCGGCGGTGATGTCTTTTTTGGGCCGCGTCCAGATGGCGCTGGCTTTGTTGACGGTTTCCCATTCGCCAGTTTTGGCCATGCCGCCGGGCTGGCGGCCTGATTTCGGGTTCTCGGCATCGTCCTTCGGGTCGATCAAGTCGCCATCTTTCCACGCTTCCTTTTCCATCAAAATGGGCAGGCTGATGTGGTCAGAATATTTGCTGATGATGCCTTTGACTTTCCACTGGCTGGTGTAGTCGTCGGCCGAGTCTTCGCGCAGGTGCAAGATCACGCTGGTGCCGCGTTTTTCGCGGGTGATGGTTTCCACCTCGAACGCGCCACCTCCGCTGGCGCCGCCATCGCTGACCCAGCGCACACCTTCAGCAGCGGGCGTGCCCGCGCGGCGTGATTCGACAGTGATTTTGTCGGCCACGATGAAGCCGGAATAGAAGCCCACACCGAACTGGCCGATGAGTTGGGAGTCCGATTTTTGGTCGCCGCTCAACTTGCTGACAAACTCCTTGGTGCCGCTTTTGGCGATCGTGCCCAGGTTGTCAATGGCTTCCTGCTCGGTCAGGCCAATGCCGTTGTCGGTGATGGTGAGTGTTTTGGCGGCTTTGTCGAAGGAAACGCGCACTTCAAGATTGGGGGCGTCTTCGTACAAACCGGTGTTGTTGATGGCTTCGTAACGCAGTTTGTCACAGGCGTCTGACGCGTTGGAGATCAGCTCGCGCAGGAAAATCTCTTTGTTGGAATACAGCGAGTGGGTAACGAGGTGAAGCAGCTGGGCCACTTCGGCCTGGAAATTGAGGGTTTGTTTGGTCATTTTTGTGGATTACAGGTGAAAACTGGATCGCCGCAAATCCTGATGGATTGGTGTGGATTGCGGTATGGGCAACCCTCAATTATGGGCGATGGCGCAGTTTTTCAAGAACCCAGCCAATCCAACAATTTCTGCGTGACCTCAGGGCTGCTGAGCAATTGCATGTGGTTGGCGGAATAAACGATGCTTTGATGCGACTTGGCAAATGCCAGGCTGTGCCCGCGCACTTCATGCTGCCCGAGCGCACTTCGCAGCGGCACCAGGCCATCACCCACCAGGCGATCCGCCAGCGAGCCGCGCCGGGCGGCGATGGTCGCGGCAACTGCAAAACAGGCGACGCCTTCGGGCAAAGGCAGCGGCTCGCGGCTGTCTGGCTTTTTGCGAAAGCGGTCGTGCCCCTGCCAGTCTGCGTCCAACACATGGCCGTAACGCAAATCTGTGATGCCGGCGCTGCGCAATTGGCCCAATTTTGCAAACGGCCGGGAGTAGGGCGTGCTGCCCAAAATCACATCGACCCAGTTGCCCGCGCGTTCCAGCGGCGCACCGTGGTGGGGCGTGCCGAGGAACACGATTGTTTTGAGCCGGCGGGGCCAGTCCTCTGTGCCCGGTGCAGTGTTTTGCGTGGCCGAATGAAGGGCGCTGCGTATCAGCAGCCCGCCCATGCTGTGAACCAGCACGCTGATTTCCTGGAGCGGCACGGGCCAAGCCTTCACCAGCTGTGCCAACTGGCGGGCCAGTTCATGGCCATTTTGCGAAGTGTGCAAGCCGCTGTTGTAACGCAGGTAGACAGGGGTGTAAGCCAGATCTTGAGCGATAGTTTCAACGTGGTTCACCGGCTGCGCCTCGCTCGCGCCCCTGCCCGCGCCCCTGCCTGCGCCCTGGTACAAAGCATTCCACTGCAAGTCATTCATGCACAGACCGTGGATCGCCAGCAGAATCTTGCCGGTGGGTTGGAAGTTGGCCGGCAGGGCAGTGACATCAAGCGTCTGGCCCTGATGGCGCAGCGTCATCGGTGTCGCCAAGGGGTTGCCGCTGGCGGCCAAATGGTCGCCCAACACGCCGTTCAGCGCTGCCAGCACCCCAGCGCGCTCGGGGCTGTCGCTGGCGGCCTGGTCTGCCGATTCAAGCAGCGGTTGCAGCTTGGTCAAGGTCGCGCTCAGCCCTTTTTCAACCCAATTCGTCACGCCTCGGATCGCTTGGTAAACCAGCCCGGTCATGCCGCTGGTTTGGTCGGGGGCTTTCCCGGCTGTTTTGTTGGCAGACGCGCCCAAGGTTCGCCACACCGCTTGATGCACACCTTCAGAAATGCCAGTGACACCCCGCGTCGCCTGGGTTGCCAGCAGCGCGATGCCGTGCGCGTCTGACGCCCGCAGGTGGCGCAGAGCGCTTTTGGGGTGCGGCGGGTTCTTCGGGCCCTGGCCAGCGCCCTTGCAGCTCACGGTTTTCCCGCCAGCCAAGCGGTGGCTTCCACCTCAATCAGCACCTCGTCATTGGGCAACACCCGGCTGATCTCCACCACGGTGCTCACCACCGGCTCCGGGCAAAAAAGACCGCGCACGCGGTTGTAAGCGGGGTAATGGCGCAGGTCGCGAAAATACTGCACCAGCTTGAACACGTCTTTCATTTGGCCGCCCTCGGCCTGCACAATCTCCCGGATGCGGTTCAGCACAAACCAGCTTTGGGCCACGGCAGGGGCTTCAAACACGTCGACACTCATTTGCCCGGTGGCATAACCCAGGGTTTTCAATTCAGCCAGGGCGGGCTTTGGCAAATCGTCATAGTGGGTGATGACGTTGCGCGCGGCCGGATCGACCGCAATCACGCCGCTCAAATACAGCGTGTTGCCAACACGTTTGGAAGCCAGGTAATTCGCCAACGGCTGGCCTGCAGTGGTTTTGAGAGATTTTTTTGCGGCCATGGTGACTTTGCCCTCACATTGCCTTGAGCGTGTTTTGCACTTTGCCGATGAAGGCTGCGCAATCCGCGCGGGTGACGTTGTTCATGTTGTGCAGTTGCAGCCAGGTGGTTTTGCAGTTCTTGGCCATCAGGGCGCGCAGGCCTCGCGTGAAGAGTTTGCGCGCTGGGTCGCCAATCACTTTGAGCCACCACCAGGGTGAGCCACCCTGGGTGATCACCGTCAGCCGCTGGATATGGCGCAAGCCCGGCACGGCGACAGCGCCTTTTGCGGGCGGCGGCAGGAACGCCACGCCCGGCAGCCAAACCCGATCCAGCCAGCCTTTGAGCATGGCGGGCGGGCCGTAGAACCAGATCGGGAAGACAAACACCAGGTGCTCAGCCCACTTCAGTGCGTCGGCATGGGCCTGCACTTTGGCCTCGATGAAACCGGGGGTCGCGAGGTAGGCCTCGCGTTCCTCCTGCGTCAAGATAGGTTGAAAATTTTCAGCGTAGAGGTCAAAACAGCGCAGTGTGTGGCCGCTCGATTTGAGCGCCTCAACCGCCGCGCAATACAGCGCACCGCTGAAACTACTCGGGACAGGGTGGCAATAAACGACGAGGGTTTTCAACGAACGCCAAATCCTGTAAATGGCTCTGGCATAGGCTTAGGCGTGGCGCCCGGAGCAAACCTCACTTGCCACCAAGTTTCTGTTTCACATCCACACCGACCTTTTTGTTGACAAACTGGGTGGTGGCCACTTTTGCCAAGTCCACATCACCCGCCTTGTACAAACCGGCTTTGACCATCTTGTCGTAAAAATCTTTGATGCGCGCCGTGCTCATGGCGCCGATGCCGTTTTGCAGCGCCTCGCCGCTGTCCACAATGCCGAGTTTCTTCATCAGCTCGATGCTGCCCGCAATGCCGGTGTCGGTGGCTTCGGGGTTGGCCTTTTTGATCATCTCGTTGGCGGCTTTGTTGTCGCCATAGAGGTAGTTGTTCCAGCCGATCAG
>JANOYE010000225.1:0-10665 GCA_031428695.1 Rhodoferax sp. | reverse complement strand
GTGTCTTTGAGCTTTTCGGAGAGGTCGAGTTTGTCCATCAAACCTGCGCTCAACGTCAGCAAGTCTTCGCCGAGTTTTTGCAGCTCCAGGCTTTCTTTCTTTTGGTCGGTGCGGCTTTGCGCGTCAGTGCCTTTGAGCTCTTTTTTGAGTTCAATGTCGAGCTCGCTGCCTTCGGCAACGAATTGCCCTTTGACGTAATAACCTTTAACGAATTTGCCTGCCATGGTGTCCTGCTGTTGTGCCCAAGTATGATAGCCGCCGACATGAACGCAAAAACCTCCCCTTCCGCCCCACAACTTGCCCACCAACCCGCGCAGGGTTTCAGCTACAGCCGCCCGTTTTTTGAAGACCTCGTCGATACGGCGATTTCGCACGCGAAAAAGCTTGGCGCGACAGACGCCGGCGCCGAGGCTTCAGAGGGCTGCGGCCTGAGCGTTTCTGTGCGCAAAGGCGAGCTGGAAAACGTCGAACGCAACCGCGACAAGTCCCTGGGCATCACGGTCTACCTCGGCACGCGCCGTGGCAACGCCAGCACGTCAGACTACTCCAAGAAGGCGATTCAAGACACGGTGCAGGCCGCTTACGACATCGCCCGTTTCACCGCCGAAGACCCGTTTGCCGCCTTGCCGGACGCCGCAGACGTGATCACTGAAGCCGAGCAGCGCACTGACCTTGATCTGTTCCACCCGTGGAGCGTCACCAGTGAAGAGGCCGCCCAAATCGCTTTGTTATGCGAGGCAGCGGCTTTGAAGACCAGCAAACGCATCACCAACAGCGAAGGCGCGGCGGTGTCGGCGCAGCAGTCGCACTTTTTCACGGCGCACACACACGGCTTCAGGGGCGGTTACGCCAGTTCGCGGCATTCCATTTCAGTCTCGCCCATCGCGTCAAGCCCCGGTAAAAACGGCGACATGCAGCGCGACTCTTGGTACAGCTCGATGCGCAGTGCGGGTGATCTCGCCGCGCCTGCAGTGGTTGGCCGTTACGCGGCCGAGCGGGCGCTGTCGCGCTTGAATTCGCGCAAAATCGCGACGACCGAGTGCCCGGTGTTGTTTGAGTCGCCCCTCGCTGCCGGTTTGCTCGGCGGTTTTGTGCAGGCCATCAGTGGCGGCGCCTTGTACCGCAAGAGCACGTTTTTGATGGATTCCCTGGGCAAAGCGGTGTGGCCCAAACACATCGACATCGCTGAAGACCCATTCATCGTGGGCGGCAAAGGCAGCTCGCCGTTTGACGAAGAAGGCGTGCGTGTGCGGGCGCGCAGCGTGGTGGATGCCGGCCGGGTGCAAGGCTACTTCTTGGGCAGTTATTCGGCGCGCAAACTCGGCATGAAGACCACCGGCAACGCGGGCGGCTCGCACAACCTGGCGCTCACCTCGCGGCATACGCGCAAGAGCGACGACCTCGCCGAGATGATCAAAAAACTCGGCACCGGCCTGTTTGTGACAGAGATGATGGGCAGCGGCGTGAACTACGTGACCGGCGACTACTCACGCGGCGCCAGCGGTTACTGGGTGGAGAAGGGCGAGATCGCCTTCCCGGTGCACGAGATCACCATCGCTGGCAATATGAAAGACATGCTCAAAGGCGTGCTCGCTGTGGGGGCGGACACCTACAACTACGGCGCGAAAACTGTGGGCTCAATCCTCATCAACAAGATGAAGGTTGCTGGAAGCTAATGTTGCCCCCACGCTCGGCCGCTGCGCTTCGCTGGGAGTGGGGTTGATTTTTGGCTTCGCCGCTCTTCGAGAACTTGGGGCGGCCCGGCGAAAAATTGCCATCGCAAGTTGGTTACGTCGATAACGCGGCTTTCACGGCGGCAGAAACCTGCCCCATGTCGGCCTTGCCGGCCAGTTGCGCTTTGACGGCGCCCATGACTTTGCCCATATCGCCTGGCCCTTTGGCGCCTAAAGACACGACGATGGCTGCCACGGCGGCCTTGACCTCGCCGGCGCCCATGCGTTGCGGCAAATAGGCTTCCAGCACCTTCAATTCAGCGCTTTCCTTGTCGGCCAAGTCCATCCGGTTGGCAGTGGTGAAGGCGGTGATCGAGTCTTTGCGCTGCTTGATGAGTTTGTCGATGATGGCGATGACCATCGCGTCGTCCAGCACCACCCGTTCGTCCACTTCCTTTTGCTTGCAGGCGGCCAGCAGCAGGCGAATCGTGCCCAGGCGTTCGGCGTCCTTCGCACGCATGGCGGTCTTCATGTCTTCGGTGATTTGGTCTTTGAGCGTCATGGCGGTTGTCCTTATGAATTCGAAAATTCGAAATTAATTGGGGTCAGATTCCAATTATCTATGCGAAATTTGTATACTTAATTGGAATCTGACCCCAATTAATTTCCCCAATTACTGTTAATCGCGGCATAAAAAAAGCCCGCTTTGGTTTGCCAAGCGGGCTCATGTTTTGCCTTTTCGGCGGACCGACTCAGACGATCAAAAAAGTTTCTTCGGAAGCTGCATCGAGCGGATGCGTTTGTAGTTGCGCTTGACGGCGGCTGCCTTCTTGCGTTTGCGTTCAGCGGTTGGCTTCTCGTAGAACTCACGGGCGCGCAGGTCGGTGAGCAAACCCAGTTTTTCAATGGTGCGTTTGAAGCGGCGCAGGGCGACGTCAAACGGCTCGTTTTCTTTTACACGGATGGTTGTCATTGCGTCAAAAATTTCTGAATTTGTGCAGCGCGCATCAACGGGAAGATCAGGCCAGATGGTGTGCTGTCTGCGGTGTTCCCCCACTTAAAAAGTGGTCAGGCAGTGGGGGTTTGCCAGCAAAGCCTTGGATTATAGCCCGATTGTTTCAGCCTGCGGGCGCTTCTTCCCGCCCTGTCAGCGCCGTGGCCAGCCCGTGCGCGCAGGCATGGGCGCTGGCCCAGGCCCACTGGAAGTTGTAGCCGCCGAGCCAGCCCGTCACATCCACCACTTCGCCAATGAAATACAGGCCAGCCACGCGCGATTCCATGGTTTGGCTGGAAAGCTCCCGCGTGTCCACGCCGCCTGCCGTCACCTCGGCCTTTTTGTAACCCTCGGTGCCGGTGGGAGCGATTTCCCAGCGTGCCAGGCGCTCGGCCAACTGCGCCAGGGCTTTGTCGGAGGCTTCGTTGATGGGGCGCTGCCAGGCTGCGTCTTGGTCTGCCCAGGCCTCGGCCAGGCGTGTGGGCACGAGGGCGGCGAGTTCATTGGCGATGCGTTTTTTCGACGTGTTTTTGGCGTCAATCAGATGCTGCGGCAAATTCACCGTGGGTGCGAGGTTGATGCGAATCGGCGTGCCGGCCTGCCAAAAACTGGAAATTTGCAGCACCGCCGGGCCGCTCAAGCCCCGGTGCGTGAAGAGCAAGTCTTCGGAAAAACTGGTTTTTTTTTTCTTACCGCCAACCTCGATCGCCACCGGCAAGGCCAGGCCCGACAACGCCGCGTAGGGCTCCCAGCCTGTGCCGTCGAAGGTCAAAGGCACCAAAGCGGGGCGCGGCTCCACCAGGTTCAGGCCAAATTGCTGCGCGATGCGGTAGCCAAAATCGGTTGCGCCGATCTTGGGGATCGACAACCCACCCGTGGCTACCACCACGGCACGGGTTTTGACCATGCCCCGGTCACTATTGATTTGGTAGCTGCTTACCCACGTTTTTTGTGACTTGGGGGCCGTTTTCTCTATGGAATTGACACGACAAGGCTGCCAGCGCGTGACGCCGCCTTTGTCGCACTCCGCCAGCAGCAGGTTGATCAAATCTTCCGCCGAGCGGTCGCAAAACAACTGGCCTTTGTGTTTCTCGTGAAACGCGATGCCATGCGCCTGCATCAGCGCCATGAAGTGCTGGGGCGTGTAACGCGCCAAGGCCGAGCGGCAAAAATTCGGGTTTTGGCTGATGAAGTTGGCGGCCGAGACGTCGCGGTTGGTGAAATTGGCCCGCCCGCCGCCCGAGATGCGGATTTTTTCGGCCACTTTGTCGCTGTGGTCGATGAGCAGGACTTTTAAGCCCAGTTGCCCCGCAATGCCCGCGCAAAACAGGCCGGCCGCGCCTGCGCCGATGATGGCGACGTCGTAATCATGCATTGGCTGATTTTGACCCACACCCAGGCATTGCCCCGTTGTGGCACCAATGCAGACGCAATGGCTCAGGCTTTGCGCAACAGTGGCAGTGACGTTGTTGTGTTCGGATCTTGCTGGCCGAGTGCCGCTGACACACCTCGGATCACGTCGCCGATGACGATCACGGCTGGGCTGCTCATCTGTTCGCGCTGTAGCAACTCAACCAGACCGCCCAGGTTGCCGACGGCATGCCGTTGCGTCGGCAAGCTGGCGTGCTGGATCACAGCGACCGGCGTGTCAACCGGCAAGCCGGCCAACAAATCCCGCTGGATTTTTTCAACGCTGCTCACACCCATGTAAATCACCAGGGTCAATTTGGCCTGGCGCGCGGTGGCGGCCAGCGCTTTCCAGTCGGTGCCTTCGTCGTTGGGTTTGGCGTGGCCAGTGACAAATGCCACGCCGTGCGCGTGTTCTCGGTGCGTGAGCGGCACGCCCAGTGAGGTGACGGCGGCGAGGCCCGAGGTGATGCCGTTGACCACGCTGACTGCAACCCCCGCCGCCTGCAACGCCTCGACTTCTTCGCCGCCGCGCCCAAAAATGAACGGGTCGCCACCCTTGAGGCGCACCACGTTGTCGCCTGCCAATGCAGCGCTGACCATGAGTTTTTCAATGAAGGCTTGCGGTGTGGATTTGCAGCCGCCGCGTTTGCCCACGTAGACCACGCGCGCTAATGGGCTGGCATAGAGGCGCACGATCTCGTCGTTGACCAGGTCGTCTACCAGCAGCACGGTAGCGGCCTCTATCGCCTTGACGGCTTTGAGCGTGAGCAGCTCCGGGTCGCCAGGGCCCGCACCCACCAGGGTGCATCGTCCTTTGGCCACGAGGGTGCATCGTCCGTTCGCTACGAGGGTGCATCGCCCAGTTTTCGAATGTGAAGTCATAGTGCCTTAACCAACTGCAAGATATGTTCCACCTGCTTGGCGATGGATTCTGGCACTGTTTTGGTGCCATTCATCACGTCGAGGGTATAGGCGGCGGTGGCCTCCGAATCGGTGGTTTTTGGCAGATCAGGCAGGCAGGCCAAGGGTCCGCTTTGCGCCGCTTGCAGCAAGGATTTGCGGCCAGCGATGAACCCCTCCATCTGCGGCAGGCGGCGCGCGTCGGCCACACTTTCGCCCTCGGTGCCGCGCAGCAACATCGCGTTGCTCTGCATCAGCGCAAAGGTTGCCGCCATTGATTCCGCGTACTCCGGGTGCGTGTAGCTGGAGAGGATCAGGCTTTTGCCCGCGCCTTGGCTGATCGGGTTCATCAGCTTCACGACACTGTGCGCCGAGTTGCGCAAGCCGACGACGCGGCGCACTTCCAATAGGCGCTCCAAACCGGGGCACAAGGCGCCAGTGGATACAAATTGAACGTTGCCATTTGCTATTGAAATAGGAGCTGATTGCGCACATATTCCGAGACTTAGAAGCACACTGGACGTATAAACACGGGTAGATTCTGTGGCGGTGCCGTGAATCAGCACCGGCAGCCCTTCACGCGCCAGCAGAAGCGCCAAAAGCGGCGTGAGCGCCGGCAGTTTGCGTGCGCCGTTGTAGCTGGGGATGACGATGACAGGTTGGCCATCACTGGACTGCGCAATCGGGCTGAGCCGTGCCTGCGTGGCGTCCAAAAACCCGGCCATCTCGTCGGGTGTTTCGCCCTTGATGCGCATGGCCAGGCAAAACGCGCCGGTTTCCAAATCGGTCACGCTGCCATCCAACAATTGGCCGAACAAGTCTGCCGCCTGTGCGCGGGAAAGGGAGCGCGCACCTTCTTTGCCGCGCCCGATCTTCTTGATGTAAGTCATGATGGCCATGGCCAGATTGTCGGATGATTCACCTCTGTCCCTGGAGGATTCAAAGCTGATTTGGTTGTTTGCTTATAGGTTGGACTGACATGAAGGGTGGACTGACATGGCGACGACCCAATATGCCGCAAGGCTCACCTTCGGCCTGCTTGTTTTGGTCGGCCGTCAAGCTGGCGCCAAACCAGGTGATCCGCACCGTGCTGGCCACGCCGCTGGAGCTGCTGGCAACAGCAAGCCCGCTGGAGAAAGCGCGTATTCAAGCCATGCTCGAGAACATCTTGCCAGTCTCGCAGCGCGCCGAAGGGTTGCGCAGCGATTCAGCGGTGGGCAAGCAGTTGCAACCCAGCCCGTTGGACAAGGTACGCGCCCCCACGCTCATCATCAGCGCACGGGACGACGCTTATGGCACCTTTGCCACCGCCCAATACACCGCCAGTCAAATTCCGGGCGCCACCTTCATCGGTTTTGAAACCGGCGGGCGCACCTGGGTGGGGCACGACGAGGAAGTTCGGGCGGAGATTGCCAAGCTGGTCAAATCGGCTTCACCCAAGCTTTGACATTGGCCAGTCACCAGGGCCGCAAATGACCGAGAATCGGCCCATGTTGTCTCCACACGCACTTGGCCTGATCCAGTCGCTGGTTCGCATGAACACAGTGAGTGAAAACTCCAACCTGGCATTGATCCATTTCATCCGCGACGAGTTGTTGAAACTCGGCGTGACAAGCCGCCTGACCTTCAACGCCGGCAAAACCAAAGCCAACTTATTCGCCACGCTGGGCGAGGGCAAAACCGCCGGCATCATCCTCTCCGGCCACACCGACACGGTGCCGTGGACGGGGCAAGACTGGTCGGTTGACCCACTGGGCGCGGTGGTGAAAGGCCTGCCGGGTCCGCAAGGGGTGCAATCAGGGCAGGGGCTTTATGGCCGGGGCAGCGCCGACATGAAAGGTTTTATTGGCACCGCCGTGTCGCAAGCCGAAGCGTTTTTAAACAGCGCTGCGCCCTACGCGATCCACTTCGCTTTCACCTACGACGAAGAAACCGGCTGTTTCGGCGTGAAGGAGCTGATCGCAGATATGCGCGACGCCGGCATCCAACCGCTGGCCTGCATCGTCGGTGAACCCACCAGCATGGTGCCGGCCACGGCGCACAAGGGCGTGTACCGCTACCAGTGCTGCGTGCGCGGCAAGGCGGCGCATTCGTCACTCACGCCGCAGTCTGTCAACGCGATTGAAATGGCGGCGCGCCTAATCGGAAAGCTGCGCGACATGGGCGAGGGCTTCGAGCGCAACGAGCCGCGGCATGAGGGCTTTGATGTGCCGTTTTCCACCGCCAGCGTGGGGCAGATGCAAGGCGGCATGGCCGACAACATCGTGCCGCGTGACGCCTGGTTTCGCTACGAGTTCCGTGATTTGCCGACGGCGAGCGGCAAAGCCATGCAAACCGCGTTGATCGCGCAAGCGCGCGAGATTGAAGTGGGGATGAAGAAGGTTGACCCCGAGGCTGGGTTTTCTTTCGAGACGATTTGCGAAGTGCCCAGCTTCCTGGGAGAGGCCGACGACGCTATCACCCGTTTGGCGCAGCGCTTGTCTGGCCAAGACCGCGTCACCCAAGTGGCGTTTGGCACCGAGGCGGGGTTGTTCAAGCAGTCTGGCATTGCCACCGTGGTTTGCGGGCCGGGCAGCATCAACCAGGCGCACCAGCCGGATGAGCACGTGAGCCTGGATCAGTTGGGGCAATGCGAGGCGTTCATGCAGAGGCTGGCGAAGACCACTTCGCTCGGGGCTTGAATACGGCTTGGACGCCCGCTCTATCGGTTTAGCTGCGGGTAATTTGCTATTCTAAATGTAGCAAACAATTCAATTAAATCGTGACTTAATGGCCAATTTAATTATTCCCAACTTTCTTAGCGAAGTGGAGATTTGCCAGTGCCTCGCCGATCTCTTCCACGAGGCGGCAACGCCGACCCATGGCGACGTTTGCCGCATCGAATGAGCGGGCCGTGCGCACAGCGCCCCGGCCTCTGAGGCTCGCCCACAGCGGAACTTGAATAAATGCGCCGCGAACCCCATGGAATTTCAAGCCAACCCGCATCAAACGGAGAAGGAAATTTCGAAACTTTCGATAATCCACGCAACGCTCAGCTTCCGCTCAACTTGCAAGGACGCCCATGGACACACCCAACCACCGTTTCAGCGAACTCTTTGCCCAGCTCGGTCTGCCTTGTGATGTGGATGGCATTGCCCGCTTCCTGAAGGCGCACGCGCCGCTGGCAGACGGCGTCAGGCTTGCCGACGCGCCCTTTTGGACGCCCGCGCAAGCCGCCTTGCTGCTCGACGCCTTGCGGCAGGATTCAGACTGGTCAGGCCCGGCCGATCAACTCAACCAGGCGCTGCGGGCGGTCAAAAAGTGAGGGAGCGCCGCCAATCCGGGCGGCGTTCAATTGTTAACATGGTTATTAACAATTTTGCCTCTATGGCGCATTCTATCAAGTAGATGAAAGTTCTAGGGCTCTAAGTCACGTATTTATTGGATATGTTGCTATTAATAATATAGCAACCAATTATTCACCACGCGCGTGCAGCCTGGCGCGTGGATTCAGCGCCCCTTGAATTCTGGCGCGCGTTTCTCCACAAACGCCTTGGCCGCGCCCTTGTGGTCTTCGGTGTCGAAGGTGCTGATCATGTGAATCGCTTCGGCGTCCAGCGTGTCGCTTAAGGTTCCGCGCAAGGCGACGTTCAGGTTCTTTTTCATGTAACCCACGGCGATGGTCGGCAGGCTGGCCAGCTCTTGCGCGTAGTCTTGCGCCGCTTGGGCGAGTTGCTCGTGGGGCGCCACACGGTTCACCATGCCGATCTTCATCGCTTCGTCGGCGCGCAACACCTGGGCGGTGAAGTAAAGCTCGCGTGCCCGCGCGGCACCTACGAGATGGTTTAAAAAATAACTGCCGCCAAAGTCACCCGAGAGGCCGACTTTGGAGAACGCGGTGGTCAGCTTGGCGTCGTCACAAGCGATGCGCATGTCGCAGGCCAGCGCCATTGACAGGCCTGCGCCCGCCGCCGGGCCGGGGATAACGGCCAGCGTCGGCTTGGGCATTTCATGCAGCCAGCGGCTGACTTCCATGCGCGCGCGCAGGTCGTTGACCTTCTGGTCAAAACTCATGCCAGCCGCACTGCCGCCTGGGCCGGCTGCGCCCGCAGCAGCCCGTTTGGCGAAAGCCTTCACGTCGCCCCCGGCGCAAAACGCGCGGCCCGCGCCGGTGAGCACTACTACACGCACGGCTGGGTCTGCTGCGAGGCGGGGCAGGGCGTTGAGCAGGCCCTGCATCATGTCGGGTGTGAGCGCGTTGCGCGCCTCGGGGCGGTTCATGGTGAGGGTGGCGATGCCGTTGTGAATCGTCTCGATCAGTTCCTGGGTCGTTTCATTGGTCATAGGGTCTCCTTTTATGGGTTTGTTCAGGCAGAGCGCGTCGCGCAACTGCGATTGCACAGCGTCATTGCAGCTTGGAAGTTTTGTTCATGAAGCCCGCGATTCTCGCTTGCATGTCGGGGCCTTGGCCTTCGGTGCGGTGGATTTCGTAGGACAGGCCGGCGCGCAGGTTCATGCCCTCGGTTTCTTGGTACAGGCGCTTGTTGGCGCGCAAGCTGAACCAGGAGTTGGCAAGTATGGAGCGGGCGAATTTTTCGACCTCGGCGTCAAACTCGGCGTCAGCCACGCACCAGTTCACCAGGCCCATCGCCAACGCCTGCGCGCCGGAGTAGGTGCGGGCGGTGTACGTCATCTCCTGCGCTTTGGCCAGGCCCACACGGCGGGGCAGGCGCTGGCTCATGCCCCAGATCGGCGTGAGCGCCCAGCGCGCGTGGGTGTCGGCGAATTTGGCGGATTCACTGGCCACGATCATGTCGCCGGCCAGCGCCAGCTCCAGCGCGCCGGTGTAGCAGTGGCCATGCACGGCGGAGATGACGGGTTGGGGCAGCCGGGCCAGCAGCTCGATGGTGTCGGCTTGAAAGTGGGGCGAAGGCGCGTGTTCTCCCGTGGCAATGTCGGCCAGGTCATGCCCAGCCGAGAAACACTTGCCCGCGCCGCGCACCACCACCAAGCCGATTTGGCCGGGGGCAGCGGCAATCTGCCGCACGTGGTCGCGCAGGGCCTGGAACACCGCGACGGTGAGGGCGTTGAGCTTGTCAGGGCGGTTGAGCGTCAACGTTGCCAGGCCGTCACGGTCTTCGCGCAGTACTAGGGGTGCCATGGTTGCCTCGTTGGAGTTGGAATGGGTTGGGTGGGCGGTGGTCGAACTATCTCACGGTTCAGCACGGTTCAGCACGGCTCACTCTCACGCGGGTCGCTCAGGCCAACGGCGCCGCCACGGTCGGGTTGCGCCGCGCCAGGATGTCCTGCATGTGCAGATCGACCAAATCCAGCAGGCCTGCTTGCGCCGGGATGACGAAATGCTGGTCTTGCCGGATCGCAGACACCACCGCCTCCGCCACAAAATTGGTTGCTTGTGATGAACGGGTTCGGATTGGCAATCGCTGGGGATGCCCTGAGAGGGCCAGGAGCGGTCGAACATTGGAAATATTCAAATGACCACTTCAGAGCAACGCGGCGGCCATTCGAGTTCGGCTGGAGAAAGGTCGCTCCCTGATGCGTCCAAATAGCTGCATACACGCGAACCTCACCGTCGGGTAGGTGCTAGTTTGTAATCAAAAGATTGACCGTCGCCACCTGCACCGAATCGTAGGTGGATGTTGCTATGAGGGCGATGGGAACCGACGCGAACAACTGCTGGGCAGCGTA
>JANOYE010000224.1:0-6040 GCA_031428695.1 Rhodoferax sp. | reverse complement strand
CCGTTTCAATTGTTCAATGCGTCGGTTTGACTGGTGGAAAAACGTGCCACGACAGGCATGTGGCCTGCGGTCTGCACGAAAATCAACCAGGGGCATCGACTTGTGCCAGCGCCGCTCTTAGGGGTCTTGATCGGTCGTTGACGGACATTTGCCAGAGATCCAGCCCGAAGAAGGTGGACTAAACTTGTTCCACGATTCGGGTGCTTATCCAAATGGCCACGAAATTGTCAATTTCGGGTTCAACCTGCAATCAAATCAACCACTTACAGCTAAACGCTAGTGCAACACATTATAGAGGCCAAACGCCCGTCCTCGCCCGACACCGCCCGCCCGCTGGCCTCGCTGCTGCAGGTGGACGAAAACTCCGCCGGCCAGCGCCTGGACAACTTCCTCCTGCGCGAGCTCAAGGGTGTGCCCAAAACGCACATTTACCGCATCATCCGCAGCGGTGAAGTGCGTGTGAACAAAGGTCGTGCACAGGCCGATACCCGCGTTGAAATTGGCGATTTGATCCGACTGCCGCCGGTGCGTATTTCGGGAAAAGTGGCAGAAAAAGCCGACGCATTGGCGAATTCAACCGCCCCTGCGCGCGAATTCCCGATCCTCTTTGAAGACGAGCACCTAATCGCCATCAACAAACCCGCAGGTGTAGCCGTGCACGGCGGCAGCGGCGTGAGTTTTGGCGTGATCGAGCAGCTTCGCCGCGCCCGCCCGCAGGCCAAGTTCCTCGAGCTCGTGCATCGGTTGGACCGGGACACCAGCGGCATTCTGCTCGTCGCCAAAAAACGCTCTGCGTTGACGAAGTTGCAAGACCAGTTCCGCGAACGGGAAACCGGCAAAACCTACCTGGCCCTGGTCGCAGGCAAATGGCCCGCCAACAAAAAGGTGCTCGACAAACCCCTCGTCAAATTTTTGCTCCCCGCCAAAAACGGGCCAGACAGTGGGGTGGAGGGCGAGCGGCGCGTCAAAGTCACCATCAAAGACGATCCTGAAGGCATGAAGTCTGTGACGCTGGTGAAAGTGGCCCAACGTCTGCAGATTCAGGGTGCCGAATTCACCCAGCTCGAAGTCACCATCAAAACCGGCCGCACCCACCAAATCCGTGTGCACCTTGCCAGCGAAGGTTTTCCAATTGCCGGAGACGACAAATACGGCGATTTTGAGTTGAACAAAACCTTGCAAAAGCAGGGGTTGAAACGCATGTACCTGCATGCCTGGCGGTTACAAATTGTTCATCCCGCTACGGGGAATCAAGTGGCGTTTGTAGCCCCATTGCCGGAAGCTTTGGCCAGCTATTTGTTGCCCATTGCCCCCTGATTTTCAGGTTTGAGTAAGGGTTTTGCCGGGATATC
Source organism: Rhodoferax sp. (assembly GCA_031428695.1). GTDB lineage: Bacteria > Pseudomonadota > Gammaproteobacteria > Burkholderiales > Burkholderiaceae_C > JANYCG01. The sequence continues at coordinate 4,688 of JANOYE010000224.1, read as the reverse complement.
GTCATTCAAATGGGGGATGCCTGTTCGTTTACACGCGGTTACCATGTGTTGGGGCTGTTGAATCTGATGGCGCATTTCCATGTGTTTTGGGATTCGGCATTGACCTCACATAACCATTCAAACCGACTAAAGAGGAATCCAATGAAAAACTTGATTTTTAAGGCATCCGCTGTCGCCGCAGCGTCGTTGATCGCTGCATGCGGGGGGGGGTAGCACGACCGCACCGCCGACTTTAACGACGTCAACCGAGCTTGCGGCAGATGCAGTCAAAGCATTTTTTGCCAAACAAGACGCGTCTTTAGCGACGGCCATTCCGACGACTGGAGCCGCTGCTGCTGCACTGACTGATGCTTGTTCTTTGAACAATGGCTTTAGCAAAGCATTGGGCATAGCCGACTACGACGCTGATCCACTGCGTGTGGCCTCCCGCCAATTTGACATTGGCTCTACCCGCAGCAACATCACCGTGCTGGCAGACCGGCCTTCAACCAATGCGGATGGCACCACACGCCGTGAATTGGATGTTGAGTACGTTATCAATTACACGGACGGCACTAAGTTGGAAAAGGCAACGCAGACCCTCATTTCGGGCAGTTCTTCGGGTTCCACAATGGCTGACAAGTCTGTCTGCGCGGTAGCGGAAAACAAAACGGAATGGCGGTTTTTTGGCAATCGCAAGGTGGTGAATACCTTTGTGAACGCCACAAACGAACGCAAAGAGCGAGCGCTGCTGGCCACCGGTGATGCGATGGTGCCCCCAGTGGTTTACTCCGAATACATTACTTTGGGCGTCCAGGATCCAGCAAACGTTGCGACCTATGCAACGATTTCAGGTCCGGGATTAGTCACAAATGTTGGAGCCCTGCCGACGGCTGTAAAGCTGGTTTCGGCCCGCCTGCTTCGTGATGCGCCAGAGTTTATTGGAAAGAACGGTCATTTTGTCGATTGGTTGAATACCGATAGTTTCAAAATTTGTCGAACTGCCACAGGCTCTTTTGCAACCGCTGAAACTGCAGGTTGCGTGTTGAACGGCGCCACGACTGAAAGATGGGGGCCCGCTGACACCGCTGACCCAGCGGCCCTCGACGCCGCATTTGCGGTCTGGCCCTTCGTGGCGGGTGGCGACTACACCGTCAAGATCTACAACGACGATGGCTGGAAAACCGTCAATGGCCAAGCTGGCAAAACGCCAATTGCGACTTACACCTCGAAATTGGAGAAGCTGCCATTCAGCGCAGTCGCTTTGGCCGGAGCAGCGCCGGCTACAGACCTGTTTGCCAAAATTCTCACCAGTTCAATGACGACAGCCGCCATTGCCACTGCGGTTCGAGGCCGGGGCGCATTTTCAGTGGATGTGACATATAGCCAGCCCGCGGCCATGCCGGACGGCAGGAAATTGGCGCTGGGTAGCCTCTACACGTTCAAACAGGGCCGGCAGACGGTGGCTCAACCCATCTTCAACCCCGCCAGCCGTTCTTTTGACCCGACCTACCCAGCCACCAGCGCGACCTCGGCAACGGTGGCAGTGCCAGCAGCCAGCGCGAATTTGGGGCTGCCGACCTACGCCGAATTGACTTTTAGCCACGGCAATAGAAATGGCAACAATGTCAGGAGTCTCAACACATTCCAATAACAGGATCATTGCCAACTTGAAGGAGGGCCTCGCGCCCTCCTTTTTATTGCCCAATTTTTTGTACAATGCTCCCATGCAAGCCATCACCTACTCCGAAGCCCGCAACAACCTGGCGTCGCACCTGGACCGCGTCGTCAACGATTGCGACATCACCGTCATCACGCGGCAAAAGGCCGAAGCGGCAGTGTTGATGTCTTTGAGCGAATACGAATCTTGGGTGGAAACGTTGCACCTTCTTCGCGGCAAGAACGCGGCCCGTTTGCTTGCGTCTACCTCAAACATCAAAGCCCGCAAAAACATCAAGAAACGCGAATTGATCGGCGAATGATCGCGTTTGAAGCGGCAGCCTGGGAAGACTATCTTTTTTGGCAGCAAAACGACAAACAGATTTTGCGCAAAATAAATACGCTGATTCGAGATATCCAGCGCGACCCATTTGCGGGCATTGGCAAACCCGAGGGCTTGAAACACGACCTTGCCGGTTTCTGGTCGCGGCGCATCACGGACGAACATCGAATTGTCTACACCGTGAACAGTGGCGAAATATTGATCGCACAATGCCGCTACCACTACGATTGAACCCGCAACCGCCTTCACATCAATGAGCCAGAACCCCGCCCCCAACCTCGCCCGAAACTTCGACCTGATCGCCTTCGACTGGGACGGCACGTTGTTCGACTCCACGGCCATCATCACCCGTTGCATCCAAGAGGCCGTGCGTGACGTGGGTGGCGCGGTGCCGAGCGACAAAGAGGCGTCGTACGTGATCGGCATGGCGCTGCTTCCGGCGCTTGCGCATGCCGCGCCGGATGTGCCCAAAGAAAAATACCCGCTCTTGGGTGAGCGGTACCGCCACCACTATTTGGCGCACCAGGATGACATCACGCTGTTCCATGGGGTTTTGGCGCTTTTGGCCGAGTTGAAGGGGCTGAACCACCATTTGGCGGTGGCCACCGGAAAGAGCCGCAAAGGGCTGGACGATGCCTTGCAGGCGGTTGATCTGCGTGGCGTCTTTCACGCCTCGCGCACGGCCGATGAAACACGCGGCAAACCGCACCCGCTGATGCTCAACGAGCTGATGACGCAGTTCGGCGTCGTGCCCGAGCGCACCTTGATGATTGGCGACACCACGCATGACCTGCAAATGGCGCTCAATGCCGGTTGCGCCAGTGTGGGCGTGAGTTACGGCGCCCATGCACATCAGGCGTTTGACGGCTTGAAGCCGCGTTTTGTGGCGCATACCGTCAAAGAGCTGCACGATTGGCTGTTGGCGCATGGATGACAACACCAGCAAACAGGTTGACGCCATAGCCCTGTGTCCTTCAACCGATTTGAAGGACAGCAGCGAAGCCGTGCCGTTTGACGTGGCCTACGCAGGCCAGACCCTGCGCGCGTTTGCCATCCGGTTCGAAGGCCAGGCGCACGCCTACCTGAACCGCTGCGCGCATGTGGCGATGGAGATGGACTTCCAGCCGAATCAATTTTTTGACAGCGGCGGCGAGTGGTTGATTTGCGCCACCCATGGCGCCATGTACCACCCAGCCACTGGCGAATGTGTGGGTGGCCCGTGCCGGGGTGGCTTGGTGAAAATCGGGCTTGAGGAAGAGGCCGGTGTCGTGCATTGGCACAGCACCTGGAACCTCAAGCCGGTCGAATTTTAGAAAGAGAACATGAACGAATCTGACGACAAAAAGCCCACCGGACCGATAGAGCCGCACCTGACTTCGCCTTGGGCGAGCCCTTCACCTGAATCGGCGTCGCCTGCCTCAAGCACCGGAAGTTCGCCGAATTTTGAGCCAGTTGGGGTTCCAGGTCACGTAAAACAAGCGCAAGCAGCTATCAAAAAAGAAGTGACTCCAGCGACGGACGCGCCCGGATGGGAGCGTGCCACGCTGGAAAAGCTGGCCTTCGCGTCGATTGCCGAGCAAAAGGCGCGGCGTCGCTGGAAGACTTTTGTTGCGCTGGCGTGGCTGGCGTTTTTCGCCCTGGTGTTCTGGCAATTGACGGGCCACGGCGCGGGCTCCAAAGACCTCACCCAGCCGCACACAGCGGTGGTCGAGATCAAGGGCGAGATCGCTTCGGGCGGCGAAGCCAGCGCCGATCTGATTGTGGCGGCCATGCGGGCGGCGTTTGAGGACGCCGGTGCGCAAGCCGTGGTGCTGCTGATCAACTCGCCCGGCGGCAGCCCGGTGCAGGCCGGCATCATCAACGACGAGATCATCCGCCTCAAGGCCAAACACAAAAAACCGATCTACGCCGTGGTCGAAGAAACCTGCGCCTCTGCGGCTTATTACATCGCCGCGGGTGTGGACAAGATCTATGTCGACAAAGCCAGCATCGTCGGCTCCATCGGCGTGCTGATGGACGGCTTCGGCTTCACCGGCGTGATGGACAAACTGGGCGTGGAGCGGCGCTTGATGACGGCGGGTGAAAACAAGGGCTTCCTCGACCCGTTCAGCCCGCAAACCGACAAACAACGCGCCTTCGCCCAAACCATGCTGGACCAAATCCACAAGCAGTTCATCGACGTGGTGAAGGCCGGGCGCGGCAAACGCCTGAAGGAAACGCCCGAGATGTTCAGCGGCCTGTTCTGGAGCGGCCAGCAGGCGATTGAAATGGGCTTGGCAGACCAATTGGGCAGCCTAGACTTTGTCGCCCGCGAGGTCGTTAAGGCCGAAGAGATCATCGACTACACGCGCCGCGACAACGTCGCCGAGCGCCTGGCGAAACGATTTGGCGCGTCGATTGGCGAAGGCGGTGCCAGGGCGCTCAAAGTTTTGGGCGCTGTGCCGACTTTGCGTTGACGTTTTTCGGCTTGGAAGGCGATTGGCCAGCGCGTGATGTGCGTGATGTGCGTGATGCGGGGCCAGTCGATGCCACGACGGCGGCGTTCGAATCGCCGCCAATCGCCGCCTGAAGAAACTCTATCAAGGCGCGGTTGCGGGCCAGGCGCATGCGTTCAGGCGTTGATACCGCCGTGATTTGAGTGCCAAATTTGGTTTGTGGCGTCCAGTTCGCAAGAACGGTTTTGAGCGCGCCACTATCAAGTTGCGCG
>JANOYE010000223.1:0-2881 GCA_031428695.1 Rhodoferax sp. | reverse complement strand
CCGATGCTCCGGCGCGGACTCGTTCCCAGTTTGAGGCACCGCATCAAACCTGTTTCACCATGGTGCGATTCGGCAATGTGCTGGGCTCCAGCGGCAGCGTTGTGCCGCTCTTCCGCCGCCAACTGGCTCAGGGCGGCCCGCTGACGGTGACCCACCCAGAAGTCACGCGTTACTTCATGACCATCCCCGAGGCGGCGCAATTGGTGCTGCAGGCGGGCGCGATGGCCCAAGGTGGCGATGTGTTTGTGCTGGACATGGGCGAGCCGGTGAAGATCATTGACCTGGCCCGGCGAATGGTGAAGCTGTCTGGGCTCTCATTGCGGGATGCAGACAACCCCGACGGCGACATCGCCATCGAAATTACCGGTTTGCGCCCTGGCGAAAAATTGTACGAAGAGCTGTTGATCGGCGACAACCCGCAGGCTACCGCTCACCAGCGCATCATGAAGGCGCACGAAGATTTGGTTCCCTGGTCGGAGCTGGCGCCTGCGCTTGAGGAATTGGCGGGCATCGCCAACCAAGGCAATCTTGCGGCCATCCAGGCATTCATGCAACGTTACGTGCATGGTTATCAACCTGACCAGCCGCTCACGCAAACCAGCGTATATTGACGCGGTACCTGACGTTGTCCAGCCAACCAATTCCCCGTCTCAACCCATGACCGAACCCCTCAACATTGCCCCCCGCGACAAAGCCGAGATACTCGCCCAAGCGCTGCCCTACATCCGTAAGTTTCACGGCAAGACCCTGGTCATCAAATACGGCGGCAACGCCATGACCGACCCGGCGCTGCAAGCAGACTTTGGCGAAGATGTTGTGTTGTTGAAGCTTGTCGGCATGAACCCGTTGGTGGTACACGGCGGCGGGCCGCAGATTGAAAACGCCTTGCAGCGCTTGGGCAAGAAGGGCGAGTTCATCCAAGGCATGCGCGTCACCGACGCCGAGACCATGGAAGTGGTCGAGTGGGTGCTGGGCGGCGAGGTGCAGCAGGATATCGTCGGCCTGATCAACCAGGCCGGCGGCAAGGCGGTGGGCTTGACCGGGCGCGACGGCGCCATGATCCGCGCGCAAAAGCTCAAGATGGTGGACGCCAAAGACCCGACCAAGGAGCACGACGTCGGCCAGGTTGGCGACATTGTGTCTATTGATCCGAGCGTCGTCAAAGCCCTGCAAGACGACGCTTTCATCCCAGTGATCAGCCCCATCGGTTTCGGCGCCGACAACGAGAGTTACAACATCAACGCCGACGTTGTCGCGGCCAAACTGGCGATCGTGCTCAAGGCTGAGAAGCTGGTTCTGCTGACCAACACCGCCGGCGTGCTGGACAAAGCCGGCAACCTGCTGACCGACCTCACTGCCCGCCGCATCGACGAGTTGTTCGCCGACGGCACCATCAGCGGCGGCATGTTGCCCAAGATCAGCGGCGCGCTGGACGCTGCCAAAAGCGGCGTGAATGCCGTGCACATCATTGATGGGCGTGTGCCGCACGCCATGCTGCTTGAAATCCTTACCGACCAAGCCTTTGGCACGATGATTCGATCGCACTGATATTGAAGCGGGTGTTGTCGCGAGCGCAAACGGCGATCCTTGTCGCCGCGTTGTTTACCCGCGAAAACCCTTGGCGCCGCTGTGCGAGAATTTCGCGAAACCCCCCTGCTTGGTGCCATGTCCGAAACTGCTGAATTACCCGCCGCCCCTACACCTGTTCGCAAACGTCCCAAGCCAGGCGAGAGGCGCGTACAAATTCTGCAGGCCTTGGCCGCCATGCTGGAGCAGCCCGGCGCCGAACGCGTAACCACAGCAGCGTTGGCGGCGAAGCTGGACGTCAGCGAAGCGGCGCTTTACCGCCATTTCGCCAGCAAGGCGCAGATGTTCGAGGGCTTAATTGAGTTCATTGAGTCCAGCGTGTTTGCTTTGATCAACCAAATCGCCGAGCGCGAAGCGGGAAATACCGCCGAGCCGGGCGCTGGCACGCGGCAAGCAGCGCGCCTTGTCACCATGCTGATCCAGTTTTCAGAGAAGAACCCCGGCATGACGCGTGTGATGGTGGGCGATGCCCTGGTGTTTGAAAACGACCGCTTGCAGCAGCGCATGAACCAGTTTTTTGACAAGATCGAGGCGGCCTTTCGTCAGTGCCTGCGCGATTCGGCGGCGCAGAATGGTTCCAACATGCCAACCGTCGATGCGCAAGTCGGCGCCGCTGTACTCACTGCGTTTGTGGCCGGGCGCTTGCAGCGGTTTGCCCGGTCGGGATTCAAACGTCTGCCGTCAGAAAACCTGGACGCCTGTTTGAATCAAATGCTTTGATTCCATTTATAAATCATCCGTGCAGGTCGTTGCACCTCCTAGCCGTGCTCTAGCACTGTCGTCGTCGGTGCGCCTACTTCACGGATGATTTATAAATGGAATGGGCCACTAGGTCTCGCAAATTATGCGTAACCAGCTACCAATTCCATAGCGCACCATCGTTTTGCAGGCGGTTCACCGGCAGGTAAGCGCGCTGGTAGGGAAACTTCGCGGCCAGTTTCTCGTCGATCTCCACTCCATGCCCCGGCGTCTCGCCGCAATACATGAAGCCGTTGTCGAAGCGGTAATCGTGCGGGAACACTTCGTCGGTCAAGGCCGAGTGCGGCATGTGTTCCTGAATGCCGAAGTTCGGCACCCAGGTGTCGAAGTGCAGCGCAGCGCCCATGCATACGGGTGAATTGTCAGTCGCGCCGTGGCAGCCGGTGCGCACTTGGTAGAGCGCAGCGAGGTCAGCGATGCGGCGCAAGTGGGTGATGCCGCCCGCGTGGACGACGGTGGCGCGGATGTAGTCGATCAGCTGGTTTTGAATCAGGTCTTTGCAGTCCCAGATTGAATTGAAAACTTCGCCCACGGC
>JANOYE010000222.1:0-3254 GCA_031428695.1 Rhodoferax sp. | reverse complement strand
ATGCCGTAACCCACACAGGGCACAAACAGCAGCGTCGGCACGATCACCTCGGTGTCTTTGGGTTTGGGAATGCCGAAAGCGTCTTCCTGCATCGGGCAGCCGGGGTACCAGGCGTGGAAGGTCAAGGTCTTGTGCACCTTGTCCATAACCGGCAGGCCAATGCGCCGAGGCTCGGGCTGGTCGATCAACTCGCCGTCTTCCTTCCAGCGGTGCAAGGCGGGCAAGGGGTCGAACTCGCCGTGAATCGGCCAATAAGCGCCGATCACCACGTCTTTGCGGCCCACCAGCCAAATGCGCATCACCTGTTGTAACTGGTCGGCCCGCTGTAGGCGATCTGGCAGGTTCAAACGTTCTTGAATGAGGCGTTTGCGGATTTCCTTTTTTGCCGCCGACTTGCCATCGCCGTTTATATCCTCACTGTCCCTCTCGTTTGACCTCTCGTTTGACCTCTCGTTTGACCTCTCGCTTTTGTCCCCAGGGGTGTTCATAATTCTCTCTATGAAGTTTTCAGCAATTTTGACATTGATCCTCCTGGCAACGGGCTTGAATTTTCCCTTGCCTGCGGCGGCCCAAAACAAGGGCGACGACACCATTCTGGAGATCCACCAGGCCTTCAAAAAGGGTGACAAAAAACGGCTTGCCGCCCTGCTGCCGCAGGCCACAGGCCACCCCCTGGAGCCCTGGGCCGCCTACTGGGACTTGAAATTGCGCCTCGACACCGCCGCGCCCGCCGAAGTGCAAGACTTCTTCATCCGCCAGGCCGGCACCTACCAGGAAGACCGCCTGCGCAATGACTGGCTGCAGCTTTTGGGCCAGCGCCGAGACTGGACCAACCTCGCCGCCGAGTACCCCAATTTCCGCATGGGCGACGACAAAGAATTGCGCTGTTACGCCCTGGCCACCGAAAACGCGCTGGCAGGCCTGGCCACGGCCGAGATGGCCGGCCAGCTCAAACCGCTGTGGTATGCCCTGCGCGATGCCGACGATGGTTGCACCTACCTCGCCGGCAAGTTGTATGCGGCCCGCAAGTTGACCGAGACCGACATTTGGCGCAAAGCCAGGCTGGCCATGGAGGCCAACCGCCCCCGCCCGGCCCGGGCTGCGGTTGAGATTGTCTCGGCCGAAGGGGCGGCCAGCATCAGCGAAATCTACGACGCGCCGGCGCGGTTCTTAAGCAAACGCGCCGTGGCTGTGTCGCGCGTCAACAAAGAACTGGTGGTGTTGGCGATCATCCGCATGGCCAGCAATGAACCCGAGGCAACTGCCACCGTGCTGGAGCAACACTGGAGCGTGCACCTCTCACCCGAGCAGCGCGCCTGGGCCTGGGGCGCCGTGGGCAAGGCGTCTGCGCAGCGCCTCTCGAACGACGCCATGGAACACTTCGCCAAGGCCACCAACAAAGACATCAACGACGAGCAACTGGGCTGGAAGGTGCGCGCCGCGTTGCGAAAGGCCAATTGGCGCGAGGTGTTGGCGGCCACCAGCGCCATGACCGACGAAGCAAAACAAGACCCGACCTGGGTCTACTGGCGCGCCCGCGCGCAGCTCAAACTGGCCAAAACCGAAGAGCAGCAAGATGAAGCCAAAACCAGCCTGAAAAACATCGCCAGCGGACGCGGGTTTTACGAGCAACTGGCCCTGGAAGAGCTGGGCCTGCGCATCACGGCACCAGAAAAACCACCCGCGTTGCTGCCCGAAGAGAAAGAGGCCGCCCTGAGCAACGCCGGCCTGAACCGGGCCCTGTATGCAATCCAGATCGGCCTGCGCCCCGAGGGCGTGCGCGAGTGGAATTACGCCACCAACCTGCACGCCAAAGGCGGCATGAATGACCGCGCCTTGCTCGCCGCCGCAGACCTCGCCTGCGCCCGCCAGGTCTGGGACCGCTGCATCAACACCAGCGAGCGCACCAAACAGAGCATCGACATCGACCAGCGTTTTCCCATGCCGTTCCGTGACGCCGTGGTGGCCCGCGCCAAACAAATCGAGCTCGACCCGGCCTACGTCTACGGCCTGATCCGCCAGGAAAGCCGCTTCATCATGGACGCGCGCTCCCACGTCGGCGCCTCGGGCCTGATGCAGGTGATGCCCGCCACCGCCCGCTGGACCGCCAAAAAAATTGGCCTCGAAGGCTTCAAGCCGGGCGACATCAATGACCGCGACACCAACATCGCCATCGGCACCGGTTACCTCAAACTCGTGCTCGACGATTTCGGCGGCTCCATGCCGCTGGCCGCCGCCGCCTACAACGCCGGCCCCAGCCGCTCGCGCGCTTGGCGCGGGCAAAACGGCGCGCCCGCCATGGAGGCGGCGATTTGGGCCGAAAACGTGCCCTTCTCAGAAACCCGCGACTACGTGAAAAAGGTGCTCGCCAACACCACCAACTATGCCGCCATCATCACCGGCAAGCCACAATCCATCAAAGCGCGACTGGGCGCCATTGGCCCGCGCGACACCGCGGCACCTGCGCCCAATACAGAACTGCCCTGAACCATCGTAAGCGGCCTGCACCAGGTGGGCTTGTTTCAGGAACGTATTCGACGCATCAATCCGCGCCATTCAGAGCATCAATGGCGCGCGCCAGGCCGCTTACGATGCAGGGTTGATGCGGAACCCTTGCGAAAGAAACCCATGCTCAAGCTGTACATCGGCAACAAAAACTACTCGTCCTGGTCCATGCGGCCCTGGGTGCTGCTGCGTCAGGCTGGCATTCCATTTGGAGAACAAATGGTGCGCTTTGACTCGTTTGACGCCGAATCAGCCTTCAAAAGCACCGTGGTCAAAGTCACGCCCACCGGGCGCGTGCCGGTGTTGACCGACGCAGGTTTTGAAATTTGGGACACGCTGGCCATCGCCGAATACGCGGCGGAGAAGTTTCCGCAGAAAAACCTGTGGCCACAAGACGCAAAAGCGCGGGCACGCGCGCGCAGCATTTGCGCCGAAATGCACGCTGGTTTTGGCGCTCTGCGCAGCCACTGCCCGATGAATATTGAAGCCGCGTTGCCGCAAATGGGGCAACTGATCTGGCGCGACAAACCGGCGGTGCGCAATGATGTCGCCCGTATCGTGCAAATGTGGAGCGAATTGCTGCAACAACACGGCGGGCCCATGTTGTTTGGCCATTTCACAATCGCAGACGCCTACTTCGCCCCCGTGTGTATGCGTCTGACAACTTACGCCTTGCCGGTGCCGCAGGCCATCACGGACTACGTCGAACGCGTCACCCAACTGCCCGGCGTTAGAGCCTGGATCGACGA
>JANOYE010000221.1:0-5967 GCA_031428695.1 Rhodoferax sp. | reverse complement strand
AGGAGCGCCCCGCTTTCATGGCTGCAGTCTTGAGCTTGCGCGGCAGGTCGTGTGCTTCCGGGCGCGGGATGATGGGATGCCAGACGATGTAGGTGCCGATGGCAAATCGCGCCAAGGCGTCCGTGATCATTGCCGCGACCCGTGCGTAGTCGGTCTTCAGTTCGTAGCTGGGGTCGCAGAGCACCAGCGCCCGGCGTTGTGGTGGCGGCAAGAATTTTTTCAGACCTTCAAAACCGTCCTCCCGCAACACTGCCACTTGCCGACCAGCGTCGAGCTGGGCGACATTGGCGCTGAGTGTCTTGGAGTCGGTCGGGTGCAACTCGAACAGCTTTAGTTTGTCGCGATCACGCAACAGGCGTTGCATGATGAAGGGCGAGCCTGGGTAGACCTTGAAGCTGCCCTTCTGGTTGAAGCTTTCGACCAGGGTGACGTAGTCTTCGAGCACCGGACAGAAACCCGGCATGCTGGTCTTTCCCGCGTTGGCCGGGTCGCCGCCAGCAACCGTCGACTTGGCAGCAACCAGTCTGGCGAAGCCATTGGCGGCTTCCCCACTGGTTTGAGCGTAGTCACCGTCCAGGCGATACAGGCCAGCACCGGCATGGGTATCAAAAACGGCCAGCGGCGTGTCCTTCTGCACCAGGTGGCGGACAATGGCCAGCAACACCATGTGCTTGAGCACATCGGCATGGTTGCCGGCGTGAAAAGCGTGTCGGTAGCTGAACATGGCACGATAGTAACCGGCACTGGGTGAAATTCTTTATATAATGAGCGGCTTCGCAGCGCTCACGTGGTTCCGCGGCGAAGACCAACACTCCCACCTAAGAGATTCCCTGTAGAGGAACACCGACCGTGGAAAAGAACCCGTACAAACCCTCTTAACCCAAGAGAAAACTCATGACCAAAACGTTCAGCGCGAAACCCGCTGACGTGACGCACGAGTGGTTTGTGATTGACGCGACCGACAAGGTCCTCGGACGAGTAGCCAGCGAAGTTGCTCTCCGTTTGCGCGGCAAACACAAGGCCATTTATACGCCTCACGTCGATACGGGCGACTTCATTGTCGTCGTCAACGCAGCCCAGCTGCGCGTCACTGGCGCCAAGCCGATTGACAAAATCTACTACCGCCATTCCGGTTATCCCGGCGGCATTAGCAGCACCAATTTCCGCGACATGCAAGCCAAACACCCCGGCCGCGCTTTGGAAAAAGCCGTCAAGGGCATGTTGCCCAAAGGGCCGCTGGGTTACGCCATGATCAAGAAACTCAAGGTTTACGGTGGCGCCGAGCACCCGCACACCGCCCAGCAACCCAAAGTGCTGGAAATCGCAGGTATCTCTGCCAACGCAGTCAAACGGGAGGCCACCACATGATCGGTGAATGGAACAATGGCACCGGCCGTCGCAAATCCAGCGTCGCCCGTGTGTTTCTGAAAAAAGGCTCCGGCCAGATCGTTGTCAATGGCAAAGACATTGCAGCGTTCTTCGGTCGTGCGACTTCGATCATGATCTGCAAACAGCCCTTGCTGCTGACCAATCACGCCGAAACCTTTGACGTCATGGTCAATGTGGCCGGTGGCGGCGAGTCCGGCCAGGCTGGCGCCGTGCGCCACGGCATCACCCGCGCCCTGATTGATTACGACGCAACGCTGAAGCCCGAGTTGAGCAAAGCCGGCTTTGTCACGCGTGACGCGCGTGAAGTTGAGCGTAAAAAGGTCGGTTTGCACGGTGCCCGTCGCCGCAAACAATTCTCGAAGCGCTGATCTTCGCTGCTGCGGAACTGCGAGGGGGTGTTGCAAATCCTCACAAGGCGCGAGCCTTGTTCCGGTTTGCGCCTACCCTCGCAGCTTCTCGCGACGCGAATCTCAACACTTCGAAAGCCGTCAAAACCGCCTGGAAGCAATTCCCGGCGGTTTTTTCGTTTTTGCGATCCTTGCCGATTCGTAGTTCCAATTGGGCAATTGCTTACAAAGCGCTTTACTTGTCACTGATAGACTCACCCTCCCCATGATTCCACGTCCAAATCATTCGTGCAGGTCGTTGCGGCTCCTAGCCGTGCTACTGCACTGTCGTCGTCGCCACGCCTTCACAAATGATTTGGAAGTGGAATGAGATTCCGCCTGCTTCGCCGCCGCCTCACTGTCAGCGCCCCGCGCATGTCGGTGCGCAGCAGCTTGCCATGGCCGTTTCGCTGGGCAATGTTGGCGCTGGTGTTCGGTTTTTGCGCCGCTATCGGCTTGTGGGCGTTCGAGTTTGGCAAAGAGATCGCCGGCGTTGACGGCGACACCCGTGCCGAGCTGCAAAAGGCCCGATCTGAGTTGACCGTATTGCGCGGCGAATTGGCGACCGCCATTGCAGCGCGCGAAAAGGCGCAGTCGATTTCTGACACCTCCGGCACCTTGATCATCACCGAGAAGGCGGCGCAGGAGGGGCTGGTCGCGCAAAACAAAGTGCTTGACACTGAAAACCGCAGGCTCAAGGAAGAACTCGGGTTTTTTGAAAAACTGATTCCGGCCACCGGTGCCGAGGGCATCACGGTGCGGGGTTTGCAAGCCGAGGTGCTGGCCGGGCGCCAGGTCAAATGGCAGGTGTTGCTGATGAACGCGCAAAAAAATGCGCCCGATTTCAATGGCAAACTGGAGGTTAACTTCACTGGCACACAAAATGGCAAACCTTGGGTGAGCGCCGTGGCAGGTGGCGCAAAAGAGCTTAAATTCCGTCAATTTGGGCGATCTGAGGGTGTTTTTGATCTTCCGGAGGAAACGACGTTGAAGTCAGTGTCCGTGAAAGTGGTCGAAGGCACCGTGGTTCGGGCCAGTCAAACCCTCAAAATCTGATTCAATAAAAATTAAACCAATTGCAGGCGACATCACGATGTTCAAGAAAAAACAACCGCCGATCAAAAGCCTCATCGCCCATGGCAGCCAGATCTCCGGCAACATGCGTTTCACCGATGGGCTGCGCATTGACGGCTCCGTGATCGGCAACCTGCGCGCCAGCGAGGACGAGCCGAGCATTCTGGTGATTTCCGAGTCTGCCGTGGTCACCGGCGAAGTGCATGCCGACCACATCATCATCAACGGCACTGTCAAGGGGCCGATTTACGCGTCTGTGATGTTGGAACTCCAGCCCAAGGCGCGCATCGAAGGGGAAGTGCGTTACGCGGCGCTTGAAATGCACCAGGGCGCTTTGGTTTCCGGCCAGTTGCGGCCTCTGCTGGAAGGCGAGGATAAACCCACACTGAAACTGGCGGCAAACAACGCCTGACCAGCATTCCCGAGCAATTTACGGTAGTATTCGCGCATTCATACACGTATTCGAGCGGGCGGGCTTGCAGTCAGGAACCCAGCCGCTATATGACACGTATATTTGACACGCTTTAAAGAGCATTTAAAGGATTCGCCATGAGCGCCGTTGCAGAAAACATTCAAACCAGCATGCCAGTCGCCGTTCCTGAGGAAATGCCTCCGGTGCCGATCATGTTCACCGACAACGCGGCGGCCAAGGTGGCAGATTTGATCGCCGAAGAGGGCAACCCCGACCTGAAACTGCGCGTGTTCGTGCAGGGTGGCGGCTGTTCGGGCTTCCAGTACGGCTTCACGTTTGACGAAATCACCAATGAAGACGACACCACGATGACGAAAAACGGCGTCTCGTTGCTGATCGACGCCATGAGTTACCAGTACCTGCTGGGCGCGGAAATCGACTACAAGGAAGACTTGCAAGGCTCGCAGTTCGTCATCAAAAACCCGAACGCCACCTCCACCTGCGGCTGCGGTTCGAGCTTCTCAACCTAACGGGTTTTTCACCCTAACGGGGGTAAACCGCTCCCAAAATACGGGCACCGTCGGTGCCCTTTTTTGCGCCTGTTGATTCACTTGTTGATTCGCCTTTTGTGGCCCCGGTGACGGTCGGCAAGTTGCCGGTTTCGCGCCGAATGGCCTTTCGCGCCAGCCAGGCGAAGGCGGTTGCCTCAACTTGCAGCGGCGGCAGGCCGAAAGCGTCGGTCGACGCCACTTGCACGCCGGGCAAATGGTGTTGCAAACGTGCCATCAGGTAGTTGTTAAGCGCGCCGCCGCCGCAGACCAGCAATGATTTGCTGCGATTTTGATAGCTTTTCACGCAATTTGCACATGACCTGGCGGTCAATTCCGTCAAAGTGGTTTGTACGTCAAGGGCGGCGATGTTTTTGTAGCGCGAAAGTCGCTCCTGGAGCCAGGGCGCATTGAACAAATCCCGGCCGGTGCTTTTGGGCGGTGTTTTGGCGAAATAGGGCTCGGCCAGAAGATGCCTCAGCAATTCCGGGTGAACGTTGCCCTGGGCCGCCCACTGGCCGTCGGCGTCAAACGGCAGCCCTGTGTGTTGCTGGCACCAGTGGTCCATCAGGGCATTGCCGGGGCCGCAGTCAAAACCGCGCACCGCATTGGCAGCGTCACCGCCAGATTCGCCCGCTCCTGCGTCATCTTCTGCGCCAACCTGGGCTGGGATCAAACTCACGTTTGAGATGCCACCGATATTGAGCACGGCGACCGCTTCGCCCGCCCGGCCAAACACCTCGCGGTGAAACGCCGGCACCAAGGGCGCGCCTTGGCCGCCGGCCGCTATATCGCGGCTGCGGAAATCGGCCACCACGTCAATGCCCGTCAACTCGGCCAGCAGGGCCGGGTTGTTAAGCTGCACGGTGTAACCGGTGCCGTCAAACGCCTGCGGCCGATGGCGCACGGTTTGGCCGTGGGCGCCGATGGCGGTGACCAGATTGGCGGTGGTTCCAGCCATAGTCAGCAGGTCGTGAACCACCGCTGCGTAGATGCGAACCAGCGCGTTGGCCGCCAACGCCGAGCGGTGAATTTCATCGGCGCCGGTGCTGTTAAGCGCCATGAATTCCTGCCGCAAATGGGCGGGAAACGGCGTGTAGGCATGCGCCAGAACCTTGAGTTTGCCGTCGTTGCTGCCTGAAAAATCGACCAGAACGCCGTCAGCGCCGTCCAAAGAGGTGCCCGACATCAGGCCGATATAAAGATTGTGCGAGAGGTTGTTTGCCGTGGTTGCCATCGTGATGGCGATTGTGCCCTGGGTGGTGGCGACAGCGCTTGCACTGCGCTGCCCAACAGGCTTCGCAGGCTTATTCCGCCGTGCCGCGCCGCGTAGAAGCCGCCGCCACCAATGCCACACGCACTTGTGACGACAGCGCGTCAAACTGCGACTTGGCTTCGGCTGCCAATTCTTTGGACTGCGCTTGTTGCGCCATGGTGAGCGGGTCTTGGTGCACGCCGTTCACGCGAAACTCAAAATGCAGATGCGGGCCGGTGGACCACCCAGTGGAACCGACGGCACCCAGGTGCTGGCTTTGGCCGATTTTTTCACCCTTGCGCACGTCAATCCGGCTCAAATGCGCGTAAACGGTTTGGTTGCCTTTGCCGTGGTCCACGATGACCACATTGCCAAAACCGCGCTGCACCCCGGCGAAATCAACCGTGCCATCGCCAATCGAACGCACGGCGGTGCCGGTGGGCGCGGCGTAATCGACGCCCAAATGCTGCTTCCAAGTTTGCAAAATCGGGTGCATACGCATTTTGAACCCGCTGGTAACGCGGGAGAACTCCAAGGGCGAGGCCAAAAACGCGCGGTTCAGGCTTTTGCCGTCCAGCGTGTAATAGGCGCCCTTTTGTTTGCTGCCGAGCTTGCCATCTGCCTTGGCATCTTGGGCAGCAAACCACATGGCCTGGTATTTTTTGCCGTTGTTGACGAACTCGGCCGACAACACGCGCCCGGCGCGCATCGGCTCGCCGTCGCCCTCCAGCGCTTCGTAGGTGATGGAGAAGCGGTCGCCCTTGCGCAAGGCGCGGTGAAAATCGATGTCGGCGGAGAAAATCTCGGCGATTTGCACGCCTATGGAATCGGGCAGTTTGGCCTCGTCAGTGGCGGCGAACAGCGAAGAATTGATGCTGCCACTGGCCAAGCGCACGGTGGCCG
>JANOYE010000220.1:0-20233 GCA_031428695.1 Rhodoferax sp. | reverse complement strand
TGAACGACACGCTCCAGGCCTACCGCGCCAACCCGCAAATGGACGGTGCCATCACTTTCGGCATGAACGCCATCATCCAAGGTGGTGTCGGTGCGACTTTGCGCGTGGGGCAAAAAGTCTCGGGCAACTTCAAGTTTGACTAACCTGGCCAAATTGGCCCCATTGGTCAAGTTGCCTGCGGCCCTGCTGCAAACTCCCAAAAGAGCAGTCCTTTAAAATCGCTGGCATTGATCAAAGGCCAGCCGTTGGCCTTTTTGTTTTTCTGGAGTCAGCATGAGTTTGAAATGTGGCATCGTCGGATTGCCCAACGTGGGCAAGTCCACCCTGTTCAACGCCTTGACCAAGGCCGGCATCGCCGCCGAAAACTACCCCTTTTGCACGATTGAGCCCAATGTGGGCGTGGTCGAGGTGCCGGACGCGCGTTTGCAGCAGCTCGCGGCCATCGTCAAGCCCGAGCGCATCGTCCCGGCCATTGTCGAGTTTGTCGATATCGCTGGCCTGGTGGCTGGCGCCAGCACCGGTGAAGGCCTGGGCAACAAGTTCCTGGCGCACATCCGTGAGACTGATGCCACCATCAACGTCGTGCGCTGTTTTGAAGACGACAACGTGATCCACGTGGCTGGCAAGGTGGACCCGATCTCCGACATCGAAGTGATCCAGACCGAGCTGTGCCTGGCCGACATGTCGGCCGTCGAGAAAGCGCTTCACCGCGTCACCAAAACCGCGCGTTCGGGCGACAAAGAATCGGCCAAACTGGTCGCCATTTTGGAGAAATGCCAGGTCGCCCTGAATGAAGCCAAACCGGTGCGCACCATCGACTGGAGCAAAGAAGAGCTGCCCCTGCTCAAACAGTTCTTCCTGATCACCGCAAAACCGGCCATGTTTGTCGCCAATGTGGCCGAAGACGGCTTCAAAAACAACCCCATGTTGGACCGCCTGACCGCCTACGCCACCGCGCAAAACGCGCCCGTAGTCGCCATCAGCGCGAAGATGGAAGCCGAAATGAGCGAGATGAGCGACGAAGACCGCCAGATGTTCCTCGAAGAACTCGGCCAGACCGAGCCCGGCCTGAACCGCTTGATCCGCTCCGCCTACACCTTGTTAGGCCTGCAAACCTACTTCACAGCCGGTGTGAAAGAAGTGCGCGCCTGGACGATCCATGTCGGCGACACCGGCCCGCAAGCGGCTGGCGTGATCCACACTGACTTCGAAAAAGGCTACATCCGCGCGCAAACCATCGCTTTTGACGACTTCATTCAGTTCAAGGGAGAACAAGGCGCCAAAGACGTGGGCAAGATGCGTGCCGAGGGCAAGGAGTATGTGGTCAAGGACGGGGATGTGATGAATTTTTTATTTAGCTCTTGAGCGAACGCCACTTTCAAATTGAGGCGTGTTGTACGGACAAAGCGAGCCGCTTCAAAGCATGACGATTCGACCTGTGGCTCATGATCGGCTCTATTTCGGCGTAGGGCTGCTGTTACTGACCTTGACGGCGACGGAATATTTTTTCGACACCCCGCTTGATCCGGCAGGAAAAACTATGGTCGAAGGAATATTCGCTGCTTATACAGAAGGGCACAATTTCTTTGCGCTCATATTCTTGCTGATATCTGCAGTCTGCATTTCTGTGCCAGTGATGAGGTGGACTCACCCTCTTGACTACGCAAATGACTCAAACACCATTCGTTTTTTAGTCGTCGCTCGCAGATGGCTTGTCGGCTGCTTTGTGTTTATATCTTTGTTTTTGGGTCTCTATGAGGTATCCCAAGAGATTCTGTTACGGGTCTATATGTACGGCAGTATTGGATTGGAAAGGGCTGACTTGTCAGAAGACTACGGACTCGGCATGTTGCTTTTATTCTCATCATTGGTGTACGCCGTCATAGCCTTTCCCACGCTTTTATATTTTGTTTGTAAATTCTTTAAGAATCGTTAGGCCCCGCCTGCAGGGCCAAATTCAGCCCCCAATCAACAGTTACAGACCCGCCCCCGATCCGCGCCCCGGCTCAAGCGCCCAAAAGCGCCTCCCTTAGGTATTTCAAAACTGGCAAAATTGGAATACAATTTCCCCATGAAAGCCATCTCCCTCAAGCTGCCCGACCCCTTGTTTCATGACCTGGCTCAAGCGGCGTTGGAGCGCGCCTCCAGCCAGAGCGAGATCATTCGCACGGCGTTGACGGCCTATTTAAGACAAGACGCCGCACCTTCTGCCGCGTCTTGCCTAGATCGCGCCAGCCGCTGGGCCGGCATGATGCAGGGCCCGGCCGACCTATCCACCAACCCGGAGCATCTGCGCGGGTTTGGCGAGTGACGGTGGGCGAATGAAAACCCGTGTCATTGTTGACACCGGCCCGCTGGTCGCCCTGCTGAACCGGGCTGACACCCACCATGCCTGGGTGATGCAACAGTTGCGTGGCATCGCGCCACCCATGATCACCTGCGAAGCGGTGCTGACCGAGGCCACCTACCTCACCCGCTCAGTGGCAGGCGCCCGCGCGGCGCTGATTGAAATGGTGGGCGAAGAGTTTCTGGTGATTGGCATGGCGGTGGCCGAGCACCACAGTTCGATTCTGAAAATGATCCGTCGTTACGCTGATTTGCCGATGTCGCTGGCTGACGCATGCCTGGTACGCCTGGCGGAGCTTCACCCGCAGAGCCAGGTTTTGACCCTGGACAGCGATTTTTCGATTTACCGCAAGAACGGGCGCCAGGTAATCGACGTTTTGAAGCCGCCTGCGCCAAAGTGAATTTGGCGCGTACCGTCAAGAACGACGAGGCGATGTATTTCTTGTTTAGCTCTTGATCGCTGATAACTTATTGCCTCTAAGTCACGTAAAAATAGCATAGTCAGCTATTCATTTAGAGTTGTAATTTCACTTTTACGGCCAAAATTTATCAAACAATCCCATTAAAACGGCAGTCATCGTGGTGTAACGCAAGAATTTTCCGATGGCCATGTAGGCCATGCAGGGCCAAAAATCGAGCTTGAGCCAACCGGCCACGGCGCACAGAGGGTCGCCGATCACCGGCAGCCATGACAACAAACAGGCTTTCGGGCCAATGCGCTGCAGCCAGTCCAGCGCCCGCAGGTGGGTGGTGGAATGGCGGTATTTGTCCACCACTTTGTGGGACGCCAGGCCCATCCACCAACTCACGCCACCGCCCAGGGTGTTGCCTGCCGTGGCCACCAGCACGGCGGGCCAGAACAAATCGGGGTTGAGTTTGACCAGGCCAAAGACCGCCGGCTCCGACGCCAGCGGCAACAACGTCGCGCCGATGAACGACACCACAAACACCGTGCTCAGTCCGTGTTGCGGCAGTGCCAGCCAGGCGAGCAGTGATTCCATCCAAAGGGGCATGGCCCGAGTTTAGAGGGTGCCCAGGCCGGGCCAGGGCTGAGGCAGAGGCCAAATAATTCGGTTCAAATGTCAATTGCCGAAAAAATAGGCAGTTAAAATGCGCCCTCCGCGCCTCCTATTGCCCCGCTCGTTTTCATCTGCGCCCCCACCTTTTTCCATGCACATCGGCCACATTCTTTTGGCGAACCGCCTGTTTGCCGCCCCCATGGCGGGGGTGACAGACCGGCCTTTCCGCCAATTGTGCAAAGCCCAAGGCGCAGGTTACGCGGTGAGCGAAATGGTGACCTCGCGCAAGGACTTGTGGAACACCCTCAAAACCTCGCGCCGCGCCAACCACGATGGTGAGCCCGGCCCCATCGCCGTGCAGATTGCCGGCACCGACGCGGCCATGATGGCCGAGGCGGCGGCCTACAACATCGACCGGGGCGCGCAGATCATCGACATCAACATGGGTTGCCCGGCCAAAAAGGTGTGCAACAAATGGGCCGGTTCGGCGCTGATGCAAAACGAGCCGCTGGCGCTGGAAATCGTGGAGGCGGTGGTCAACGCCTGCGCGCCGCGCAACGTGCCGGTCACCCTGAAAATGCGCACCGGCTGGCGGCAAGACAACAAAAATGCGCCGCGCATCGCCCTGGCTGCGCAAGAGGCCGGCGTGCAGATGGTCACCATCCACGGCCGCACCCGCGAGCAGGGATACAAAGGGCAGGCGGAATACGACACGATTGCGGCGGTTAAAGCCGCGCTGAAGATTCCCGTGGTGGCCAATGGCGACATCACCACCCCCGAGCGCGCCCGCGATGTGCTGGCGAAAACCGGCGCGGACGCGGTGATGATTGGCCGCGCCGCGCAGGGCCGCCCTTGGATCTTCCGGGAAATTGCGCATTTCCTGCGCGAAGGCACCCACCTGGCGCCGCCCCTGGTGGTGGAAGTCAAACGCATGAGCCTGGCGCACCTGCTTGACCACTATGATTTGTATGGCGAATACTTGGGCGTGCGCACGGCGCGCAAACACATCGGCTGGTACGTGAAAAATTTACCTGGCGGTGTCGAGTTTCGGGATCGGATGAATTTGCTTGAAACCTGTGACACCCAGGTCTCTGCCGTGGCAGAATATTTTGACGAGCTTGAAACCCGCATGGACCGCATTCCTGCGGCCGATGTCGGTGGCGGTGTCGATGTGGACGGCGGCGGGGCAATTGATGTGCATAATGAATGCGAAGACAGCATGAAAATTTTGGAGACAGACCTGAACCCGGCCCCGACAGCGGCCCGGCAATGGCAACAGGCGCTAAATAAGGCAGCAAGATGAGCAAAAAACAAATTGAAGACTGTGTGCGGGCCAGCTTGGAGGCGTATTTCAAAGACCTTCGCGGCGCCCCGCCGGACGGCATTTACGAGATGATGTTGCGCGTGGTCGAGCGCCCGATGCTTGACGTGGTGATGGAGCGCGCGCGCGACAACCAGTCCAAGGCCGCCAAGTGGCTGGGCCTTAATCGCAACACCTTGCGAAAGAAACTGATAGAGAACGAACTGATTTGATGCGCGCGCTGCTCTCGGTCTCCGACAAAACCGGCATCGTCGAACTCGCCCAAGGCCTGCACGCCCAGGGCATCCAACTGCTCTCCACCGGCGGCACCGCCAAACTGCTGGCCGACCAGGGCCTGCCCGTCATCGAGGTGGCGGACCACACCGGCTTTCCTGAGATGCTCGATGGCCGCGTCAAAACACTGCACCCCAAAGTGCATGGCGGCCTGCTGGCGCGTCGCGATGTGCCCGCGCACATGGCCGCGTTGGCCGAACACGGCATCGACACCATTGATTTCCTGGTCGTCAACCACTACCCGTTTGAGGCCACGGTGGCCAAGCCTGGCTGCACGCGGGAAGACGCGATAGAAAACATCGACATCGGCGGCCCGGCCATGGTGCGCAGCGCCGCCAAAAACTGGAAAGATGTGGCGGTGCTCACTGACGCAGCGCAATACGGAAAAGTTTTGGAAGAACTCAAAACCAACGGCGCGGTGAGCCAGAAGACCAAATTCGCGCTGTCCGTGGCCGCGTTCAACCGCATCGCTCAATACGACGGCGCGATTTCAGATTATTTGTCGTCGATTGAGACCAACGAGCAAGGCGAGATCAGCCACGCCCTGTTTGGCGCCCAGGCCAATGGCCGCTTCATCAAGCTGCAAGACCTGCGTTACGGCGAAAACCCGCACCAGCAAGCTGCGTTTTACCGCGACCTCTATCCCGCGCCCGGCTCCCTGGTCACTGCCAAACAACTGCAGGGCAAGGCGCTGAGTTACAACAACATTGCCGACGCCGACGCCGCCTGGGAGTGTGTGAAAAGTTTCAGCGGCAACGCTTGCGTCATCGTCAAACATGCCAACCCCTGCGGCGTGGCGTTGGGCGTTGACGCGCTGGAAGCCTACGGCAAAGCCCTGCAGACTGATCCGACTTCCGCTTTCGGTGGAATTATTGCGTTGAACTGCACGCTGGACGAGCGTGCAGCGCAGGCGATTTCAAAGCAATTCACCGAAGTGTTGATCGCCCCTGCCTTCACGCCCGAAGCCTTGGCGGTGTTCAAAAGCAAAGTGAATGTGCGCATCTTGCAGATTGAATTGCCCAAATCCCATGGCCTGCCTGCGCCAGAGCAAGCGACGTTGAGCGCCTGGGATCGCG
Organism: Rhodoferax sp.; assembly: GCA_031428695.1. GTDB lineage: Bacteria > Pseudomonadota > Gammaproteobacteria > Burkholderiales > Burkholderiaceae_C > JANYCG01. The sequence goes on along the minus strand of JANOYE010000220.1, from coordinate 14,198 downwards.
GCCTGAACGCCGTAGACGTGAAACGCGTCGGCTCTGGCCTCTTGATGCAAACTGCAGACAACCATGAGTTGGCGTTGTCAGACCTGAAAGTCGTCACCCAATTGCAACCCACGCCAGAGCAGTTGCAAGACTTGCTGTTCGCCTGGAAAGTGGCCAAATATGTCAAAAGCAACGCCATCGTGTTCTGCAAAGGCGGCATGACGCTGGGCGTTGGCGCGGGGCAGATGAACCGCATCGATTCAGGCCGCATCGCCAGCATCAAGGCCGCCAACGCCGGTTTGTCGCTTGCCGGCAGCGCCGCCGCCAGCGACGCGTTTTTCCCGTTCCGCGACGGCCTCGATATGGTCATCGACGCCGGGGCCAGCTGCGTGATTCAACCTGGCGGCAGCATGCGCGACAAAGAAGTCATTGACGCCGCCGATGAGCGCGGCGTCGCGATGGTGTTTTCAGGGGTGCGGCACTTCCGGCATTGACTGACGGTGCGCAATGTTTTCGGGGCGCGTAAGGCCACCCTATCGCTTCAGCGCCAGTTGCCGTGCCTCTGCCCGTGGCCCTGCCCGTGCCAATGCCCCCGGTGCCCATTCCAGTTGGACCAACCCAAATTCAGGCTGACACCCACCGGCGGGTAATAGGGCCGCAGGTAAACCACCGGCGCGACCGGCTGGATCACCTGGGTCACCACTTGGGCGGGATGAGCGTAGGGTTGAACGTAAGGTTGCACGTAAACCGGCGCGGGCTGAACGTAAACCGGCGCGGGCTGGACATAAACCGGCGCGGGTTGCGCGTAAACAGGCGCCGCTTCAGGCTGCGCTTCGGTGCTGTAGTTTGATTGCGGCGCTGCGGGGCCGGCCACGGGTGTCACCTGCAGGCGCACCGTGGGACCAGGGTCTTGCGGCATTTGCACGTTGTATTGTTTGCCGTTGAATTCGTACACCACGTTGTAAGCGGTGGTGCGGTTTTCATAGAAGGTTTGGGTGGTGCAGCTTTGCACATTCTGCGTCTGGCTGGGGGTGCCGCCTTCGACCCTGTCCCCCAACATGGCGCCGCCGACAATGCCAATCAAGGTGGCAATGGCACGCCCTTCGCCGCCGCCGAACTGGTTGCCAATGGCGCCGCCCGCGACCGCGCCCATCAAGGTGCCTGCGCCGGATTTTTGCCCTTGCACCTGCACTTGCTGCTGCGAGCAGACCTGGCGCGGCACGGCCACCTGGGCGATCACCGGCGTGCTGGAAATCACCCGGCCGAGTTCTTGCGCGCTGCTAGCGGTGGCGACACTGGCCAACACGCCAAATGTGGCGAGCAACAGGGTATTTTTCGTGGCAATCATGGCAACTTCTCCTTCGGCGCTGAGCGGTGCTGCACACTGCAGCCGCGCCCTATCGCCTACCTATAACGGGAGTCTAGGCTTTCCGGTTGTCAACTTCAATGTCTGGCGGGTAAAGCTGCCGTAACAAAATCACGAAACCGGCGGGGAAACTGGGCCGGAAATGCAGGGAACAATGGCGTTGCAAAAGCGGGCGGGTTCGACCGAACACAGGTATTTTTCTCTTATCATACCCAAATTAGGTATGATTCATAGAAAAAACTGGTTTTACCGATATTTGAAAGAAAAATCAGCCCCTAAGTCACGCAAATATTGGTTAATAAGCTATCAAAACAGTAGTGACTTGGCGGCCTATTCCGCCTTCAAACCGGCAAAAACCGAGGCGGCAGCGGCAATCGTCGCCTGAATGTCGGCATCGGTGTGGGCACAGCTGACAAAACCCGCCTCATAAAGAGCGGGCGCAATGTAGACGCCACGCTCCAAAAGGCCGTGAAACAGCCGGTTGAAGCGTGCGTTTTCAGATTTCATCACTTGCGGGTAGTTTTGCGGCAATGCGGGCAGCAAGAAAAAGCCGAACATGCCGCCTTCGCAGTCGCTGCTAAAAGCCACGCCCGCCTGGTCAGCCGCCGTTTGCAGGCCAGCCACCAAAGTGCGGGTCTTGCGCGAGAGGTCGTCGAAAAATCCAGGTTTTTGGATTTCTTTCAACGTTGCCAAACCGCAGGCCGTGGCCACCGGGTTGCCCGACAAGGTGCCGGCCTGGTACACCGGCCCGAGCGGTGCGAGTTGTTCCATCACCTTGCGGCGCGCGCCAAAAGCCGCCAGCGGCATGCCGCCGCCGATGACTTTGCCCAGCACCGTCATGTCGGGTGCAAAGCCGGGGATCAAGCGCCCGTAATGCGCCTGCGCGCCGCCCAGCGCCACGCGGCAGCCGGTCATCACTTCGTCAAACAACAACAACGCGCCGTGCTGGCTGCACAACTCGCGGCAGCGTTTCATGAAGGGCACCGAGGCGCGCACGAAGTTCATGTTGCCGGCAATCGGCTCAATCATCAGGCAGGCCAGTTCCGGGCCATGCAGCTTGAAGGCTGCTTCAAGTTGCTCGATGTTGTTGTATTCCAGCACCAACGTGTGAGCGACCACTTCGGGGGGAACACCTGCGCTGGTGGGGTTGCCGAAGGTGGCCAGGCCTGAGCCGGCTTTGACCAACAGGGCGTCAGCATGGCCGTGGTAACAACCTTCGAACTTGATGAATTTGCTGCGCCCAGTGGCGCCGCGGGCCAGGCGGATGGCGCTCATGCCAGCTTCGGTGCCGGAGCTGACCAAACGCACCATGTCCATCGACGGGTAGAGCTTGAGGATTTCTTCGGCCAGCTCGACTTCGCGCTCGGTCGGCGCGCCAAACGAAAAACCCTCCAGCGCGGCTTTTTGCACAGCTTCGAGCGCCGCCGGATGGCCGTGGCCGAGGATCATCGGGCCCCAGGAGCCAATGTAGTCAATGTATTGTTGGCCGTTGGCGTCCCAAAAATAAGCGCCTTGGGCACGTTTGACGAAACGCGGCGTGCCACCGACAGCTTTGAAGGCGCGCACGGGGGAGTTCACGCCGCCGGGAATGACGGTTTTGGCGCGTTCGAAGAGGGTGAGGTTGTTGTCCATGAGGGTACGGGTTGGGTGAAAGCGTCAGGCTCAGTGTTTGGTGTCTGGCGCGGGCAGGTCGAAAATCATGCGGGACAACTGGCGTTCGTCGTCCTGGCTGGCCTCGTCTTCGTCATCGTCGTCGCCGGATTGGGCCCAAAACAGCCGGTCGGGAATCACATGGCCCATGCCGGGGCGAAAACCGGCGTTCAAACTGCGGTCTAGGTAACCCAAAGCTTCTGTCACGGCCTCCGGCAGGGCCGCGCCGCTGGCCAAAACCGCCGCCAGTGCGCCAGTGAGGGTGTCGCCCGCGCCGGAAAACACGGCTTCAAAACGCTCGAATTTTTGGCTGGCCAGCACCGCTTCGGGGGTGGCCAAGACGTTGTCGATGAATTGGTCTGGCAAAGCGATGCCGGTGACCAGGACGTACGGCACGCCCAGGTCGTTGGCAGCGCGGGCGATGTCGCGGGCGGTGGGGGTTTTGGCGCCGTCCCAGTCGGGCAGCAGCCATCGGCGCAAGGTGCTGTGGTTTCCCGCCAACACCGTCGTTTGCGGCAAAAGTAACTCTTTGAAGGCGTCCAGGTAGGCGTCGATCTGGTGGTCTGTCCACCAGGAGAGGTCGGGCATGTAGGCAACCAGCGGCAAGCCGTCGTAGTCCGAGGCAATCTCGGCAATGATGCTCAAATTCTCCGGTGAGCCAACAAAACCCACCTTGATCACCTGCACTTCCACGTCTTCGAGAATGGTGCGCGCCTGCTCGCTCACGGCCTCGTCGTCAAAGGCAAAATGGTTCACGATTTCACTGGTGTCGCGCACGTAAGCGCCGGTCACCACCGGCAGGGCATGGGCGCCCACCGACGCCACCGCCGTGATGTCGCCCGACAGCCCGCCCGAGCCGCTGGGGTCGCTGGCATTGAAAACAAGAACGCAGGCGGGCGAGAGGGAATCGGCGTCGCTGCCGTCAATATCGTCGATATCGGTGCCTGACGCAGCGGCGTCAGGGTTCGCAATCAATGGGGTGGGCTTGGAGGGCGAAGGCATGATGGGGGCCTGGTGTTGTGGGACTGTTGCAAGCAGGCGAAAAATTGATAGCAAACGTCGCTAGAAGCGCAACAGTTTCGCATCCACTCTATACAATCGTTGCATTCTATTCGAAGGCCCCTTAAGCTGTGACTGATACGAAAACCTGGATGTGTTTGATTTGTGGATGGATTTACGACGAAACAACGGGCTCGCCCGACGACGGCATAACACCCGGGACATTGTGGCGCGATGTGCCCATGAACTGGACTTGCCCGGAATGCGGCGCCCGCAAGGAAGATTTCGAAATGGTGCAAATTTAAATGGTGCAAGTTTGACTGCCGCGAGGTTTGCTTGCGCCAAATTGATGCCAACAAACTTGAATGAGGCGTTGGGTTGGCCGGGAATCGCCGCCTGCCAGAATTGCTTGGCAACCCAATCCGAAACGTGTCGGATACCTGTCGAATCCGTGTCGTTAAGCCGCCGTTGAGGAGCCTGGCATTGTGAATGAAACCGTCAACACCTACCGCGTGCTGGTCATCGATGACAGCAACACGATCCGGCGCAGCGCCGAGATATTCCTGAAGCAAGGTGGCCACGAGGTCATGCTGGCCGAAGACGGCTTTGACGCGTTGGCCAAGGTCAATGATTACCAGCCGCACCTGATTTTTTGCGACATCCTGATGCCGCGCCTGGACGGCTACCAGACCTGCGCCATCATCAAACGCAACCCGAAGTTCACTGCCGTTCCGGTGGTGATGTTGTCCTCCAAAGATGGGGTTTTTGACAAGGCGCGCGGACGCATGGTCGGCGCCCAGGACTACCTCACCAAACCATTCACCAAGGACCAATTGCTGCAAGCTGTGAAGCAGTTTGGTGCTGTATTGCAAGGGGAAACCTGATGGCCATCACCAAAGTGCTGATCGTTGACGACTCAAAAACCGAACTCATGTTCATGACGGCATTGCTGCAAAAGAACGGCATGACCGTGCGCACCGCCCAGGGCGCGGACGACGCCTTCAAGCGTCTGGCCGAAGAAAAGCCCGACCTGATCCTGATGGACGTGGTAATGCCGGGGCAAAACGGCTTCCAGCTGACCCGCGCGATCAGCCGCACGCCCGAATACGCCGACGTGCCGATCATCATGTGCACCAGCAAAAACCTTGAGACCGACCGTGTCTGGGGCATGCGCCAAGGCGCACGAGACTACATCACCAAGCCGGTGGATGAGGCTGAGTTGCTCAGCAAAATCAAGGCCTTGGGCTGAGTCGCCTAGAAGCCAACACACAGACCCATGGCCAATCGCGCTGCTATCCGAGAGCTCCAGACCCGCCTGGCGACCCGCCTGCAAGCCGCCCGCACCGAAGGTGTGCTGGTGTCTTGGCTGGCCGTGCGTGCCGGTGGCGCCAATTACCTTTTTCCGCTGGTGCAATCTGGCGAGATTTTTCCTTTGGGTAACCTGCAGCGCGTGCCGTATTGCAACGGCTGGTTTGCGGGCGTTCTGAATTTGCGCGGTGGCCTCTTTGGTGTCGTTGATCTGGCGGCCTTCATTGCACAGGGCAAAGTGCCCCAACGCAGCGAACACGCGATGAGCGAAGCCAGCGTAGTGACTCTGCACACCGCGTTGGAGGTCAACTGTGCCTTGATGGTCGACAGCCTCGCCGGTTTGCGCAACACCGATGCCTTCGCCGAGTCAAGCGGGCCGCAGCCGGATTCACCCAGTTATTTCGGCAACCGGTACATTGAACCTGCGGGTACGGTCTGGCAGGAAATCAACCTGCAGACGCTGTCCCAGCTTTCCAGTTTTTTGAGCATCAGCGCGTAGCGCGCCCAGGCCCACCCACTCAGGCCCCAAGTAGCCCCCGTAATACCAGGCAATAACAAGGCAATAACAAGGCAACACTATGTCCCTCGTTGATCAATTCAAAACTATCTTTGCCGGCAGGAAGGCCGAAGTCCCGATGTCTGAACAGGATTCGCGGCTGAGCCTGGGCATGCCTGACGCCACCGTTGATCCATCTGCGCCAGATACCGTGGGCCATGGCTCCGGCAATTCCGGACTGATGGGGCTCGGAGCAAACACGGTTGGCGCCGGCCTCGAGGGCGTCGCTGCAGAGCCACTGCGCACGGATTTGATCAACCTTCCGTTGTTTGGTCAAAAAACCTTCGGTGACCACCAGCGCCGATTGACGATTTTCCTGATCGTCTCGCTCTTGGTGCTGGCAGGTTTGGTGATTTACGCCTTGAACCAGGCCAACACCACCGCCCAGCAGTTAAGCGCCACGGGTCAATCTTTGATGCAATCGCAGCGCCTGGCAAAGTCGGTATCGCAGGCGATGACCGGCAACCAGGCGTCGTTCGCGGAAGTGACGGAGAGTTCGAGCGTGTTGGCCAAAGCCGTGCAAGGCCTCAAATCCGGCGACGATGACCTCAAAATCAGCTCGCTGGGCATTGAGTTCAGTACCGACATCGACAAGATCATGCCGATGATCGTCAAAGCCGAAACCAGCGCGAAGGTCGTGTTGGGCCAGCAAAAAGTGCTGACGCAGGTCAACACGGCGCTGCGCCAAATCAATCGCCAGTCCTCCGACTTGCTGGAGATCGCCGAGTCGATCTCGTCACTGAAATTGCAGCAAAACGCTGGAGCGGCAGAAATTTCCGCAGCCGGGCAATTGGTGATGCTGACCCAGCGCATTGGCAAATCGTCCAACGAGTTTTTGACCACTGAAGGCGTGGGCGCGGAGGCGGTGTTTCTGCTGGGCAAGGATTTGAACTCATTCAAGGAGATCACCACCGGTTTGCAGCAGGGCAGCGCCGAGTTGCGGCTCACCGCAGCGCGCGATCCTCAAGTCAAGGAGCAGCTTGAGGCGCTGATCAAGATGTATGAACAAACCCGCGTCCAGGCGGGCGCCATTCTGGGCAACTTGCAGGGGCTGGCTTCCGCACGTGAGGCTCAAAATAGCATCATCTCGGACAGCGAGCCGCTGCGCAAGGCACTCGAAGAAACCCAGGCCAAACTGGCGTCACGGGGTGCATTGAGTCCCATGGTGCTGCTGTTGCTGGCCTTGGCTGCAGCCGGTGCGGTGTTTTTCGCCTGGTCGCTGACGCAGTTGCAGGTGCAAGACGGTCGAAACCGCCAGTCGATTGCCGAGGCACAAAGGCTGGCGGCCGAGCAGCAGGAACAAGAAGCAAAACGGGTGAACGACGCCAACCAGGCGGCCATTCTGCGCTTGATGAACGAGCTGCAAACGGTGGCTGAAGGCGACTTGACGCAAGAGGCCACGGTGACCGAAGACATCACCGGCGCCATTGCCGACTCGGTGAACTACACCATTGAAGAGCTGCGCTCGCTGGTCTCGAACGTGCAAAACACGGCGTCCAAGGTGTCGCTCACCACAGCGGAGGTCGATTTAACGTCCACCGAACTGCTGGCGGCGTCCAACGAGCAATTGCACGAAATCCGCGCGACGGGCCAGTCTGTGGTGGAAATGGCCACCCGAATCAACGCGGTGTCTGCGCAAGCGCAAGAGTCTGCGTCAGTGGCGCGCCAGTCGCTCGAAGCGGCCGAGTCCGGATTGAGGGCGGTGCAAAACGCCATTGGTGGCATGAACGCCATCCGCGACCAGATTCAAGACACCTCCAAACGCATCAAACGCCTGGGCGAATCGTCGCAGGAGATCGGCGAGATCACGGAGCTGATTTCTGACATCACGGAGCAGACCAACGTGCTGGCGCTGAACGCGGCGATCCAGGCGGCCTCGGCTGGCGAGGCCGGTCGCGGCTTCTCGGTGGTGGCCGAAGAGGTGCAGCGTTTGGCTGAACGGTCGGCCGATGCGACGCGGCAGATCTCGGCGCTGGTGAAGGCGATTCAAACCGACACCCAAGACGCCGTGGGCGCCATGGAGCGCTCAACCCAGGGTGTGGTCGAAGGCGCGAAGCTTTCAGACACCGCGGGCACGGCGCTGACGGAAATTGACCGGGTGTCACGCCGCCTCTCGGAGCTGATCCAGCACATCTCAAACTCGACCTCGCGCGAGGCCAACCTGGCCAACGGTGTCGCCGAAAACATCCAGCACATTTTTGCCGTGACCGAACAGACCGGGGAAGGCACCAAGGCCACCGCCACGCAGGTGCGCGAATTGTCAAGAATGGCCGAAGAACTGAGTCAGTCGGTAGCGCGTTTCAAGGTCGCTTGATCCCGGCATTCGACAGGAGCCTATCCACCCATGCAAGCCATCGCAATCCCAGACGAAGCCGAAACCGCCGTCTCCAATGACCTGGGGCCGTTGGCCTGGGTGCTGGAGGAACTGAAAAAATCCCTGGACGGCGCCACCAAGGCCATGCGGCGATTCGTGCGCGATGCCGAATTGGCCCGCGGTTCTGACCTCGCCAGCCTGGACGCCAGCCAGCTGCGCATCGCGCGCCAGCAATTGCACCAAGCTGTGGGTGCCCTGGAGATGGTCGGGTTCAGTGCTCCTGCCAAAGTGCTGCGCGCGATGGAGGCCTTGGCGCAAAAGTTCGTTCAGCGGCCTGAGTTGTGCAGCGACGATGCCGCCAACAAAATGGAGAAGGCCAGTTTCGCGCTGGCAGAGTACCTCGAAGGTGTATTAAAGGGCAAGGCCAGCACGCCGGTGGCGTTGTTTGTGCAGTACCGCGATGTGCTGGAAATGGTTGACGGCGAACGCATCCACCCGGCCGATTTGTGGCCACTCGATTGGCAATGGATCGATGCCGCAATTCCGGTCGACGTTGTGCCCCTGGCCTATGAACCTGCGGTGCGCAGCCAGCTGGATCAAGCGGTGCTTCGGCTGGTGAAAGTTGGAGACACCGACTCTGCGGCGCAATTGTCCCGCCTGTCCTTGGGTCTGGCCAAGGCACAAACCCAACTCCCAGCGAGGGTGTTTTGGAAAATTTGCGCAGCCTTCTTTGAGGCCAGTTCCTTGGGGCTGTGCCCAAGCGATGTCTATGCGAAGCGGGGTGCGTCGCGCGTCTTGCTGCAATATGCCACGCTGGCCAAAGGAGACCCCAGCGTCTCTGACCGCCTGGCGCAGGATCTGCTTTTTTTCTGCGCCCAGGCTGTACCGGCGGCACCCGCCAGCGCACCTGTTTTGACGGCCGTGCGCCAAGCCTACAAACTGTTGCAGACCGAGCCTTTCAATTACGGCGTGGTCCAATTTGGCCGATTTGACCCGGCGGTGCTGGTGCAGGTGAGAAAACGCATTGCGACTGCCACGGAAACCTGGTCGGCGCTGGCCGGCGGCGACACCAACCGGCTTAAAGCCGTGCATGACCAATTTGCAATGGTGTGCGAGTCGATCCTGAAAATGCACCCCGAGAGTGGCGAGTTGGCGCGCGCCATGACGCATGCGATCGAGGGCACCGTCAAATCCGGCGAGCCGCCGACGACCCCGGTCGCCATGGAAGTTGCCACGGCCGTGTTGTACCTGGAAGCGGCCTATGAAGACATGGATCCGGCCGACACCCAGATGGCACAGCGCAGCGTGCAGTTGGCGCAACGCCTGGAGCATGTAAGCAACGGTGGACAGTCCGAACCTCTTGAGTCCTGGATGGAGGACCTGTACCGGCGTGTGAGTGATCGCCAGACCATGGGCAGCGTGGTGGACGAACTGCGCACCAACCTGGCTGAGATTGAAAAGTCCTTGGACATGTTTTTCCGCAACCCGCAAGACAAAACACCCCTGCACGAAGTGCCCAGCCAGCTGGCGCAAATGCGCGGTGTTTTCTCTGTGCTGGGGCTGGACCAAGCCTCCACCGCCATGCTGCGCATGCGCGATATCGTCGAAAAACTTCTGGTGGAAAACGTCGTTGCCGGCCCCTACACCACCGCCAGTTTTGAAAAACTTGGCAGCAGCTTGGGCGCAGTCGGTTTCTTGATCGACATGCTCAGCTACCAACGCGCCATGGCCAAGAAAGTCTTTGTCTGGGACGACGATCTCGGCGAATTCAAACCATTGATGGGCCGTGTCGCTGCGCCACCCAAAGTGGCCCCACCCGTGGCCGCACCCGTCTTGGCACCGGTCTTGGCCCCGGTGGTCAATCCTGTGGTTGCCCCTGCATCTGCCGCTGTGCCTATGGCGGCCGCGGCCGCAGTCGCCGTGGCTGCGCTGGCACCCTTTGTTTCCACGCCGCCGACAACCGTGGTGCCCGCTGAACTAGCCGCTGCCGCTTCACCGGCCCCAGCCAGTGCTGACGCCCAAACGCCAGCCCCGGCGACCGAACCCCTGAGCGAAGACGACCTGGAAATCCGGGAAATATTCCTGGAAGAGGCCACCGAGGTGGTTCAAACTGGCCAGGCGGCGGTTGCTGCCTTGGCTACAGATCCCGCCAACCTCGCCGAGCAAACCACGCTGCGCCGCGCCTTTCACACGCTCAAGGGCAGTTCCCGCATGGTTGGGCTCAACGAAATCGGCGAAGCGGCCTGGTCAATGGAGCAATTGCTCAACGCCTGGTTGGCCGAACAAAAACCCACCAGTGCCGGTTTGATCGGCTTGGCTGGCAACGCCTTGACCGGGTTTGGCGCGTGGGTCGGTCACATTGCCGCCCGCACCGACGCCAATTGGCGCGCTGCAAGTTTCCGCCAAGCCGCCGACGCATTGCGGCTGGAAGGCGCCGTCGTTGCGTTGCATTACCCGGGCGCAAAAGCACCAGCTTCGCCAGTTGTGGCCATGGAGGCGCCTGATGTGGAGCCGGTGTCAGAGGCGGAAATGACAGCGTTCATGGAATCGGTGGCGCCGTCGATTCAACCTTCTGTGCAACCGTCGCAGTTTCCATCATTTGATTCCACGGTCATGCCGCAGCAGGGTCTCGACACTGAACTCCAGCCGGACTTTCAGTCCACTGAAATGTTTGGCCCCGAGGAAGCCAAGCCCAAAGACTCAGCGGCCAAAACTGCCCGCGTGTCTGACTTTTCTCCACTGGGGCTGGACAGCATCAGTTTCGACAACCCGGTGCAACCCGAATTTGCGCCGACGGGTTTCTTGGACTCCAAGCCAGCATTTGTGCCTTCGGAGCAAGCGCCTGTATCGTTATTGCCCATGGAGCCTTACCAGAGCGCTTCAGCAACGCCATCGACGCCATCACCTGTTGACGCCCTCAGGCTGGATCTGAAGCCCGAGTTTGGGCCTTCACAGCCAGCGCCAGCGGAGCCGGTACCAGTGGAGGTTGAGCTTTCGGAATGGGATTTTGTCCTGGAGGAAATTCCGCCTGAATCTGCGCCAGACCCCGCCGCCGTGCAGCCGGTTGCGGCAGCAGCGTCAACTCCCGAAGACCTCGCAGTTTCGCCGGTGCCTGCCGTCGCCCTGGCGCCGCCACCCCCGCCATTGGTGTCGGAAGAGTCGGTCAAAGTGATTGGCCATTTGCGTATCGGCATCCCGCTTTACAACGTCTACCTCAATGAGGCCGACGAGTGGTCGCGCAGGCTCCAAATTGAGCTCAGCGAGTGGGCGATGGAGTTGCATGAGCAACTGCCAGACTCGGCCGTGGCCTTGGCCCATTCTTTGTCCGGCAGTTCCGCCACGGTTGGTTTCCAGGCGCTGTCTGACATTGCCAAACTCCTTGAACATGGCATGGACCACGTGCATCGCAATGGGCCAGGCCGGCCTTTGCATGCCCAAATATTCTCCGGCGCGGCCGAGGAAATTCGCCGCCTTTTGCACCAGTTTGCCGCCGGTTTCCTGAAGGCGCCCGACCCACAGGTGTTGGAATCGCTGCATTCAGTGCCCTCTTTGGAATTTGCGCCATCGGCGCCCAGCCTGCTGGGCGACCTCGACTTCGTCGGGGTGTTGGAAGCCCCCGCCGAAGCAGCCGACACCCAACCAGATTTCGCGGCGTCAACGCCCGCTTTGCCCTCCCAACCTGAACCGGTGGCCGTGCCTAGCGTTGCCGCAAAAGCGCCAGAAGCTGCGGCGGCCGCTGTGGCGCCGATCACCTTGCCAACCGCCGCTGCGCTGGTCATTGCGCCAGCGCCCATGGTGTTGGGCGATGCAGACGATGACATTGACAAGGTCGACGCGCTTGACGCCGACCTGTTCCCGATCTTTGAGGAAGAAGCGCAAGAGTTGATGCCACAGCTGGGCGGCGCATTGCGCCAGTGGACAGCGCGGCCAGACAACATGGGCGCGCGAGGTGAAGCATTGCGCGTCTTGCACACCCTGAAAGGCAGTGCGCGGCTGGCCGGCGCATTGCGCCTGGGCGAGATGACACACCGGCTGGAGTCGGTGATTGAACAACTCGGCGTCGAGAACCTCAGCGCTGCGCAGATGGACCCGCTGTTGACCCGTTTTGACGACATCCAGTCCAATTTCGCGGCATTGCGCAGCGGCCCTGAACAAGCTTTCGCCTTGCCTGAAGGCGCAACCGCCGGCCTGCCCGGCCCTGCCGCTGGCACCAGCACCAAGTTGCCGACCGACGTCTTGGCTGGCAAGGCCATGGCCGAGGCCAGCGTTCAGCGCCTGGCCGCCGCAACCACCGCGCTGGCACCCATTCGCCAGGTGGCCAACCAGTCGGTGCGGGTGCGCTCCAATCTGTTGGATCGACTGGTGAACCAGGCTGGTGAGGTGATGATCACACGCTCGCGCCTGGAATCCCGGCTGGACCAATTGCGCACGTCGATGCTGGACCTTTCGGGCAACCTGGAGCGCATGCGCCACCATTTGCGTGACATCGAAGTGCAGGCCGAGTCGCAGATGCAATCCCGCATGGCGCTGGCCAAAGAAACGTCACAGCAATTTGATCCGCTCGAGTTTGACCAGTTCACGCGGTTGCAAGAATTGACGCGCATGATGGCTGAGTCGGTCAACGACGTGGCCACCATCCAGCGCAACATGCAGGGCTCGGTGGACGGCACCGAAGACGACCTGATCTCTCAAGGCCGCCAGGCGCGCGAGCTCCAGCGCGACCTGCTGCGCACGCGCATGGTTGAATTTGAAGGCATTTCAGACCGCCTGTACGGCGTGGTGCGCCAGGCGGCCAAAGAAACCGGCAAACAGGTCAAGCTTGACATCACAGGCGGCTCGTTAGACGTCGACCGGGGCGTGTTGGAGCGGATGGCGCCGGCGTTCGAGCATTTGTTGCGCAACTCGGTCGCGCATGGCATTGAAAGCCCTGAGGCGCGCATCAAAGCGGGCAAACCCGCCGTTGGCGCCATCACCATCGACTTGCAGCACCAAAGCAACGAGTTGTCGGTGACTTTCAGTGACGACGGCGGCGGCCTTGACCTGGCCCGCATCCGGGACAAGGCCGTGAGCAGCGGCGTTGCGCCAGATGCGCACAGCTTGTCTGGCGCTGATGCCGCCAACCTGATCTTCTTGCCGGGCTTCTCCACCGCTGCCAACGTGACAGAAATTTCCGGGCGCGGCATTGGCATGGACGTGGTGCGGTCGGAGATGAACGCCTTGGGCGGCCGCATCGAAACGACAACGTTGCCAGGAAAAGGAACCCAATTCAAGCTGGTTTTGCCACTCACAACCGCCGTAACCCAGGTGGTCATGCTGCGCATGGGCGAAGTAAACATGGGCGTCGCTGCCAACGTCATCGAGGTGGTGCGCCGCGTTCCTGCCGCCGAGGTGAAAGCCGCCTATGCCTCAGGGAGTTTCACGCATGCCGGCGAGCAGTTGGCGTTCTTCTGGGGTGGCGCTTTGCTTCAGGCATCGTCGCAAAGCCAAGAAATGATCACCAAGAACTTGCCAGTGGTGATTTTCCGCAGCGCCGGGCAGCGCATTGCTGTGCACGTCGACGAAATTCTGGGCAACCAAGAGGTGGTGGTGAAAAACCTCGGGCCACAGCTGTCACGTTTGCCGGGATTGACCGGCATGTCGGTGTTGGCCTCCGGCGCTGTCGTGCTGATTTACAACCCGGTGGCGTTGGTCACAGTTTATGGCGAACGGGCCAAGGCGCTGCGCTTGGCGGCCCTGCCCTCCGGTGCCGTTGATTCGACCGGCCAGGCGGCAGGCGCAGCAGCGACGCAGAAGCCGGGCGACGTGTTGCCGGGGTTGATGGACAGCGCGATCAAGGCGCCGCTGGTGATGGTGGTGGACGATTCGATCACCGTGCGCCGCGTGACGCAGCGCCTGCTCAAACGCGAAGGTTACCGCGTGGTGATGGCAGCCGATGGGCTTCAGGCCCTGGAGCGTTTGCAGGATGAACGCCCGGCAGTGGTGTTGTCAGACATCGAGATGCCCCGCATGGACGGCTTCGACTTGGC
>JANOYE010000219.1:0-11106 GCA_031428695.1 Rhodoferax sp. | reverse complement strand
CTACTGCCCCAACAACCTGAGCGAACTGCATACAACCGCACGCAACCGACCCAAGAGCGCCCAGAAACGAGCCTCGATCATTGCCGCTTGCTGGATGCAAGCTACGCTGGGGTGATGTCATGTAATATGGAAAGATCAATAGATGGGGCTTTTGCCCCGGCAGGTTTCCAAAACTCTGTTGGCGCTTTTGATCCTCTGTGGCAGCTTGCCTTTTGGCTTGGTCGTGCTCGGTGGCGCGCAGTGGGCGCCCGCCGCGCACATCGGCATGTTTCTTACCGGCAGCATGCCGCTCTTCACGGCGCTGATGGCGTGGGCGGTCTTGGGCGACCGCGTCACCGGTGTCCGCTTGGCGGGTTTGTTGATGATCCTCGCTGGCCTGCTGGTGTTTGGCACAGCGTCTTTAGGGCAAGTCGAACACATCTGGCGGGGTGATTTGATGTTCCTGCTCGCGGCCGTGTTGTGGGCGGTTTACACCTTGGCGTTTGGCAAGAACGGCCTGACCCCTTGGCAGGGCGCGGCGCGGGCGTCGCTTTCAGGGCGCGATGGTGCGGCTGTTGACGGGCCTGGGCAGCGCTCGGGTGCTGAACGAGCCGCTCTCGAGCAGCTCGCTGGCGGCCATCGCCTTGACGATGGCCGGGGTGGCGCTGGGCAGTGGGGCGGTGCACTTTCGCCGGGCAGCGCAGCGTGCATAGCGCCGTCAAAACACGGTTCGTGCTTTCAGGTTGCCATGGTGTGCAGCGGCAAGTCTTTTTCAGCGCCGATTTTGTCCAGCTGTTTGCGGGTCAACGCTTTGAAATAGGCCGCCACAGCGCCGTGGGTGGTGGGCACGAACATGGTGGCCGAGCCTTTGAAATCGACCCCTGCTTCCTGGCACAAAGTGCGGGCGAAATGCGGTTCCAGGGCTGCAACGGCCACTCGGCCATCTTTGCAAGGGAACACGCGGTAACCGGCGTGGCCGCCGCCGACCGAGCCACCGGGGTCGTCTTTGCCGCGCGTGCCGGGCGAACGGGTCAGCCCCCAACTCAATGGCAGGCCCAAGTAGGCCGAAGCGTCGGCCAGCGCGATTTCAATGAAGACGCCTTTGCCTTTGCTCTTCTGCAACAACGTGGCCTGCAGGATGGCCTCGCTGGCCATGAGCGAGCCGCCCATGTCGGCGTAGAGGGTGGGCGGCAGCTCAAGCCCTTTGACCAAGCCGTTGTCGGCCATGTAGGTCAAGTCATGGCCAGGCTCTTCGGCGCGCGCGCCGGCAGCGCCCACGATGGCGACCTGGCTTAGGCGGGGGTACAACTTGCGCAGGTCTTTCCATTCGAGTTTGAGTTTGGCCAGCGCCGAGGGCCGAAACGAGGTGAGCAACACGTCGGCCTTGGCCAGCTCGCGGTGAATGGCTTTCTGGCCGGCTTCGGTTTTCAGATCGGCAGTGACCACGCGCATGCCGTGGTGCATCAAATCGTAGCTGCCTCGGCTGCTCATGCCCATGGGATCGCCGGGCGTGCCCGCCGGGAAACCAGCGGGGGCGGGCGGCTCCAGTTTCACGCAAGTTGCGCCCATTTGGCGGGCGCGCCAGAACGCGGCCGGGCCGGGCAGGTTGAGCGCAAGGCTGAGGATGCGCACGCCCTTGAGTGGTTGGATTTTTGCAGACGTTGAAGTGGTCGCCATGGGATTGTTTAGGACGGTTGTCGAGGTTGAAAACTGCACGTTACCAGATCAAATCAAGCGAATTGCCGAACCCGCCCTAGGTTGGTTATTCGGCTCATTATTCGTACCGCTTGCCCAGGTCAAGCAATTGCGCGGTTTCGATGACGCCATTGAGCCCGTCGAAATCAAGCATCTTGTCTTTCCACGGCAAGGTAGTTTGGTGTTGCTTTAAGCTGCCATAAAACCCCTGCAACGCGTGTGCCATGGCCCGCGCCGCGCCGCCTGGGAAGATGGCGATCTTGAAACCGCACGCCTGCAAATCTGCCGCGCTTTGAATCGGCGTTTTTCCGCCCTCGACCATATTCGCCAACAGGGGAATGCGCTTACCGAATCGCTCGCAGGCCAAGGCCATTTGCTCGGGCGTGCGCAGGGCTTCGATGAAGAGGGCGTCCACGCCGCAGGCGAGATACGCCTCAGCGCGGTCTAAAGCGGCGTCCAGGCCTTCCACAGCAACGGCATCGGTGCGGGCCATGATGAGTGTGTCGCTGGAAGCGCGGGCATCCAGCGCGGCTTTGAGTTTGCCGACCATCTCGGGCATGGGGACCACGGTTTTGCCGTCCAAATGGCCGCAGCGCTTGGGGAAAGCCTGGTCTTCGATCTGGATCATCGCCGCGCCTGCGCGCTCGAAACCTTTCACCGTGCGCATCACGTTGAGCGCATTGCCAAAACCGGTGTCGGCATCCACGATCACGGGCAGGCGCACACGCTCGGTAATGCGGGCCAGCGTGTCTGCCACTTCGGTGAAAGTGGTCAAGCCAACGTCGGAGCGGCCCAGGCGCGTGTAGGCGATGGACGCGCCCGAGAGGTAAAGCGCTTCGAACCCGGCCTGCTCGGCGATGAGTGCGCTCAGGGCGTCGTACACACCTGGCGCAAGCAAGATGGCGGGTTGGTTCAGGCGATTTTTTAGGATGATCCGGGTCATGGGTTGTAAGCGGTTTGGCGTGGTTTGGCTTGGTGAATCGTGGTGAATCGCGGTGGAGCCTGGGTTTAGTTGGCGCGTTGGCGGCTGATTTGCACAGCCGTTTGCGCCGCAATGTACCCGCCCGCCACCGCGCTCAACAGGCCATTGCCCGAGAGGTAGCCCCACACCGCGTTGCCCGAGACGCCGCGTGCCGCGCCGCCCGCTGCCAGCAGGTTGGGAAAGGGCGCGCCGTTTTCGCGCAAGACGCGGCAACTGGCATCAATGTCAAGACCGCCCTGGGTGTGAAAAAGCGCGCCAGTGACTTTCACGGCGTAATAGGGCGCGACCAGAGCGCGTTTGAAAACACGACCATCGGCTGTGGCGGTGTTTTCTGAATAATTTAAAGAGAATGGGCCTGCAGGTCTCGAAAAAAATGCGTAAGCAGCTTCACTATTGGTAGCGGATGAACCGATCAAAGAGGCCAGTTCGTGCAGGTTGGCACAGGTTTTCACAACCCCTGAACTTTCAGCTTCGCAAAAATCCGGGAAGCTGCGCGCCAGCGTCAGCAACTCGCCGTCAAACACACTCCAAGCGATGCCGCCAGGTTGCGCCAGCACTGCAACTGCGGCTTCTGAATAACCTTGGGTTTCGTCGTGAAACCGCTCGCCGTTGCTGTTGAGCTGAATGCCGCCCTCCATCATGATGGCCCATGAAATCAATGCGCCCTGTGGCACCGCCCAGGAGCCGTGGCCCTGGTAGCCGCCCAGGTCTGCCAGGCGCGCGCCCAGAGCCTGACCCCAGGTGATGGCGATGCCGTCGTTTCCGACATGGCCGGCGTAGATCGCTTTGCGCATTTCGGGCAGCAGCTCGGCCACCATGGGCTTGTTGCCGCCGAAGCCGTTGCACGCGAGGATCAACACGTCGCAACCAAGGTGCTCCATCTGGCCGTCAGGCCGGGTGTAACTGATGCCCGTGATTTGATCGCCATTGCCATGCTCATCACCCAGCCACAAAGTGTCAACCTGCGCTTGAGTGACGATGGGAATTTCCGCTTTTGCCGCCGCCCGGCCCAGCCGCGCCATCAACCCCGCGCCGGTGCGCCCGGGCACACAGTGCATGCGATGCGTGTGGTGGCCAGGGTATAAAAAATTGTCAAGCACGGTGAACTCTATGCCGTGCCGGGTTTGCAAAGCGTCCATCGCCGGGCCGCTGGCTTGGGCGTAGGCGTTGACCAAGTGGGCGGCGGCCGTGCCGTGCGTTTTGTTTTGAATATCGGCGGCGAAACGGGCCGCGTCGTCATCAATGCCCTGCGCCGCTTGGGCTCGGGTGTTTGCGGCAGGAATGAAGCCCGATGACAGCGCAGTGGAGCCGCTGGGCGACGCATCGCGCTCAAGCACCGCGCAGTCTACGCCCGCGTCATGCAACATGAGCGCGCTGGTGAGCCCGCAGGCGCCTGCGCCGACGATGGCCACCGCCACATTCGGCGTGCCAGCGGGCAGGGGCTTTCGGACGATGCTGGGCGACATCAATCTGGGCGTTCGTGATGCGACCTACGGGCTTGGGGTCAGGCGTTCAGGTGTTCAGGCGCTCAAGCCGTCGGCCTGAACAGGTATTCGCCGCGCGGTTTGCCAATCACTTGGCCGTTCTCATAAATCAAGTGGCCGCGCAGGAAAGTGGCGGCAACGCTGGCCGACAGTTCAAGGTCTTCAAACGGTGTGTACCCCTGTGTCGAGGGGGAGTTTTTCGCCGCGATGTTCCAGGTTTTGGCGGGGTCTACCAGGGCGATGTCGGCGTCAAAACCAGCGGCGATGTCGCCCTTTTTGTTCAAGCCGAAGCGCTGGGCCGGGTTCCAGCTGGTCACCCGCGCCATGTGGTTGTAACCCATGCCCCGGCGCGTGCCTTCGCTCACGAGCGCGGGCAGCAGGTATTCGGTGCCACCAAAACCGCTCTTGGGCAACCAGATGTTGCCAAAGTAGTGTTTGGGCACCTTGATTTCATGGCGGCAGCAGGCGTGGTCGCTGGCCACCCAATCGAGTTCACCGGCCAGGAGCGCGTCCCACAAAAACTCAACATCTTCGCGCGGGCGAATCGGCGGGTTGACCTTGGCCAGGTGCGCGGCTTTGCTGGTGATGTCGAGCATCAAATGGCCAATCGTCACTTCGCGTTTGAAGTCGATGTGCGGGAACACGTCGGCCATCATCATCGCGGCCTGCACCGCTTTGCGCGAGCTTAAATGCAGCAGGTTGATGTTGGGAAGCGAAGTCTCATTGGCCAGGTAACTGGCGATGAACACCGCCAGCCCTTCGGAGTGTTGTGGGCGCGAGGCGCTGTAGGCGGCCAGGCCGCTGAGGGACTTGTCTTTCTCCACAATTTTTGTGTAGGCCGTCATGATCTCGGCGGTTTCGCAGTGCAGCGAGAGCGAGATTTGGCGCGCCCGCTCGGGGAACTGCTGGCGCGCCGCCTGGATGCCGCGCATGACGAATTCAAAATGCGCGTAGTCGTAACGCTCGTCTTCCTTGATCATCAGAAAGTCTTTTTGCGTGTTCGACGCCCCGTGCAGCCCGTGCGAGCCGTAAAACATGAAAATTTTGAAACTGGAGACGCCGAATTTTTCAATCAGCATCGGTATCTCTTTGATGTGCGTGCCGTCCATCGGCGCCAGATGGAAGCCATAGTCCACGTGAAAACGGTTCTTGGAGAGTTTCAACACCTCGGGGTAAAAGGTTTTGTAGGGCCCGCCTTTGTTCAAGTAGTACTGGCCGGTGCGAAAGTAGTTCAAGCTGGAGGTGACACCGCCCATCGCCGCCGCCCGGCTTTCGCTCACCGCGTCTTCGGCCAGCGGTGAATAAATGCCGCTGTGCATGTGGGCATCGACCACGCCGGGGAAGGCAAGCTGGCCTTTGCCATCATGGGTTTTGCGGGCGCGTGCCACGTCAATGCCTGGCGCCACCAGCGCGAACTTGCCGTCTTTGATGGCGATGTCGCTCCCATGCACCACGTTGCCGTGGGGGCGCACAACGCGCACGTTTTTGATGAGGAGGTCAAATTCGGGTTGGCTCATGGGGGTTCCTTTTGGATTCTTGAAAGCGGGGTGAGGTGGTGGTTATGAGGCTGCTTGAATGCGTTTTTTCAGCATCGCGACGAGGCCGCCGGCCTGCGCCATGTCAAGTAGAAACGCGGGGATAGGGTCGCAGTTCAACTTGGAGTCATCAGCCATAACGAGCTGTAGGTCTCTAAAATTAAGCGTAAGACGCTTCTCATTCTGTAGCAAGTCAACGCGCGGGCAGGTCAACAAAAGCAAGCCGACATTGAACGCATTGCGAAAAAACAGGCCGCTGTAACTCGGCGCGATCACCGCTGCCACGCCCAGATGCACCAGCGCCTGCGCCGCTTGTTCACGTGAGGAGCCAATGCCAAAATTCGGCCCGGCCACGATCACGTCGCCAGGTTTTACCTCGCGGGCAAAGTGGGGCAGCAAGGTCTCTAGGCAGTGCTGCGCGACCACCTCTATGCCGTGTTGCATGTAGGCGCCGGGCGCCAGCGCGTCGGTGTCTACATCGGCGCCAAGGTGCCAAATACGTCGCGGCGCAGTTTCACCGTTCATGCCATCACCTCGCGCGGATCGGTGATGCGGCCCCGCAGCGCTGAGGCTGCCACGGTGTAGGCCGAGCCGAGAAACACCTGGGTGCTGGCTGGGCCCATGCGCCCCTTGAAGTTGCGTGCGGTCGAAGAAATGACGGTCTGCCCTTCGCCAAAACTGTCACCATAACCAGCGCAGGCGCCGCAGGTGCTGGGCAACACGGTGGCGCCGGCATCGAGCAGCACCTTCATCGTGCCTTCAGCCTCTGCCGCCGCCCGGTCGCGCAAACTTGCCGGTGCGACCATGAGCTGCACGCCTTGCGCCACCTTGCGGCCTTTAAGCACTTGGGCGGCAAATCGCAGGTCGTCGAGTTTTGCCCCTGTGCAGGCGCCGATGTAGGCGACATCGATCCGCGTTTGGGCATGTTCAGCCAACGGCACGCCGTGGGCGGGGCTATGGGGCGCGGCAAGTTGGGGGCTCAACGTGGAAGCGTCCAGGCTGTGGGTGATGTCTGCCGTGCCAGGGTCAGACTGCAATGCAGCCAAGTCGGCCAGCGTATCAGGCGCAACGCCTGCCACCTGCATCAGCCAGTCGCGCGTGACATGATCCGGTGCGATGAGGCCGACTTGCGCGCCCAGTTCCGCACTCATGTTGCACAGGGTCATGCGCTCCTGCATCGACAGCGCCACGACCGCATCGCCGCAAAACTCCACCGCCTGGTAGGCAGCGCCGTTCATGCCGAGCTGCGCGATGGCAGACAACATCATGTCTTTGGCGCACACGCCTCTGGCCAGTGCCCCGCGCCAGTTCAGTGCGATGGTCTGCGGCACCCGCAGCCAGATTTCTCCGGTGACGACCACACCCAACATTTCGGTGCTGCCAATGCCAAACATGTAGGCGCCAAACGCGCCGCCGGTGGGGGAATGCGAGTCACCCCCCACACAAAACATGCCAGGGCGGATGTGCCCATGCTGCGGCACCACCACATGGCAAATGCCTTGGCTGTCATACACATGCGGCAGGTTTTGCTCGCGCGCCCAGTCGCGGGCGATGCGCACGATCCTGCGTGAGGCCTCGTCGCGCTCTGGCACGTAGTGGTCCATCACCAGCACCACTTTGGAGGTGTCCCACAACTTGGCGCCAAGTTCTTCCAGCATGGGTTTGAGGCGGCGCGGGCCGGAGGAATCATGGAACATCGCCAAGTCGACCTGGCAGGTGACGATGTCTCCCACCGCCACGTGTGCGCGGCCAGCCGCTTTGGCGATCAGCTTTTGCGCGAGTGACTGGGGAAGTTGACTTGATTGGGCTTGCATCGTCAGACACCCAAATACGCGCGGCGCAATTCGTCGCTTTGCAGCAGCGCCTGCGAGCTGCCGGAAAAACGCACGCTGCCGTTTTCAAGCACGTAGGCCCGGCTGGCAATGTCCAGCGACTGCGCCACGTTTTGTTCGACCAGCAGGATCGCCAAACCTTCGGTGTTCAGCCGCTTGATCAAGCCAAACATTTCTTCGACCAACAGGGGCGACAGGCCCAGCGAAGGTTCGTCCAGAATCAGCAGTTTGGGCTCGGCCATCAAGCCACGCCCAATGGCCAGCATTTGTTGTTCACCGCCGCTCAAGGTGCCCGCAAGCTGCGCTGTGCGCTCTTTGAGCCGGGGAAAGGTTGCGAAAACTTTTTCCAGATTCGACGCCCGCCGCTCGCGCGCCCTGGTGAACGAGCCCAGCGCCAGATTCTCCAGCACCGAGAGATTCGGGAACACTTTGCGACCTTCGGGAACCTGGATCAAACCGGCCTTGACGACCTCGCGGTAATGCGCGCGGCCAATCTCTTGGCCATCAAACCGGACTTGGCCAGCCCAGGCCGGGTAGATGCCGCAAACGTGGTGGTTGAGCGTGGTCTTGCCCGCGCCATTGCTGCCGAGCAAGGCCACGATTTCACCGGGCATGACCTGCAAGTCAACGCCACGCAAGACTTCGACTGCGCCGTAGCCGCCTTGCAAACCCTGGATGTCGAGCACTGCGGTCATGTTGCGGCGCCTTGCGCAAGTTGGGCCGCCGTAACCGAAGTACCCCGCAGTTTTGCAGTTGTGCCAGGCCCCAGATAAGCCTCGATTACTGCTTCGTTTGAGGCAATATTGGATGGTGTGCCCTCTGCGATCAGTTGCCCCTGCGCCAGCACCCAGACGTGTTCGGCCAGGTTCATCACGGCTTGCATCACGTGTTCGATGAGCAGCACCGTCACGCCCGACTGCGCGATGCAGCGCACCACCGGAATCATCTCGCTGATCTCCTGCGGGTTCAAGCCAGCCAGCACTTCGTCTAGCAGCAGCAGGTGCGGCTCGGTGGCCAAGGCGCGCGCCAACTCAAGGCGTTTTCGCCCGGCGACGGTCAAATCAGCCGCGGGTTTATCGAGCAGCGCAGTCAAGCCCACACGCGCGGCGACACCTTCCGCGCGGGCCAGCGCGGCCCCACGCCGTGGCTCATGCAGGTGCGCGCCCACGGCGATGTTTTCCCGCACAGTCTGCTGCGCAAAAGGCTGCACGATCTGGAAGGTGCGCGCCAGGCCCAAACGCGCATTGGCGTGGGGCGCTTGGCCGGTGATGTCGCGCCCGGCAAACTCGACTTTGCCCGCGTCGGGCTTCAAGAAGCCGGACATCAAGGCGAACAGGGTGGTTTTACCCGCACCGTTCGGGCCAATCAACGCTGTGAGGCTGCCTTTGGGTACAGCCAAGCTGACGTTTTGAACGGCTTTGAGGCCGCCGAAACTTCGGGAGATGCCCGTCAGGCGCATCAGGGGCGGGGCGGCGGTCATTTGACCTTGCCTTTCTGTTTACCTGCCCACAGGTCCCGCACACTTTGGCCGATTCCGCCCAGGCCACGCGGCGCAAACATCACCATCACCACCAACACACTGCCGTAGATCACCATGTTGATACCGGGCAACTGGCCAAATAAATTGCGCGTGACGTCTGCCAGCAGATGCAGCGCCAGCGCGCCGAGCACCGGCCCCCATAAGGTGCCCAAGCCGCCCACAATCGCGCCCACAAGTGCTTCGACCGAGGTGTGCGCGCCGTAGGCGATGCCAGGGTCGATGTACTGGAACACCTGCACGTAAAACGCGCCTGCCGCGCCCATGAACCCGCCCGAGAGCACGATGGCGCCGAGTTTGACGGCGAAGGGGTTCACACCAGCCGCCTGGGCGGCGTCTTCGTTGTCGCGCACCGCCTGCAAATAGGCGCCGAAGCGCGAGTGTTTGAGCCAGCAGGTGACGAGCAAAGCCAGCACCACAAAAAACAGGATCAACATGCCGTACCCCCGACGGGAGCCGAACTGCATGTTGGCAAAACCCTCACGCAGCGGCACCATCAGGCCCACACCCGCGCCTGTGAACGGCACGGAGGTAGCCAAAATGCGAAACACTTCGGCGAAAGCCAGCGTGACCAGCGCGAAATAGGAGCCTTTGAGGCCATAACGAAAACTCAGCGCGCCTACAAACAAGCCCACAGCTGTGCTCACCGCAATGGCCAAAGGCAGGGCCAGCCAGGGGCTCATTCCCGCCTGTAGCTGTGCAATCGCCTGCACGTAAGCGCCGGTCCCAAAAAACAGCGCATGCCCAAAGGAAAACTGCCCGCCAAACCCGCCCAAAATATTCCAGGCTTGCGCCAGGAGCGCGGCGTACAACGCCATCATGATGAAGTTCAGCGCAACGCCTGACGACGAAGCCTGAAGCGCCAGCGCCACGCCCACCGCGAAGATGGCGATGCGCAACACCTCTTTTTGCAGAGCGGTCACGCTTTGGCTCCAAACAGACCTTGGGGCCGGAACAGCAACACCGCGATGAATATCAGAAAAATGCCGATTTGCCCGAGCGACTCGCCCAGCAGCAGCCCGCCCAGCGACTCCACCACGCCGATCAACAGGCCACCCAACAGCGCCCCGGCAAAACTGCCCATGCCGCCCAGCACCACAATGGTGAAGGCCACCAGCACGAAGCCATTGCCGACCAGCGGGTTGACGTAATAACCAGGCAGCAGGAAACATGCCGCCGCGCCCAAGCAGGCCAGGCCGATGCCGAAACTCATGGCGTAGACGTGGTCAACATCAATGCCCATGAGTTTGGCGCCGAGTTTTTCTTTGGCGACTGCCCGGATGGCGCGGCCCAGATCCGTGCGCCCCACAATCCACATCAGCAAGGCGGAGGCGACCAGCGCGCCGCCAAAGGCGATCAATTTCGGCAAGGAGATCATGGCCTGCGCGATGCCGATGTTGATGGGCACAGTGGTGAGGGTGTAAGCCGTCTCGATGGTGCGGGTGTCCGATTTGAAGAAGAGCAGCGCCAGGTTTTCCATCACGATCGAGAGGCCCAGTGTGACCAGCAAAATGTTTTCATCCCTGCCGTGGCTGGCCCGGTTGATGACGATGCGTTGCAACGCATAACCCAGCCCGAACATGGCGGGCACGACGAGTGGCAGGGCGAGGTAAGGGTCGATGCCCGCCCGTTCTTTGAGGAAGTAGACGGCATACAGCGCCAACATCAAGGCCGCGCCGTGGGCGAAGTTGATGATGTGCAAGACACCATAGATCAAGGTGAGCCCGAGCGCGATGAGTGCATACACCGCGCCCGTGGTCAAACCATTGAGCACGGCGGGGAAGAGAATGCCGATGTCAAACATCAAACGCCGCCGCTCCAAAGAGCGGCACCTGGTTTGAAGTCACCCGTCAGCACTCAGGCTTTCAACGGAAAAATCGGGTCGATCTCGCGGTAGTCGCGCGGCACGATCACCTTGATGTCGCCCTTGTGGACCTGCGTCATCAGCGGCTGCGCGCCCATGTTCTGGCCGTTGACGAATTTGGTTGCGCCATACGGCATGATGTGGTCGGCAAACGTGCTGGAGGCCAGCGCGTCGATGATCGCAGCGCGGTCGGCGGAT
>JANOYE010000218.1:0-4697 GCA_031428695.1 Rhodoferax sp. | reverse complement strand
CGTCGATGATTCGATCAGGAGAAAAACCAGTCGCTATACTATTTATAGCTGTCAACGCACCATTTTCGAGACTTAGATCGGCTTTTTGATCAAAACCGCTGGCCGGATCAACGACCCAGCCGCCTTTGATGAGTATCTTGGGTATCTTGAGTAACTGGTTAGGGTTCATTGTTCAGGCCTCATTGCCGGCCACGATGCTCATCACGGCCATGCGCACGGCGATGCCGTAGGTGACCTGCGGCAGGATCACGCTTTGCGTGCCGTCTACCACGGCAGAGTCAATCTCAACGCCGCGGTTGATCGGCCCAGGATGCATCACGATGCAATCGGGTTTGGCCAGTTTCAGGCGCTCCGGGGTAAGGCCGTAACTGCGGAAGAACTCGTGGGTGGAGGGCAACAGCGCGCCGCTCATGCGTTCATTTTGCAGCCGCAGCATGATCACCACGTCACAGCCTCTGATGCCTTCCTCCAGCGAGTGGCAGACCCGCACGCCCATCTGCGCCATATCGGCCGGCACGAGGGTTTGCGGCCCGACGACCCGTACCTCGGCGCAGCCGAGTGTGGTCAAACCGTGGATGTCTGACCGCGCCACACGTGAATGCAAGACGTCGCCGACGATGGCCACCGTCAAATTGGAGAAATCCTTTTTGTAATGGCGGATGGTGAACATGTCGAGCAGGCCCTGCGTCGGGTGTGAGTGCCGCCCGTCGCCGGCGTTGATCACATGCACATGCGGGGCGACGTGTTGCGCGATCAAGTAAGGCGCGCCCGACTCGCTGTGCCGCACCACGAACATGTCGGCCGCCATGGCTGAAAGGCTGGCGATGGTGTCCAGCAGCGATTCGCCCTTGGAGGCCGACGAGCGGGCGATGTCGAGGTTGATGACGTCGGCGGAGAGGCGGGTGGCGGCGATCTCAAACGTGGTGCGGGTGCGGGTGGAGTTTTCAAAAAACAGGTTGAAAACGCTTTTGCCGCGCAGTAGCGGCACCTTTTTGACCTCACGGTCGTTGACTGACACAAACTTTTCGGCCGTGTCCAGAATGTTGGTCAACGTGTCTTTGGGCAGCCCTTCAATGGAGAGCAGATGGACCAGCTCGCCATGTTTGTTGAGTTGCGGATTGCGCTTGTAAAGCATGCTGCAGTAGGCCTTATTTGTTTTCGACTTTGAAACTGAATCGCCCGTCCGGCAGGCGTTCCAGCGCGAGCGACTGACCCGCAGGCAGTGTGACGCGGGCGGCGCAATAGTCGGGCTGGATCGGCAACTCACGGCCGCCCCGGTCTACCAGCACGGCCAGTTTCACGCTGGCAGGCCTGCCATAGTCAAACAACTCGTTGATCACGGCGCGGATGGTGCGGCCGGTGTACAAAACGTCGTCCAAAATGATGATGTCGGCGCCATCCACCTCAAACGGCAAGGTGGTTTGGCCAGCGCCACTGAGGCCGCGCTTGGCGAAATCATCGCGGTGCATGGCCGAGGTGATGATGCCAGCCTTGCCCGCCATGCCAAGATCAATTTGGGCACGTTCTGCCAGCCAGGCGCCGCCTGTTGCGATGCCGACCAAGCGGGAACTGGGATTTTGCATGCGCTGCACACCCTTGAGAAATTCACCGTACAAGGCCTGTGCGTCCAGCACCAGAGCCCCCACGCTTGCCACTTCGTGTGCTGCGCTGCCCCCCGAGGGGGCTAATTTTCCTAGGGGCGGCCCGTCGGAAAATTGACTTGATTGCGTCATGTCAGTTCTCTGAAAAATTGTTCAAGGATGATGCACGCCGATGCGGCGTCGGCATCTTTGGCGCCCGCTGACAACGCCTCTGTGGTGCTGTAACGCTCATCCACTTCAAACACCGGCAGGCTAAACCGCGCCTGGAGTTGTCGCCCAAAGCGCCGCGCGCGCCGAGTGTTTTCATGCTCGTTGCCGTCGGGGTGGAAGGGCACGCCAATCACCAAGGCGTCGGGTTGCCATTCGGCGACCAGAAGGCCGATTTTGCCGAGTTTCGCATCGCCTTCGGCAACGATGGTGCGTTGCGGCGTAGCGGCCATCAAGAGCCGATTGCCCGTGGCCACGCCGGTGCGTTTCTGGCCAAAATCCAGCGCGATGAATGACTGTAGATTGGGAGAAACGGGAGCGGCAGCAGTTGCGCGAAGGGGCGTTGGCATGGCCAAAGCAATCACGCGTGCCCCGCCTCGGATGACAACATCCATGATTGCAAGCCCAATAGTTGCAAGGCCCGCTCGTAACGCTCGGCGACAGGCGTGTCGAAGATGACTTTGGTGTCAGCGTCTACGGTAAGCCAGCTATTCTCGCCAAGCTCGGATTCAAGTTGACCTTGGCCCCAAGCCGAATAACCCAATGACACGAGCAGCTTCACCGGGCCTGCGCCGGTGGAGATGGCTTCCAAGACATCGCGTGAGGTGGTCATCTCCAAGCCGCCGGGGATGGTCATGGTCGCGGCGTAAACCGATTCTTCAGGTTTCTCCGCAGCACTGAAGATTGGCTCGTGCAGGACAAAACCACGGTCTGTCTGGAGCGGGCCGCCATGGAAAACCGGCGTGTTGATGAGGTCTTCGCGCAAGAGCGGCAACTCGACTTTGTCGAACAGGCCTTTGAGTTTGATGTCGCTTGGCTTGTTAATGACAATGCCCAAGGCGCCGCGCTCGCTGTGTTCGCACAGGTAAACCACGCTCCGGGAAAACGGCTCGCCTTGCAGACTGGGCATGGCGATGAGGAAATGATTCGTCAGGTTAAAAGGGGCAGAATCGGCTGGCATTCGCCAATTTTAACGATGATCACAGAAAAACAATTCCAAACCGGCCTGGTGTGGTTCAGGCGCGATTTGCGCACTGACGACAATACCGCCTTGCTGGAGGCGCGCGCCCAATGCCGCGACGTGTTTTGCGTCTTTGTCCTGGACACCGAAATTCTCGATGCTCTGCCACGCCAAGACCGCCGGGTTGAGTTCATCCTGGCTTGCCTGGCGGCGCTGGACGGCGACTTGCGCGCGCTGGGCGGCGACCCCGCTTGCGGGCTGATCGTCACCCATGCCCGCGCCGTCGATGAACTGCCCCGCCTGGCGCTAGCGCTGCGCGTGCAGGCGGTATTTGCGGCGCACGACTACGAGCCCCAGGCGCGTGCGCGCGACGCCAAGGTGCGTGGCGCGCTCGCAGCGCACGGCAAGTCTTTTTTCACCTTCAAAGACCAGGTGGTGTTTGAAGGCATGGAAGTCGCAACGCAGGCGGGGACGCCCTACACCGTCTTCACGCCTTACAAAAATGCCTGGCTGAAACGGGCGCGTGATTGGCCGCTGGCGGGCGCAGACCCGCAACCGGCAGCGCGGGCGCCCATTGGCGTTTTGCGGGCGAGGCCGGACAGTCACCGGCGCGCCCTGCCAAGTTTGACCGAACTTGGTTTCTTGCCGACCAACTGGGTGGCCGTGAAAATTCCAGCCGGGCAGGCCGGTGCGAACCAGTTTTTTGCGGATTTTCTTGAGCGCATCGACAACTACCATGCAACGCGCGACTTCCCCTCGGTCAAAGGGCCCAGTTACCTGGGCGTGCACCTGCGTTTTGGCACGGTCTCGATCCGCAAACTGGCCGGCGCCGCGATGACTCGTTACCTGGCCGGCAGCCCGGGCGCCGCCGTGTGGCTAAGCGAACTGGTATGGCGCGAGTTCTATTTCTCCATTCTGGCAAATTTCCCGCACGTCGCGACGAGCGCATTCAAGCCGGCTTACGACCAGATCGTGTGGGAAAAGGGAGCCCACGCCAGAGCCCTTTTTGCCGCATGGTGCGAGGGCCGCACCGGTTACCCGCTGGTCGATGCAGCAATGGCGCAGATCAACCAGACCGGTTACATGCACAACCGCCTGCGCATGGTGGCGGCGAGTTTTTTGGTAAAACATCTGGGCATTGACTGGCGCTGGGGCGAGCGGTATTTCGCCACCCATCTGAACGATTTCGATCTGGCGGCCAACAACGGCGGCTGGCAGTGGGTGGCGTCCAGTGGTTGTGACGCGCAGCCGTATTTCCGGATTTTTAACCCGGTGAGCCAGAGTGAAAAATTCGACGCTGCCGGCAGATTCATCCGCCGTTATGTGCCGCAGTTGGCCGGCTTGACGGACGCCCAGATTCACGCGCCTTGGAAGCTTTCAGCCCTTTCGCTGCAAGCGGCTGGCATTCGCTTGGGAGAAAACTACCCCCATCCTTTGGTTGACCATGCAACCGCTCGACAGAGCACGCTGCAACGGTATGCGGCGATTCGAAAAAAGTCGTAAAAAATAGATTTTACAAAATTAAATTCTAATATTATATTCAAATAAGCTATATTTATAAGAGCAATTAAGCCAATAAATACGTGACTTAGTGGTCTATTTTGGCCTCAACAACTGCATCGCAATAGTTTTTTACCAATCTCAGCAACTCATCTTCTGAGTAGGGCTTGCCCAGGTAATGGTCTACACCAAGTTCACGCGCATGTTCGCGGTGTTTCTCGGCGATGCGAGAGGTGATCATGATGATCGGCATGCCTTTGAGCGCGGCGTCGGCGCGGATGTTGCGTGCCAAGTCGAAGCCGTCCATGCGGGGCATCTCGATGTCTGACAACACCACTGCCGGGCGTTCATCCTGCAAACGCTCCAGGGCCTGAAGCCCATCGGCTGCCATCACCACGCGGTAACCTTCGCGTTTGAGCAGGCGCTGC
>JANOYE010000217.1:0-4593 GCA_031428695.1 Rhodoferax sp. | reverse complement strand
AAGCCATCAAGGCCGCAGAAGGCCCGCTGCAGCTTATCGTGCCGCCAGAAGGCACTCGCAGCGGCACACGCTTCTGGAAAACCGGCTTCTACTACATCGCGCTGGGCGCCCAAGTGCCCATCGTGATGGCCTACATGGACTACGAGAAAAAAGTCTCTGGTTTGGGGCCGGTGTTTTTGCCCACGGGCGACATCGATGCCGACATGGCGGCCATCAAGGCGTTTTATGCGCCGTTCAAGGGCAAACACCCGGATCGGTTTGAGACGGAGTGAAGAGTTCGAATGCTATATAATATATAGCTAAATATCAAATAAATACGTGACTTACAGGCTGATTTTCTTACATTTATTTAAGGCGCAGCGAAATAATTAATATGCAGGTTAATTATCTCTAAGGAACTCACTGCCAACTTAAGATCGTATCGCCAACAAACCCACCAAACCCAAAAAGCTCAAAGCAGGGCTGACAGGCTCTTGCACAACGGGAGCCGAATCAGGCACTGGCCGTTCAAAATGCCGTGAAATTCCAAGTCATCGTGTAACTGATGGTTTGAGTCACACCCGGAGCTACTTCTACAGTTTCAGTTTTGCTGCTCGTGCCCGAAATGGTTTTAGAGCCATCTGCTGAATTGGTCACGACAGTGCCGGCCCCATCCATT
Organism: Rhodoferax sp.; assembly: GCA_031428695.1. Lineage (GTDB taxonomy): Bacteria > Pseudomonadota > Gammaproteobacteria > Burkholderiales > Burkholderiaceae_C > JANYCG01. The sequence goes on along the minus strand of JANOYE010000217.1, from coordinate 3,935 downwards.
CTTTCTAGCAGGTAAGAATGCCTAGCAGTTGCCAAATTGACCTGTCTGGTTGTTGTGTCAAATGTGCAAGCCCCAAATGCTTTTTCAGTGACTGGGCCAGTGGTTAAGGTTGGTCCAACGATGTTATCCGTGCCAAATTGATAGTTTGTCGGATCGGTAAATCGGAATAAAAACATCGACTCTTGCGGCAGCAAGGATTGGCTCGAACCGGTTTGGCTGATGTTGAAAATCTGGTTCGTGCATTGTGAAGGAAGAAATAAATTCCCGGTGTTGATGTGGCTATAACTGGCATTTTTGTTCGATGGCGCAACCTGAATTACAAGCCTGTTGGGATCTATGCTGACTGTTGCCGACACTAAAACCCTGAATGTGTCAGAACTCGTTCCCCAAACATTTCTTGGGTCTTCTGGTGTGTTGAAACTTGACTGCATGTGCTGCTCCAAAGTCACAGTGCCACGAAAAATGCCGTCAGTTACCGGCACAACCCCTGAAACGACTTGATTTGCACAGATGTCTGATGTCGGTTGGCCGGTTTGAAACACCAGGCAGGCTTTCACACTGAACTGCATTTGCGTCTGTGTGGGTGTGAATACTGTGGTGAAACGCCCACCCGCATCGGAATTGCCGCTGCCGTGCCCCAGGCTGGCACCGACGGCACTGACCGTGAAGAAGAATGGCGCCGCCTCTGGGCTGGGTTGGCCGTTGACGACCACCAGCGCCCGCGCGTCCAGCGACTTGCCGGTTCCGATCTTCAGCGGCGTCGGCAAGACAATCGGGTCTAGCACCGGGCGCAGGCAATTGTTGGCCCGTAGCAGGAAGGTGGCGCGATCCAGGCCGGAGCCAGCGGCCGCCAGGCCAATACTCTCGGCGATGCCTTGCACGGTGGAGGCCAGCGACAGAGAGGCGAGGCGTAACTGCATGGCGATCGAACCGCTGGCGCAAGTATCCAAATTGCTGCTAATGAAGCCCGTGAAGACCCGCTTGGCAATGGGCGCGGATTCGCCAAGCTCGGCAGCCAGTGCCAGTTCAAGCGAGTTTCGATCCGCGATGTAATCCATCGTGCTGATCCATTCCTTGTAGGCGCTGATGGCGTCGATCAAGAACGCGATGTCGGTGGAGCCATCGGCCTGGGTCAGGGCGGGTTTGACGATTTCGACATACCACTGGCGGAACACATCGACGATCTGCACCAAGCCGGCATTGCGCGCGGTGAGTTCGGCCAGTTGCGCGATGGCGTCGTCCGCGTTGACCAATGTGGGAGCCAGCGGAACCAGCGGCAGCAGTTGTGCAGGCGTTGCGCCGGCCGCGCCGCCGGTGCTGAAATGGGTGACGTTGACCAGAGTGTTGCCGCCCTCAACCCGCGCCAGGTTGAGTTGAAAGCCGCTGCCGTCATTGGCGGTGCTGAAACCCACCAGGTTTTGGCCCGCCGCCAGGGGCTGCGCGCCCGCGATGCGCAGCGTGGCGGGGAACTTGAACTTCAAGCCAGAAGGCTCCATCTGCACCGCGCCCAACACACTTTGCGCCAGCGGCGCGCTGCCCATGTCGGTGATGGGTGTGAGGGTGATGGCCACGTCGGCAGTCAGCGCCCCGGCAGGGATGACCAGGGTGTAGGTGATGCCGCTGGTGGCGGTGGCGGTGACGCTGCCGCCACCTGCGCCCACGGTGGCGGTGGCGGCACTGCCGGGCTCCAGCACGGGCGCTCGGGCCACCGCTGCGGCGGGCGGGCTGGCAGGGGCTGCGGGCGGGCTGGCGCCGCCCCCGCCGCCGCAAGCGCTCAGGAACAGGCCAGCCAGGCAGGCGGCCAGCGCCAGGCAATGCGCCCGAGCCAACCCGTTGCGCAGCAGGCCCGAGGCGGGCGAATGGGGAAGAGGCAGATGTGACATGGCAAGCTCCTTCAGCAAATGACTGTCTGGAATTGTTTCTGCCTGGCGGGAAAAGCGGTAGCCCCAAAATTGGGGTCAAGCGGGGCGCATGAGGCGCGAAAAACGTGTGGTTTGTCACGGTTTGTCGGCTCATTTGGCGCACGGCCGGCGGAGCCGAGGTCGATCTGCTGCTGCAGCGCGCTGGCGCCTTGCATGCGGTCGAGGTGAAAACCGCAAAGGCCAGCGCCGGCTACCTGGCCCGGGGTCTGCGCGCCATCATGGAAGACACCGGTGCGGGCAGCGCCACGATTCTTGACCAAGGCGCTGGCACCGACCCGCTGGCACCGGGGGTAATGCGCCGGGGATTTGGCGAGTCGCACCAATGGCTGCCTGGTGGGCCCTAAAACGCCCCAGAAAATTTATAGATAAAAACCAAGAAGAGCTCGTATTAAAAGCGTAAGCAGCTATCGTTTTGTTAGCAACTGAAACCAGGGATGTGTTGACGCAAGAGTTGACACTCAGGTTGATCTGATTTCACCGAGGCAGTTGGAATGGGCATTGGGGCGGTAGGGCGTCAGGCTGCGCCGCCCGACTCTCCGATCTGGTCAAAGATCAGCATAGCCGCGTTGGCGCACGCGGCCTTGACCACAGGCCATTCATGCCATTGCGGGGCCAGGTTCTTGTATTCGGCCAAGGTGGGTTGCATCTCATCCAAATCGTAGGGCATGGGATTGGCAAGCTGGATTTGAAGTTGCTGCAAAGCAGACTGTCCGTTGGGCTGCTCGTACAAGTTGTCAAAATTTTGGAGCGCCTGGGCCAATGCCTGGACCCCTAGCTGCTGGGCGAGCGCCACAAAATCCAAATAGTCACGCGTGGCGTTGCGCTTGAGGATCAAGACGCCCTTGATGCGCAGAATTTCCGCCAAGGTGGGCACGGTGATTTGTCCGCCCTGATGCGTGTGTACTTCAGTTTCAAGCGGCACCTCGCGGATAAGCTGGCGTACACCTGTTTCGATGCCGTCGAGGCTGCCCAAAATTTGCACGGGGCGCTGCACGCGGGCGGTTTTCCAGCCTGCGACAGACTCCAGCTGCGCCAACACGGCGTCAAACCGTTGCCGCAGATCGTTCAACACGTGGTCGGCATCGCGCGAAAACCGATGCTGGGCATGCAGGGCCGAGGCCGTGCCGCCAACCAGCACGGCATCCGGAAAAATGCGCTGCAAATGCGCTGCCGCCGACAACACCTGCTCCCACTCAGGCAGGGGCGCGGTGGTTTTGGACATAGTGGTTCCAGAAGTGGTAGCGCTGCGCGTAGGCGTCGTGTACGCGCGGGCTGCACACCCGGGCGACCCGCTCCAAAGTGGCAGGGTCGGTCAACACCGCTTTGCGAAGGCCGATCCAATCCAACCAACCGCCACGGGAGATCACGTCGTCGATGGCGGCGGGCCGCTGGACTTGCTGGCGCTGCAAAAACTCTGGTTGCGTGGCGGTTTCCCGGTGAGCTTCACCGCGCCCAGCGATGCCTTGTCGTTCTCTTGGCGCGGCGACTTCATCGCCACTTTCTTGAACCGTGACATCCGTGAGTTTGGCGTCAACGTGCCTGCCCAAACACTTCACCGCTTCTGGCGGATGACGGCGCACCTGCACGGCCAGTTGTTCAACGCCTCGGCCATCGCCGCGTCGCTCGGGGGCATCTCGCACACCACGGTGGGGCGTTACCTGGATTCGCTGGTGGACACCATGATGCTGCGCCGCTTGGAGCCGCATTTTGTCAACGTCGGCAAACGATTGGTGAAATCACCCAAAGTGTATGTGCGCGACTGCGGGCTGCTGCACGCGCTCTTGAACATCCCCGATGTCAACAGCCTGATCGGCCACCCCATCGCCGGGCATTCGTGGGAAGGTTTGATGCTGGAGCAAATTATCGGCTTGGCCCCCAAAGGCGCCGATGTCAGTTTCTACCGCACCGCCGCCGGCGCCGAGCTTGACGTGGTGGTGGAACTGGGCGGCAAAAAATACGGCTTTGAGATCAAGTTCTCCAGCGCCCCGAAGGTCACCAAAGGGTTTTGGCAGG
>JANOYE010000216.1:0-3166 GCA_031428695.1 Rhodoferax sp. | reverse complement strand
TGCACATGAGCTGGGGCCATGACGAGTACCTGTACCACCTGGTCAAAGCGCATTTGCCACTGGAGGCGCAGTACATGATTCGATTTCACAGCTTCTACAGTTGGCACACGGGCGGCGAGTATGGCCACCTGTGCAACGCGCAAGACCGCGCCATGTTGCCCTGGGTGCTGAAATTCAACCCTTACGACCTGTACACCAAAAGCCCCAGACGGCCCGCGCTGGCTGCTGTGAAGCCGTTTTATGAAGATCTGATGGCCAATTTTCTGCCCGCGAGCCTGCAGTTCTAAAATCGGCGCAAAACCATCCAGCCATGACCGCCGCCGCCCGCGCCCAGCCCGAAGCCTTCTTCAGCCCTGACGAATGGCAGCGCCTGACCGAGCGTTCAAGCTGGAAGGGCCTGCTGCTGGTGGCGCATTGTTGGGCGGTGATCGGGGCCGCGATTGCCGCAGGCGTGGTGTGGCCGCTGGCCATTCCCCTGGTGGTTGTGCTGGTGGGCAACCGCCAGCTCGGGCTATTCATCCTCATGCACGACGCGGCGCACGGCGCCTTGCACCGCCACCGCGCCACCAATGATTGGGCCGGCAAATGGCTGTGCGGTTTTGACCTGCACGCCTACCGCAGCTACCACTTGCAACACCACCGCTTCGTTCAGCAAACAGAAGACCCTGATCTGGTCTTGAGCGCGCCGTTTCCGGTGACGCGCCAGTCGCTCTGGCGCAAGGTGGCGCGCGACCTGACCGGCCAGACCTTCTTCAAGCAACGTTTTGGCCGCCTGACAGACCCGCTGAAGGCGCCTGACGCAGACAGCCGCTGGCAGGTGTTGGTGCAGGAAGCAAGTCAGCAACGCCTGTTTTTGAGCGCCAATGCCCTGGGCTTCCTGGTTTTTTGGGCGCTGGGCATCGGCTGGGCCTGGTTGCTGATGTGGCTGCTGCCCCTGATGACCTGGCTGCCGCTGATCACACGCCTGCGCAATATTTCCGAGCATGCCCTGGTCGCCCAAAACGAGCCCGACCCGCTGCGCCATGCCCGCACCACCCATGCCAATTGGGCAGAGCGCGTGTTGATCGCGCCGTATTGGGTGAACTACCACTGCGAACACCACATGTTCACCCAGATTGCCTGCTGGAATCTGCCGCGCGCGCACCGCTTGCTCAAGCGCCAGGGGGCCACTGATGGCATGGCGCTTGAAACTGGTTACCTGAGTCTGCTACGAAAGGCCAGTTCGGACAGCACAGGCCACTCAGCCACCACCCCCTGACGGCATGACCGCCAGGTTCCGCCCCTGCCTGCCGGATTCGCTCAAGGGGCAGTCTATCTCGGGTCCAGATCGGGGTCACGCACCGAGCCGGTGGAGGCCACCTTCATGTCGCTGCTGAAAACCACGGTGAAGATTTTTGAATCAGACTTGTTGGGGCCATCGTGGTAACGCCAGTCGTAATGCGTCTGGGCCTTCAATTCATAGGGCGTTATTTTCATCGGTTTGCCCAATGACTTGCGCACGTCTTCCATCATCATGCCGGGCGTGACTTTGGCGAAGTTCTGGGGCGTGAGCACCTGGCGCAGCGCCGCCATCTTGCCGTCGGGCCCGATGGTGATCATGTAGTTTTGGTAACCAGCGGGCTGGCGGTTGTATTCAAATATCCGCCCTTGCACGGGCGCGCCCGGCGGCGTTTCCCAAACTTTTTCAGGCTCGCCGAACCGGGCCTTCACGTCGGCCTCGGTGGCCACGCCCTCTTCCAGCTCGGCGATGCGCTGGGTGTCGCAGCCCACCATCGACAACAACGCTGACAACAAGCCCATGGCGAAAATCCCCTTCAATATTGACAATGTTGACGATGTCGTTCTACCGGCGCTTTTAAACATGCGAACCCCTGGTTTTTTGAGGCTGCGATTGTCGTTGCATCGGCCTGAACATCACATACGGGTCGGCTTTCGGGTCGAGATCGGGGTCGCGGATCGAGCCGGTGGAGACTACCTGCCTGTTTTTATCAAACACGGCGTAGAAGATTCTGGCGTTGTCCCATTGGCGCCCGTCGAGGTAGCGCCAGTCGTAATAGGTTTCTTCTTTGCGCGGGTAATGCGTGACGGCCATCGGTTTGCCGAGCATCCGCAACACCGCTTCCGGGGACATGCCGACCACCACATTTTTGAAGTTCTCCGCCGTGAGCACCTGGCGCAGCGCCGTCACTTTGCCGTCCGCGCCGATATCGACCATGTGCGCCGTGTGCCCATACGGCTGGCGGCTGTATTCAAACACGCGGCTGCCGGCGGGCGCATCGCCAGCAGCAGGCCAAACCCGGCCCGGCTCGCCCAAGCGGGCGCGCACGTCGGCCTCGGTTGATACGCCCGGCTTGATCTCGTTAAGCGATAGGCTGGCGCAGCCGGTCAGCAGAGCCAAACACGCCCCGCACACGGCGTAAAACACCGCCGTCGCCCATCGGTTGGTTCTGGTTTGGGTTATCGTTTCGGTCATCGCTTCGGTCATATCGATACTGGGTAAAATCGGCCCCATGAGTTTCAAACTATTGTCCCCCCTGTTGCGCTTATTCCGCCGCCCGCACTACCAGTCTGACGCCACCGACTTCATTTTGCAACTCAAAGCGGCGCGGCCCGATCTGGAAGACCGCCAACGCGCCGGGCGCGCCCTCTTGTGGGACAAAAAGGTGGACCGCTCGGCCTGGAGCGACTACCGCGCCGGGGAAGTCGAGCAAAAACCTTACGTTTACCAGACGGATTCAAAATAACGCCGCAGTCGCGCGGGCTGAGATTTGACCTGATTTCAAGTTGATTTCAAGTTCCTGTTGACTTGATTTTGAGCCGCCACGGCCTGCGTCGCTGGTCATGGCAGTTTAAATATCTTTTAATTCATCGCGATAAATACAATTATCGACTACTAAGTCACGAGAAACATGCGTAACCAGCTCCTAATTAAATACTAAATTCAGCTGGTATTTGAATGAATTCCAAGGCAATCTCCTTTTTGAACGTGAATGCTGATGCCCTGAGTTTGCCGATCATGCCGGACGTGATCGACCAAGTCGCACTCGCGCGGCTGTATGGCGAGCCGCTGTTTGCCATGCCGCAGGATTTGTACATCCCGCCCGACGCGCTGGAAGTGTTTCTCGAAGCCTTCGAGGGCCCGCTGGACTTGCTGCTGTACCTCATC